>VGSW01000214.1 GCA_016874915.1 Deltaproteobacteria bacterium
GCCTGGAAGGAGCCGAATTAGCGGCAACTTCCAGTTCTGCCAGAGAACAATTCTCCAGGTTGGGCGCAATCCGTCTGGGCACAAATGAAGGAAAACATACTTTTCATAAAAAGTCTAGTTTTTTGTAAACTATTTTTGTCTTTGATGGGAAAAAACTTTTGGCAAACGCTATAAGCATGAAACCTGGCCTCGATATTGGGTAAGGGTGCATTTTTCATACACCCAGCATACGCATAGTTTGCAGCTTTTTGCAAGCAATATATGACACAGTAGTATTATAGGGGATGGCGCCGCAATTAACCGATGGCCCATTATTTACTTGTTTGCGGCAGGGGAAGTGCTTATATGTGAGTTAGTCGCAAACGGCCAAACGAAGCGACTAACTCTGCTCAGCTATGCTATAAAAGGAGAACAAACTATGACCGCCAGGGTGGGGAAGCCGGCTCCGGATTTTGAGGCCAAGGCGTATGTAAAAGGGGACGTTACGACCGTAAAGCTCGCCGATTACCGGGGCCAATGGGTGTTGCTCTATTTTTACCCCGGGGATTTCACCTTTGTCTGACCCACGGAACTGACGGCAGTTGCCGCCAAATATAATGAACTACAAGCCCTGGGGGCGGAAGTCCTGGCCATCAGCGTGGACAGCCCTTATTCCCATAAAGTCTGGCAGGAAGGGGAGCTGTCCAAGATCATTCCCGGGGGTCTCCCCTATCCCATGCTGTCAGATCCAGGGGGCGTCATCGGCCAGCAGTACCTGGTATATGACGAGGAGGCGGGAGTGGATATCCGGGGCCGTTTCCTCATCGACCCCGACGGGGTGCTCCAGGCCATGGAAATCCTGGCGCCCGCGGTGGGGCGCAACGTGGAGGAGATGATCCGGCAGATCAAAGCCTGCCGGCACGTGCGGGAAACCCAGGAAGTCACTCCCGCGGGCTGGGAGCCGGGGAAGAAGGCCATCAAGCCCTGCGCGGAAATGGCCGGCAAGGTCTGCGAGTTCTGGTCGCCGGAAATGGCATTTTAGCTCACAGTTTACAGTTTACAGTTGTTTGTTTCATCTTTAACCGTCAACTGTCAACCGGAGGCGAAGCCGACATGAAGAGACGGCCCGGGGGCATTGGCGCGCCCCGGTCTTTGAAGGGATGAGCGAGTGAAGAAGCTCTTTGACCACCGGGAAGTCTCCCGCCTTACGGGCATCTCCGAAAGACGCATCCGCTCCTGGAGCAAGCAGGGGCTGACGCTCCACCAGGAAAAGCGCAAGGGCGCCCTGCTGTTCGACTTCCGGGGCCTGGTGGCCATCCGCACCGTCCGGGACCTGCGCAGCCAAGGGGTGCCCCTGGGAAAGATCAAAAAGTGCGTGGCCCGGCTGAAGCGCTTCCTCCCGGACCTCCATCAGCCCCTGGCCGAGGTGCGCATCAACCTGGTCAAGGGCCGGCTCATCTGCGGCCGCCACCGCAAGCGCTTCACCCCGGAAGGCCAATTACTCCTGGATTTTGCCGGAGAAGAAGCCAAGACCCGGAGCCGCCATTCCCTGGAGGCCGCGGAGGCCCTCTTTTCCCAGGCCCTGGAAGATGAGCAGGCGGAACGGTGGGACGAGGCCAAAAGGAAATATGAGACCCTCCTGACTCTGTTGCCCCGGCACGTGGACGCCCTGGTGAACCTGGGAAATATTATTTACCTGGAAGGCAAAGAGGCGGAAGCCGCGGCCCACTACTTCCAGGCCTTGCGCCTGGATCCCGGCCACGCGGAGGCCAACTACAATTTCGCCAATCTTCTGGCGGACCGGGGTGACCTGGACAAGGCCGCGCTCTTTTATCAACGGGCCTTGGAAACCGACCAGGACTTTGTGGAGGCTCACTTCAACCTGGCGGTCACCCTGGAGGACAAAGGGGATATGGCGGGCGCCCGGCGGCACTGGGAAAGATACCTGGAATTGGACCCCCAGGGCGAATGGGCGGAATATATCAAGAAACGGCTGGATTGAAAAACTATTTTAACCACAGAGACACGGAGACACAGAGAGAATTATAATTTTGGCGCTTAAAAGTGCCAAAATTAAAGACCATTTCTTTGTCTGTGTTTCTCTGTGCCCTCTGTGTCTCCGTGGTGAAGTCTTTTTATTTCAGGAGGTCCAGCCATGAAGCTTACTTCCAGCGGCTTCCAGGACGGGGAAAAGATTCCCCAACCATACGTGATGCCCGGCGCCGGGGGGAAGAATATCTCCCTACCCTTGAGCTGGTCCGGCGCCCCCCCGGGAACCAAGTCTTTCGCCTTGTCCGTGGTGGACCCCCACCCCGTGGCCCGGAACTGGGTCCACTGGCTGGTGATCAACCTGCCCCCGGAAGCCGCGTCCCTGGCCGAAGGAGCCTCCCTGAAAAAGATGCCCCCAGGCGCCATGGAGTTGAAAAATTCCTTCGGCGACCTGGGCTACGGCGGGCCCCAGCCGCCCCGGGGCACCGGCGATCATCCTTATGTGGTCACCCTGTACGCCCTGAACGTAGCCCAACTGGACCTGCCGGTGAATGCCAGCCTCACCGCCTTCCAGAAGGCCCTCGAAGAGAAGGTCCTGGCCCAGGCCAGTATTACCGGGTACTACGGGAGGTAGTTTTAATCCACAGATTACCCAGATTTATTTGGCCGGAATCAGCACCAGGTCAAAGGTGGCTTCCTTCGCGCCTTTGACCGGGTAATGCTGGGTCACCAGCGTCTTGTGCCCCGGCGCCGTGACTTTGACATGGATGTGAGAGGGGCGGTAGAGGTAGGAAGGCGGAAAATTGCTCTCAAGCCGGTAGGCGCCGTTTTTATCGGAAAACATCGTGGCCCGGTGGGCGTCGTCATACTGGGCGTTGGGGCCTACCAGCCAGAATTCAATCCGGGCCTTGGGAATGACTGAGCAGTCCGCGGCCGACTTGACCACCCCGGTCGGCACGTAGCCCTCCCCCACCTTGGACCTTACCGGGGCGCCGGGCGCGTACATGGGCCCCAGTTGGTCGGGCTGGGTGGGCGGGCAGGCGAATCCCGCCCCTTTGTCGGACGAGGATTTCTCCGCGGCCAGCGCCAAGGAGGGATAATAAAAGCCCCCGGCAAACACCGAGAAGGCGGTCAGCGCCACTGCCAAAATGAATAACCAGGCGTTATGGTTCATAAATTTTCAATAAGTATTGTCATTGTCTTTGTCAAGACAAAGTGAAAGCGCAACACCACCGCCCCGGCAGTGTCGCAGGGGGGCGGCATTGACCCCCTGGCCCGGGACCCGGACGGGCCCGTTTCTCCGGCAATCCACTTCAAACGAGCCTCCGGTTTGGTTTGCAAAGGTTCGAATTTGCCGGTAGAATGGCGGCAGAAGGGGTTGGGGGTTGTTTAGGCCCAAAGACAAGGGGATTATTGATGAAAAACAGAAACCACAAACCTAGAGTCAGCGTGAAATCTCCAAGTGGACGCATAATCTACTTTCCGAAGATGCACAAGGACGCCAAAGGCGTCTGGAAGGTGTCAAATCCCGAATTGTGGAGATCGCTGATCCGGGGGAATCCGATTCCGTCTGGCGAGACCTCCGGGCCGCCCAATCCCTCACCGGAAACGCCCGGGGAATAATCGCGCCTTTACGATTCAAGGGGGCGGCGGATATGATTTTTGTTCGGAATCCCCCCTTTTATGGGTCTGTCATTGTTGATCCCAAGGGGTGTCCGCGCTCATCAATAACCGTCGCATAATCAGGATCATGCCAAAATGAAAGGCAAACGCATCCTCCTGGCCCTGGTGCTGCTGGCCGGCCTGGGGAGCCTGGGTTACTGGCTTTACACCCAGGACCGGATTCACAAGGACAAAGACCGGCTGAGACTTTCCGGCCACATGGAAGCCACGGAAACGGACCTGGCCTTCAAGGTCTCCGGGAAGATCCTCAAAATTTACTTCGACGAGGGCGATTGGGTCAAGGCCGGCCAGGTGGTGGCGGAGTTGGAAGCCCAGGACCTGAGAGACGAAGTAGCCCGGGCCCAGGCCAGCATGGCCGCGGCCCAGGCCAACCTCACCAAGTATCGGGCGGGTTACCGGGTGCAGGAGATCGAAGAGGCCAAAGCCGCAGTGGCCAAGGCCAAGGCGGATCTGGATAACAAACAGATAATGTTTTCCCGCTATCAGCATCTTTACGAGCGCAAAACCGTGTCCAAGCAGACCCGGGACCAGATGGAGGCCGACTGGCTCATGGCCCGGGCCAATCTGAAGAGCGCCCGGGAGCAATACGATCTTCGGAAAGAGGGCTTCCGCCCGGAAGACATTGAAGCGGCCAAGGCCGAGCTTGAACAGGCCAGGGCCACCCTGGGACTGGCTCAAACCCGCCTGGGCTATGCCGCCATCACCGCGCCGGCGGACGGCGCGGTCCTGGTGAAACCCGCGGAGGTGGGGGAAGTGGCGGCCATCGGCTCCACGGTCCTGACCCTGGGCCTCCTGGACGACATCTGGTTCGAAGGATACATCCCGGAAACGGACCTGGCCCGGGTGCGCTACGGCATGAAGGCGGAAGTCGCCACGGACAGCTATCCCGGCAAGAAATATCCCGCCTGGGTCTCTTTCATTTCCTCCAAGGCGGAATTCACCCCCAAGTCAGTGGAGACCTTCAAGGAACGGGTGACCCTGGTTTACCGCACCAAGATCCGGTGCGCCAACCCCAACCACGAGCTCAAGCCGGGGATGCCGGCGGAGGCGGTGGTCTTCCTTGACAGCCAGCCGCCCCAGCAGTGAACCGGCCATCCGGGCCCAGGGCCTGACCAAGCGTTTCGGGTCACTGGTGGCGGTGGACGGCTTCAGTTTGGAGGTGGCCCCGGGCGAGGCCTTCGCTCTGGTGGGGCCGGACGGGGCCGGCAAGACCACCGCCATGCGGCTGCTGGTGGGCATCATGGACCCCGACGGCGGCCGGGCGGAAGTCCTGGGCTTCGACACCGTGAAAGACTCGGAGCGCCTCAAAGAGCAGATCGGTTATATGCCCCAGCGCTTCGGGCTGTACGACGACCTCACCGTTCTGGAAAACCTGATTTTTTATGGCGACATCTACGGGGTGCCCCAGGCCGCCCGGGAGGGCCGGCTCCCGGAGCTGCTGGGCTTC
>VGSW01000215.1 GCA_016874915.1 Deltaproteobacteria bacterium
ACCTCCAGCAGGTGCAGTCGGTCATCGTGGAGTTGGATGGTCAGCGATATCGGCTGCGCACCGACCTTATGGGCGCGGCCCACCAAGCCTTCGCGGCTGCCGGGGTGCGGCCGCCCTCTACGGTGACGCCGTTGGAACCGGTTGCGTGAGTCATAACGATGCAACTCAGGCAATGTAGTGCCAACCTTTTTGTCGTGCGCCTTAACCATTTGATAAACCAAAACTATTTTTTGCAAACTGTCGAAGATGAGTGAGACGCACCAGGTTGGCTGAGAGACACCATCTTCAGTCACCAGGCGGCGCAGGCTGAAGCCTGCTGCCACAGCGATTTCGTCACGACCGCAACCTGGTATAATACTACCGAAGGAATACACCATGATCCTGGAATTTTCCGAAAAAGGCATCGTCTTTTTCCCGGACCCGGTCCTGGTGGGCACGCCTGCGGACTGGGGCCTCCCCTATGAAGAGGTCTTTTTCGCCGCGGAAGACGGGGTCATGCTGCACGGCTGGTGGGTGCCCAAGGAGGGGGCGCCCGTCTTCCTGTGGTATCACGGCAACGCAGGGAACATCAGCCACCGCCTGGAAAACATGAAATTCCTCTGGGACCTGGTGGGGGTGCAGATCTTCATCTTCGACTACCGGGAATACGGCCGTTCCGCCGGCCGCATCAGCCGGGAGGGCACCTTCAAGGACGCGGCCGCGGCCTGGCGCTATCTAACGGTCACCCGGAAGATTCCCGGCCGCGACATCATCCTCTTCGGCCGGTCGCTGGGCACCGCCCTGGCCACAGACCTGGCCGTCAAGGAGGCCTGCCGCTGCCTCATCCTGGAGTCCCCCTTCACCAACTCCAAGGAGATGGCCCGGCTGTTCGCGCCCTTCATGTTCGACTGGCGCCCCCGGGTGCCGTATGACAACCTGGGCAAGGTGGGCTACGTCAAGGCGCCCGTCATGGTGATCCACGGCGAGCACGACGAAATCATCCCCGTGGACATGGGCCGCCGGGTCTTTGCCGCGGCCCCGGAGCCCAAGGAGCTCTACATCATCCCCAAGGCGCACCACAACGACACCTATCTGGTGGGAGGTCAGGAATATTTTAACCGGCTCAAGGGCTTTATTTTCGGGATGGGGGCGGGGAAGAAGGCTTAGGCGCATGACCGCCGCCTCCCTGCAGAAACGCGCCCTGGTGCTCGCCTACCTCACCGTGGGCTACAACGTGCTGGAGGCAGCGCTGTCGCTCCTCGCCGGGGCCCTGGCCGGCAGCATCGCCCTCATCGGCTTCGGCTTGGACAGCCTGGTGGAGTCTCTCTCCGGGGCGGTCATCATCTGGCGCTTCACCCCCCGGCCCGGCCGCACCCCGGAGCAGGAGGCCGCGGCCGAACACCGGGCGGCGCGGCTTATCGGCATCACCTTCTTTGTGCTGGGCGCCTACGTCCTCTATGAATCCGCGAGCAAGCTCTATTTTCACGACCCCCCCTCCCCTACCCTTTTCGGCCTCATCATCGCCGGGGTTTCGGTGGTGCTCATGCCTGCGCTCTTCCTCTACAAATACCGCACCGGCCAGGCCCTGGGCAGCGTCAGCGTGCTGGCCGACTCCAAGCAGACCCTGGCCTGCGCCTTCCTCTCCCTGGCGCTGCTGGTGGGGCTGGGACTCAACTACTGGTTCGGCCTGTGGCAGGCGGACCCGGCCATGGGCCTGGTGGTGGCGGTCTATCTCTTCCGGGAAGGCTACGAGACCCTGAAGGCGGGCAAACCCTGCAGTTGCTGCGGGCCGTGCGGGTGAAGGAAGAGAGAGGTGGCGTAGGGTGTGAAAATGGGACTAAAATGGGGACAGACACTATTTATCAGTAAATGGTGTCTGTCCCTAATTTCGCCTAATTTCGGGCTTCCATGGAGTGAAATACGCAAGCTCTCTTATCTACCATCCGTTTATTACAAATTTTCCAACTTATTGGCTATTGTCATATAGAACGCGAAGGTGTTTCCTTCGCGGCGGACTTTTGTCTATATCATATTTTTTACGAAACTCAGATTCATGCAGATAAAGAGCCTCTGCGAGTTCTGATATTGTGTACCCGAGTTCCTCAAAGTGCAGTTTTAGAACAGTCTTTAAGGTTTTTGGTTCCTCATGCGGGAAGTCTAATTCTGGCGGCTCTTGGAGCCTGATTTTTGCTATACTGATCTGTTTCCATAAATAATCACTCTGATTTTTTGATATTATTCCTGTGTCTTTTGCCCTCATTAAAAGTGCTTGCATCGCAACACGCCAAATAGGCTTTAAATAAGCCAATTTTTCCAAGGTTATTCTATTGCCGATCATTCCAAATTGCTCTTTAATATCAAAATAAGGCATCAAAAAAGCCGCAGCGAAGTGGTTTGCCTGCTCTTCCATTTCAGGATGAGGTATCCTATGCATTACAATATGTCCAAGCTCGTGAGCTAAAGTAAATCTCATTCTGTCCGCTGGCCTGTCTTTATTTAAAAAAATACAAACAGGCATCTCAGGAATTGTTGCGATAGTGATACCATCAATAGCAATATTCGGAAAATCGCACCAAAATATGACGCATCCAGCACGTTCAAGGCAATCTGTTAGATTCTCAATTGGGCCTCTGGGTAAGAGCCAAAACCTCCTTACTAAAGTTGCTACTTGTTCGACATCTCCTTTATATTCATCAATATCAAAATGAGGGATCGGCATTTTAGGGGTAAGCTCTACTGATTGAAGCAATTTTTTCAGATTCCACAATCTAATATTTAATTCTGCATGGATATAATCAAGCTGGCGTATTCCTACACTACATTTCTTTCTATGTGATGCATGAACACTTACCGGGAGACCATAAATTCTGTCTGATTGATGAAAAAAGGTTTGGGGGAACCCCAATTCATCAGATAACCGCTTTATTACCTCGGCTTTAGGTTCTCGCAATCCATTTTCAATTTTTGATAGTAATCCTTGATCTATTCCTGTACGTTCAGATAACTCCAACTGATTTAATCCTCTAGCTTGGCGAGCTAAAAGCAATAATTTAGCATTAAATTGTGATGCCATAATTACTCTCCTTGCTTCTTTTTATCCTTTGGCAAATTCGCAACACCGCGCACACGAGCGCGACCGTCTGGAATAGCCTGAGTAGAAGAAGTAACAGGAGATTTAATAACTTTAGCCTTTTGCATAATGCTATAAGACCAAACGACTTGTTTACCATTTCTCCCGACTACCTTAACATCCTCAATCTTAATGCCAAGGTTGTCTATGATATAAACTACCTCAATGCGATCAGGGTCTATTTCGGGGAAAATATACCTTTGATTATGGTCATAAAAAGCATCAGACAATTTAGTCTGAATATTTCTACTTACTCCTCGTTTGTCTGCTTTCTTTAATCTGAATAATACCTGATGATTCAGTCCATCAATAACTATTGAGACCGTTCCATAATGCTCAATAAATTGGAAGTTGGGATTTTCTCCAAAAGCTTTACGGGCATAATAGACCATATATCCCCAAATACTATTGCTTTTTACCCGTGGATGATTGGTGACCTTATTTAGATGGCTTTTCAGGTAATCACGCAATGCCTGACGAGGTATGTTTGCAAGAGTAGACTCAAAGGGCTTGATGGTAAATTGAACTTTTTCCATATTTGGAATGGCCATGGTTATTCCTCCTTTGGATTCAGAGACATTCTCTCATAAAATATTCTAAAAAGCAAGGAGAAATATGACAAATATTATGACAATCAGAGAGGGGATTTCAGTCTTCAATATTGCTGATGGGTAAAATGGGGACAGACATTATTTATCAGCAATTGATGTCTGTCCCTAATTTCCCGGTCCTCCCCCCACATGATTATCTTCCCTTCTTCTCCAGCCGCTCAATGACCCCCTTGACCAGCAGCGGCCAGGCGATGGTGGCGTCGCACAGGACTTCTGCGAAGCGGCCGCCGTCTTCGGGGGAGACGAATTTGCCCCAGGAGACGCCTTCCTGGTAGGTGCAGCCGCTTAAGCCCCCCCAGTGCGCGGGTTCGGGGCAGATGCGCACGCCGTAGTGGAAGCGCACCTCGGGCAGTTCCAGCCCCAGGCGGGCGTGCAGCAGTTCCAGGAAGGGCGCGGCCTGCTGGGCCCAGTTGCGGGGCACGCCGCCGCCGATGGTGAAAACCCCCAGGCGCCTGGCGGACAGGACCTTTTGCGCGTAGCTCCCCAAATCAAGGAAGGGATTGAAGGCCACGCCCACCTCCATCAGGGCCGCGCTCACATCCTTCCCCTGGGCCAGGGCGCGGCGCACGTTGTAGCCGGCCAGGTCCAGGCCCAGCTCCGAGTCGGTGAAGGCGGGGATATAGACGGGAATATTTTTGAGATAGGCGTTGCGCAAGAGGCCCGGCTGGTCGTGGTGGTCCGCCAGGTACCGGCCGATCTCCCGGCAGAGGCTCTCTGAGGACCAGACCTGGCTTTTGTCCAGCCCTTCGATGACGCCCCGCAGAATGTCCTCCGCGTAATCCAGGTTGGCCTCCATCTCCAGGGTGTCGTAGATGCGGTTGTAGCCCTGCCGGTAGAGGGTGCGGTCGCTGCGGTCCGGGGGGCATTTGTAGTGGGCCCGGCCCAGGTTTTCGATGAGGCCGTGGGCCACCAGGGCGCCGGTGGTGATGACCGCCTGGAGCCAGCCCCGGTCCATCATCTCGCAGATAAGAAGCCCCATCTTGGCCACGCTCATGGCCCCGGAAAAGGTCCCCACCACGGTGCAGTCCGGGTCCTCGATCATGGCCGTGAGGACCTCCGCGGCCTCCCCCAGGGTGCGGCCGCCGAAGGCGGTCTTGCCCATGGCGGCGAGCAACTCGTCAAAGTCCTGCACCTGGTTGACATTGAGCGGCGCCAGCGGCGTCAAGCCGTCCCTGGCCCCGTCATGAAAATCCTCAATCTTGCGCCGCATGGGTGTCTCCTTGAAATAGATAATGGGGGGAGGGCCAGGGAGGTGACCTCCCTGCCCTCCCCCCATACCCCCCTCCCAACC
>VGSW01000216.1 GCA_016874915.1 Deltaproteobacteria bacterium
AGTTTTTTATTTGATACCATACGATTTCTGGCTTATTTTATCCTGGTGGACATGCAATTGATATGTGCATCCTAGCGCTGGACTGAGAATGTAGCCGCAGGCTTTCGTTGTGCGCCTGGCCACTCCGGAGCGCATTTAATTGGTGGGGCGGGCCTCCGTGCCCGCCAAACACTGCCTCCCGGCATGAACCAACTTAGGCGGGCACGGCGCCCCACCCCACCCTAAAGGGCTTCACGGGAGGAACCGGCTAAATGGAGGGCCCGGCGCGCCGTGTCCTTAAGAAGAGCCGGGGTGGCTGTTTTATATTTTCCTGAATTTTTTGTGGGCAAAAATACCACGAATGACCGGTTAAAGGAGCTACCATGAAAAAATTGGCATTTTTGATGCTTATTCTGACCACCTTTATTCTAACTTCTCCTTCCCTTTCCCCGGCCAGCCGCCCCGTGCCCCGGACCCTGACGGGCTGCGTCATGAATGGGACGCTGTACACCGTGCACAAATCCAAGCACAAAGGGGTTAAACCCACGGTGCACCGCATCAAGGTGGAGAACTTCGATTTAGCGCCATATGAGGGCTCTAAGATCCGGCTGAAGGGCAACCTTCTTCCCGGCGATATCTTTTATCCGGATCCCCGTACCTTAAAAGTCCTGGGAGCTTGCGACAAAGCCTCCTGGGCGGCCATCCAGGCTTACGGACCCTGAAAAGGCAGTTTTTAGTTTTTTCGTACTTTGAAAGGGAAATTGGCATAACTTTCCCCCTCGTTCAGGCCGGAAGGACGGGTCAGGATTTAACCACGCCGCCCCCTATGACCAAAACTAAAAACTTAAAACTTAAAACTCTCTTCCTACCCCCGGGCCTTGACCATGGCCGCGTTGATCTCCAGGGCCAGGGCCAGGGCGGCCCTCCCGGCTTCCCCGCTGATGGGCGGCTCCTTGCCCTCCCTCACCGCTTCCACAAACGCGGCGATTTCCTTGAGCAGGATATCCTCCTGGGAGAACCGCTTGGTCTCCAGGGCCACTCCCGGGAGCGGTCCCAAGGCGCCTTCCTTGCGATAGGCCAGGGTTAATTCCCGGGCCTCGAAGTCCACCGCCATGTAGGTTTCCCGCTGAAAGAGGCGAAACTTGCGCATGCTTTTGAAGGACATGCGGGACGCGGTGAGATTGGCGATGCAGCCGTCTTCGAACTCCAAGCGGACGTTGGCCAGGTCAACGCGGTCGGTGAGGACCGAGACCCCCGCCGCCCGAATTTCCTTCACCGGCGAGGCTGCCAGGTTCAGCACGTGGTCCAGGTCGTGGATCATCAGGTCCAGAACCACGTCCACGTCGGTGCCCCGTTCCTTGTAAAAAGCCAGGCGGTGGCTCTCGATGAACCCGGGCCGGGTGGTCCGCTGCTTCAGTTCCTCCATGGCGGAGTTGAAGCGCTCCAGGTGGCCCACCATGAGGAAGCGGCCCTGGCTTCGGGCCAGGCCCACCAGGTCGTCGGCTTCGGCCACGGTCACCGCCAGGGGCTTTTCCACCAGCACGTGAACCCCCTGGGCCAGACAGTCCCGCACCACCGAGTGGTGGAGAGTGGTAGGCGCGGCCACGCTTACCGCCTGCACCAGGGGCAGCAACTCCCGGTAATCGGTGAAGGCCTGAGTGTTCAAGGCCCGGGCCACTTCCTGGGCCCGGTGGGGATTGATGTCGGCCACCCCGATTAATTCCGCCTCGGGCAGGGCGGCGTATTTTTCCGCGTGAAACCGGCCCAGGTAGCCGACTCCGATGACTCCGGTTTTTAATGGTTCGGTCATATTCTGCCCATCTTAGAAGATCGTTTTCTGTTTTCTGTTTTCTGTAAATGCTAACAGCTCACTGCTCATCAATTCATCATACCGGAAAATTCTTTAATAAGGCAAACGATAACCGGGGAAGGTAGTGTATCAGTTTGAAAATGAGCGGGAATAAAAAAGCGGCCGGGAGGCCGCATTGGGAGATCAATTTTTAGGGGGGTTATTTTTGAATATTTGTAAAAGCTCTTTCAATTCTGGCGTATGCATCTTTTGTTAAAATGCACTTACTCCCCTGATGTGTGGCTGATTTTCTAAATAATGTCCAAGTCCCCGGCTTTTGACATCTGGCATAAATACGATCACCCATGATGGCATCGCCGATCTCCCTAAAAACTCTTTTATGTGTCTCATCCGTAGTTTTGGTCATAGTCCCTTAACCGCTCCCTCTTTTTCCAATTCTTCACAGATTTCATAAACCAGATCGTAATCGAGGGCGAGGGCCTCCATTACATCGCTTGGATAAATGGCCTTCCCATGGTGGGCCTCAAAAAAGGCGCGGACCTCCTTTTTGGCCTGCTCTCTTGGTATCTCGCGAATTTCCAGAAACCTTTCGGCAGAATTTGCTGCTTGCATGGCAGCCACCTTTGCCCTTAGGCCCTCATTATCCGCCTTTAATTTGGCATTTTCCTTCTTCAATTGCAGGCATTCTCCATAAAGGCCGCCCTTTAGTATATTTTATCTAAACATATAAGCAAGTAAACATGTGGTGAAAGCCTCATTTGTCGAACTCAAATTAGGACACTAGCCCGGGGAAATACCGTTTGACATGTGCAGCCTGATACGTTACAAATCCACAATTCCGGAAATTGATGGAGGTGCTTAATCCATGGTGGAAAAGGCGAAGTTCATCTGGATGGACGGTAAATTCATCCCCTGGGACGAAGCCCAGGTGCACATCATGACCCATAGTCTCCATTATGGTTTGGGGGTTTTTGAGGGTATCCGGGCCTACCAATGTGCCGACGGCCGCACCGCCATCTTCCGTCTGCGGGAGCATATCCGGCGCCTGTACGATTCCGCCCACGTGATGCAAATGGACATCCCTTACCCCCAGGCGGAGATTGAGCACGTCTGCGCCGAAATCCTTAAGGTCAACGGCCAGAAAGAGGCATACCTGCGACCCCTGGCCTTCGTGGGGGACGGGGTCATGGGCCTCCACCCCCAGAACAACCCCATCCGGGTGGCCATTATCAGTTGGATCTGGGGGGCTTACCTGGGTGATGAAGGTCTAAAGAAGGGCATCCGGGCCAAGATCTCCTCCTTCGCCCGGCACCACGTCAACGTCATGATGACCAAGGCCAAGGCCACGGGCAACTACATCAACTCCATCCTGGCCAAGCGGGAGGCCACCGCGTTGGGCTACGACGAGGCCATCCTGCTGGACACCGACGGCTATGTGGCCGAGGCCTCCGGGGAAAATATCTTCCTGGCCCGGGACGGCGTCATCAAGACCCCGCCTCTCACCGCGGTGCTGCCGGGCATCACCCGGGACTGCCTCATCACCCTGGCCCGGGATTTTGGCATCCCGGTGGTGGAAGAGATCTTTTCCCGGGACGAACTCTACCTGGCCGATGAGATCTTTATGACCGGCACCGCCGCGGAGGTCACGCCGGTGCGGGAAGTGGACGGCCGCCGCATCGGCCCCGGCAAGCCCGGGCCCATCGCCAAGAAACTCCAGGCCGCGTTCTTTGAGGTGGTCAAAGGCCAGGACCCCCGCTACCAGCACTGGCTCACTTATATCTAGGTTTTCGGTTTTCGGTTATCAGTTTTCGGGTCAAAAACCAGTAAGAGTTTCCTTCTCGTTCCCAAGCTCCCGCTTGGGAACGACAATGGGGCCGAAGCTCCTGCTTCGGCAACATGGGTGATGCCATAAGGGTTTCTTTTCAAACAGCAGGGGCGGACCGTCGGTCCGCCCCTTTTGGTTTGTCCCTTGATCTTTTCGCCTTGGCGCCTTGGCGTCTTGGTGAGGATTCACTTCAAGTGGTGTCGGTGCATTCCTTCAGGTATTGGGTCAGGATGTCGGTCTCGGTGATGAGGCCCACCAGGCGGTCACCCTCCACCACCGGCAGACAGCCGATCTTCTTTTCCAGCATGAGGCGCACCGCGTCGCATAACCCCGCGTTGGGAGACACGGTGACCACCGGCGACACCATCACGTCTTTGATGCGCAGCGTCTTCATAATGTCCCGGGTGGCCTTGGTGCCGTAGCCCAGGGCCTGGGCCAGGGAGCTGCGGAACAAATCCCTCTCCGAGATGATTCCCACCAGCCGCGGACCGTCCACCACCGGCAGATGGCGAATGCGGCCCAAACGCATGATGTCGTTGGCCAGGCTCAGTTCATCGTTAATGTCCAGGGTGGCCACTTCCTTGGTCATGATGTCCCGTACTTTCATGCTGAGACTCCTGGAGGGATCGGTTATGAGTTCTTAATTTTTAATTTTCAGTAAAAGATATCTAGATTATCAACTCGAGACCTCTGCGAAATACCTAATTGACTGGCTATCCCTTAAAATCCCCTCCCCCTTGAGGGGGGAGGGTTAGGGAGGGGGTGGCAAAATCTTTACTGATTTAAGTATCTTAATCAATTTAGCCCCCCTCCCCCCAACCCCCTCCCACCGAGGGGAGGGGGGGATCAAGGCCAAGTTTTCCCGCCTTTTAAGCTGTTTCACAGAGGTCTCAAGTTAATTCGTAACATTTGAAAAAACCAGTCATGGGAAGGATGGCGGCGCGGCGCCTGATAAGGCATCTTAGCATATTGAACGGTTCCGGGAAAGAATTACCTGGCTTAAACCCAGGGCCAGGTGCACCGGCCCCCCTCACCGCACAATTGATCTCGATTATCGAAGTAACCTATATCGAAGTAACCTACGGGCGCGGCTGTTCCTCCGGGACAAGGCCAAGCGCGCCCTGGAGGCGCGGCCATCGGTGACGCCTATCCCGGAGCCAGATGAAGGCTGGGGCTTCATTTTCATGACATTCGTTCATGAGCCATTATCTCACCAGTAAGTCATGAAAAGTTCTTGGGAATCTCGGTATAAACTTTGAACCTTGAACCTTGATGAACTAGTAAAAAGTTCAGGCAGCCATTTTCAACTCGACTGGGTTGTAATCGGCATCCGGGATCAAAAAATCGATGATCGCGGTTCCCAGTCCGCTAATTTGCTCTTTGACACGAGAACATA
>VGSW01000217.1 GCA_016874915.1 Deltaproteobacteria bacterium
GGCAAAAGCCCTTACCCTTCCCCCGAACCCCCACCCCCAATCCCTTAAGAAATGGAGGGTGGGCACGACCCACCCAAAAGGGGCGCCCCCCGGGGTCGCCCCTTTTTTTAGTGTGCCGAGCATGCACCGCAGCTTGGAAGTGTGAGTCCTCTACCCAACCTGATGGAGGTGAAGGGTTAGCGAAGTGCGAGAACGCCATCGCGAGGTGGGGTCTGAAGGAAGCATGGGGCCGGGCCATGACCTGACGGACAGAAACCGGATAGGAGGCAGGTCTGTTGGGACGAGGGGGCAAGTGACCACGAAGTCCATATCCATCAAGGGCCAGGGCTGTAAATCCGGTAGGTGTGTGGCGAAGGCGGCGTGCGAACCGCCGGGTACGGACCCGTACGCCCGGTAATGTGACGGGAAAAGCCCGTGAGGGCCTATCTAGGTCAATTTTCTTTGGGTTCTTTGCGCCTTTGCGTCTTTGGGTGAGAAACCGATATCCTGGTTTTTAAAATCCGGCAACCGTGGCAGTGAAGCCTGGATCGCGCTATATTATGGAAAATTTGCCGGGTTGATCTCAGATGAAAAATCAGGAACTCTCCAAAATCTTCAACGAAATCGCCGAATACCTGGAAATGGAAGGGGTGGCCTTCAAGCCTTACGCCTATCAAAAGGCCGCCCTCACCCTGGCCACTTTAAAGGATGACATCGGGGAAATTTATCAAAAACGCGGACTGAAGGGCTTAAAGGAAATCCCCGGGGTGGGGGCAAGCATCGCCCTCAAAATCGAAGAGTATTTAAAGACCGGCAAAATGGAGTACTACGAAGAATTCAAGCGGAAAATGCCGGTGGAACTGGACGAAATCGTCAAGGTGGAAGGGGTGGGCCCTCGGAAGGCCAAAGTCCTTTATGAAAAACTGGGCATCCGCAATCTTAAGGAAATGGAAGACGCGGCCCGGGCCCACAAAATCGCCCCGCTGTTCGGCTTCGGCGACAAGACCGAACAAAATATCCTGGAAGCCCTGGAATTCTTGAAGCGCAGCCACGGCAGGTTTCTCCTGGGGGAAATCCTCCCCGCGGCCCAGGCGGTTATGGAAAAACTCCAGCAACTCAAGGAAGTGGAAGTGATCAACACCGCGGGGTCCGTAAGGCGCATGAAAGAGACCATCGGCGACGTGGATTTGCTGGTGATCTCCCATGATCCGGGGCGGGTCATGGATTTTTTCGTGAGCCTGCCCGGAGTGGTCAAAGTGTGGGGCAAGGGGACCACCAAGTCTTCGGTGCGGATGAAGGAAGGCTTTGACATGGACCTCCGGGTGATTCCCCCGGAGAGCTACGGCGCGGCGCTGCAGTATTTCACCGGCTCCAAGGACCACAACATTGCGCTGCGCAAAATCGCCATTGACCGGGGCCTGAAGCTCAGCGAATACGGCCTGTTTCAGGGCCCCCGGAGGGTGGCCGGGAAGACCGAGGAAGAAGTGTACCGCGCCCTGGGAATGGCTTGGATCCCCCCGGAGATGCGGGAGAACCTGGGGGAGATCGACGCCGCCCTGGAAGGCCGGCTCCCCCGGATCATCGAGCACCAAGACATCAAAGGAGACTTACACGTCCATTGCAACTGGAACGGCGGGGCCAACTCTATCCAGGAATTGGCCGCGGCGGCCATGGCCCTGGGCTACGAATACCTGGGCATTTCCGACCACACCAAGTTCCTGCGCATTGAACGGGGGCTGGACGAAGAGACGCTGGAAAAGCGGAATAAAGAGATTGATGAAATCAATGACCGCTTCCGCCAGGAAGGGAAAAAGTTTAGGGTCCTGAAGGGGTGCGAGGCCAACATCATGACCGACGGCACCATCGATATTGATGATGAGGCCCTGGCCCAACTGGATTACGTCATCGCGGGGGTCCACTCCCAATTCAAAATGAGCCGGGAAGAGATGACGGAGCGTATCATCATGGCCCTGAAAAATCCCCACGTGGACATCATCTCCCACCCCACCGGGCGCATCCTGAAGCGCCGGGATGAATATGAAGTGGATTTGGGGCGAGTTTTGGAGGCTGCCCGGGACTATCGCAAAGTCCTGGAAATCAATTCCTATCCGGAAAGGCTGGATCTAAACGACGTCAATATCCTCCGGGCCAAAAAGCTGGGGATGAAGATGGTGATCAACACCGACACCCACCAAGTGAGCCAGCTTCACCTGATGAAGTTTGGCGTAGGCCAGGCCCGCCGGGGCTGGGCCGAGCGCGGGGATATTATTAACACCTGGCCCGTGGAGGAGTTGTTGCAGGCTTTCCGGTAACCACAATCCTTTTGCCTTTGGCCTGGCACCGGCCAGCGACCGGTTTGTCGTCCTCCGATAAAGTTTGGACCTGGACCTCGGCGAGGGAATCCTGGTCTTCACCCATAAGGTTTGCGATCATCACAGGTTCCATGGGGTTCCTCGAATTCGGGTGCGGGGGGATTATTGAACAGGTTCTTTCCCAAGAATCGGCTTTTTGGAAGATAACTTTAAAAAATATCAGCTGAAATTATATCAGAAGAATTGGAGAATTAAAATATTATTTACAATATGCAGATATTGCGCCTTGTCTTGGCGCGGCCATGCTGCTCCGACTAAATGGTCATGGGACAAGGCGCAGCTTTGCCGCCCCCGGCCGTCAAGCTCAACACAGCCAGCAGCCTTTCTGCCGAATCTCTTCGTACCATTGAACCAGACGCTGGCGGACTTCTTTTTTGTCCAACAGCAGTAGCTGGCGCACCGCGGCCAGGTCAATGAAGCCCCCGAAATAGGCAAACTTCACCAGGCTTTCCAGGTTCTGGGGAGAAAACTCCTGTGCCTCGAGGGGCACCCGCTCCCACATTTCTTCGGTCTGAATGACGGCCTTGACCCTGGCAAAATGATCTTTCAGAACTTTTTCCGGGTCGGAAGCCGCCATTTTTACCGAAGCCAGGGAGAAATGATCTGCTTGGCCCGGTTGATGGGAATGGCAAAGCCCAGCCCCTGGCCCTCTGCGGCAATCATGGAGTTGATGCCAATGACCTGACCGTTGATGTCCAGCAGGGGACCGCCGCTATTGCCGGGGTTGATGGAGGCGTCCGTCTGAATGAAGTCGCCGTATGTCCCGCGGCCAAGGCCCTTGCGGCCAGTAGCGCTGACTACGCCCACGGTCATGGTGTGCTCCAGGCCGAAGGGGCTGCCGATGGCGATGGCCCACTGGCCTACCTTGATTTTGTTGGAATCCCCCAGCATGGCCGGCCGCAGGCCGCTGGTCTTAATGCGCACCAGAGCCACGTCGAAGCGGGGGTCGCTGCCCACTACCTGGCCCCTTGTTTCCCGGCCGTCATTGAACCTGACAATGAGATCCTGGGAGCCGGCCACCACGTGATTGTTGGTGAGGATGTAACCCCGGGGGTCGATGATGAATCCTGAGCCCTGGCCTACGGTGCGCCGCCGCACGGGTTGGCCGTAATCTCGGAAGGATCCTTCAAAGGGGGTGCCTCGGAAGAAGTCTTCGGGAACGCCTCGGGGCCGCACCGTTACCACCCGCACCGCTTTGAGGCTCACCACCGAGGGCATGACCATTTCCGCCACCCGGATGAAATCTTGCTGGAATCCCACCGCCGACGCGGCCGCCGCCGGCTGGGGGGCGGGATTCGTAAGGGCCAGCATTAGAATTAAAGCACCTACGGAAACATATCTGCGCATTATTCCTCCACCTGACATGGTTTTCGGTTTTCAGTTTTCGGTTTTCGGTAAGAAGATTTAGAGAGTTATTGTTACTCCCGTCTTATTCATAGATCGCCATTTATCTCTTATATTTAACCCAAAATCATGGCAACCCGGCGGTTAACACCGAAAACCGCATTTAAGCCAGCAGCAAAGGCGCCCGGCTCTCAGCCGATTCCGGCCGGGGGCCAATGACCGCCAGCACCTCTTCCGGGATCATGCTTTCGGCCAGGGCTAGAAAAGGGTAGCCCTTAGGCATTTCTTCGCCCCCAGGGGGACCCAGATCCCGAAGCCCGGCGTCGCCCCCGATGGCCAAGCAAACCGGCGGCGCGCTGAGATCATGCCGGGTCCAGAATATCTGTAACTCGCCAGGAAAGCCGGCGCCGTCCCGGCCTTGGCGCCAGCCCACCACCGTGTGCACCGCGCCGTCGGGATATTCCAGGCGCAGGGCCGGCCCCCGCCACAGGGGAGATAACAGGGGCACCACCTGGCGGGGCAGGCCGCCGGGAACATCGGGGCCGGAGGCCACTTCAAATTCTATGATTTTGATTGTTTCGTGTTCCATAGGTTAAAGGGTTAAAGGGTCAAAAGGTTAAAGGGTTAAGAGGCGAAAAGGCCAAAAGGGAAAAAATTGTTTTTCGATTGTTGCTTTAGCTCCGGTCTTTTGACATCAGCCCTAAATCCATATCCCTATAAAACGAGGTTAGGCCGTGGACCACGGGAAAAGCCCCCTCCCTTTGAGGGGAGGGGGTTGGGAAAGGGTGGTACAAATATGCATCCACCGCACTGAAAATTTCGCCACCCCCACCCCAGCCCTCCCCCATCCAGGGGGAGGGAGAGTTTGTTCACCTTTGAGCAACGAAAAATCTACGCCTTGGTGCTTTTTCGGAGCATAGGCAATAATCGAAAATTATTTTTAGCCTGGCGCTTTCTCTTTTCGCTCGTTTTTTCCGCCATTATTACCCTTTGGTCATGTGCATTACCTAGAACTAAGAACTAACACTACAACGTTAATTACCGGCTGCTTCAGTACAACTCTTTGTATTTATTGTCATTCTGAGCGAAGCGAAGAATCTAGACCCTTCGCCTACGGCTCAGGGTGACAAAACTGATTGTCAGTAATATCCAATGGTTGGCCTATCATGGGCGATATGGGAGATATTATCTAACGTAGTAGTACTAAT
>VGSW01000218.1 GCA_016874915.1 Deltaproteobacteria bacterium
GGGGAAAATTTGAGCTGGCCCATGGCGGGACCCTGTTTCTGGATGAGATTGCCAACTTACCCCTGGGCTCCCAATCAAAACTGCTGCGGGTCCTGCAAGAAAAGGTGATCTACCGGTTGGGGAGCGCCAAACCTGTAAAGGTCGATGTCCGCATCCTGGTGGCCATCAATCAAGACCCCCAAAACTTGGTGGACTCGGGGATGATGCGCCGCGACCTGTACTTCCGCTTGAACGAGTTCACCATCGTTATTCCGCCGCTCCGGGAACGCAAGGAAGATATCCCTTATCTGGCGAAGCGGTTTTTGGATACGACCAACAAGGAATTGAATAAAGGCGTCAAGAATTTTTCCGAACCTTGCATCGAAGCCCTGTTGGCTTATAACTGGCCGGGGAACGTGCGCCAACTGCGCTCGGTGATCCGGCGGGCGGTGCTCCTGGCGGAAGATACCGTTACCGAGAAGCACCTGGACATCAAGCGGTCCCCGGTGCCGGGATTAGCCTTCACTCCCAGGGTTCAGGGGGCCCCCTGGCAGGAGCTGTCCCTCAAAGAGATTGTGCACCACAGCGTGGTCACGGTGGAACGGGAAGTTCTGACTCAGGCGCTGAAACATACTCAAGGAAATAAGGCTAAGGCGGCGCGACTGCTACAAATTGATTACAAGACGATGCACACCAAGCTGAAGCAATTCGGTATTAACCGATCTGGAGGCAGTTATGACTAAAAAGAAGGAAAGTGGCGGCGAAATAGGCTTCGGGGGACTCTTCAAGGGACTGGCGGACCTCATTGAGAAGCTGGGCGAGCTGGCGGAAAAAGGGGAACAGCTTAAAAAAAGCGGGGAATTTCAGCACCGGGACGTCAAGGGCGTCTATGGCTTTTCCGTCAAAATGGGCCTGGGGGAAAAGGGGGACCATGAAGTCAAGGTGGAACCCTTCGGCAACGTCCGTAGGGACGAGAAGTCCGGGGAAACCGTGGTCCAGGAAATCAGGGAACCCGTGGTGGACGTGTTTGAAGAAAAAGATCATACCCTGGTGGTGGCGGAGATGCCCGGTATCAGCACCGGAGACGTGCACCTGGAAGTCAAGGATGACCTGCTCACCATTTATGCCGAAAAGAAGGACAAGAAATACCGCAAAGAAATCCTGCTGCCCCGGAACTATCCCCTGGAGAAGATGAAGATGTCTTGCAACAACGGCATCCTGAAGATCAGATGCACCCTGTAGTCGTAGCCGGGGAAATTACATGGATAAATCTGAAGGGGTGACCCTAAAGTTGAAAGTAACGGAAGCCCTGGGTAAAGACGTGGGGCGGTCTTATGCCCGCATGGGACCGGAGGATTTGGAGAAACTCCAGGTGGCCATCGGCGACATTATCGAGGTCGCGGGCAAGCGGAAAACGGTGTGCAAGGCCATGCCCGCCTACAAGGAACTGCGGGGCCGGTCCCGGGTGCAGTTGGACGGCATCAGCCGGGAAAACGCCGGCGCCGGAATCGATGATTTCGTGCAGGTGCGCAAGATCGCCTGCCGCCCCGGGGAACGGGTGGTCCTGACCCCCATCACCATTACCCCCGGAGATCGGGACCTGCAATACATCGGCAGCCTCCTGGACGGCCTGCCGGTGCGGGAGGGGGACCGCATCCGGGCCACCCTGTTCGGCAGCCGCACCGCGGATTTCAAGGTGGGAGCCCTGACCCCCAAGGGGCCGGTGCTGATTAATCCCACCACCATCTTGGTGATCGGCAAGGCCGGGGTCCCGGAAACCCGACGGGCCGCGGTCTCCTATGAAGACGTGGGCGGCCTCAAACCGCAGTTGCAGCGCATCCGGGAGATGATCGAGTTGCCGCTGCGCTACCCCGAACTGTTCGAGCGGTTGGGCATCGACGCGCCCAAGGGCGTCTTGCTCCACGGCCCCCCCGGGTGCGGCAAGACCCTCATTGCCCGCACCATCGCCCACGAGACCGAGGCCAACTTTTTCTCGGTGAGCGGCCCGGAGGTGGTGCACAAGTTCTACGGCGAGTCCGAGGCCCACCTGCGCAAGATCTTTGAGGAAGCCGGCCGAAAAGGCCCCAGCATCATCTTCATAGACGAGATAGATTCCATCGCCCCCCGGCGGGAGCAGGTGGTGGGGGACGTGGAGAAACGGGTGGTGGCCCAACTCCTGGCCCTGATGGACGGCCTCACCAAGCGCCAGAACGTCATCGTCATTGCGGCCACCAACATCCCCAATGCCCTGGATCCGGCGCTGAGAAGGCCGGGGCGGTTCGACCGGGAGATCGCCATTCCCATCCCCGATCGCCACGGGCGGCTGGATATCCTGGAGATCCACAGCCGGGGCATGCCCCTGGCCCAGGATGTGGATATGGGCCACCTGGCGGAGATCACCCACGGCTTTGTGGGGGCCGACCTGGAGGCCTTGTGCCGGGAATCAGCCATGATCTGCCTGCGCCGCCTCATGCCCGACATTGATTACGGCCTGGCCGCCATCCCTTACGAGCAACTGGCGCAACTGGAAGTGCACATGGACGACTTTCTGGCCGCGCTGCGCGAGGTGGAGCCGTCCGCCATCCGGGAGGTGTTTGTGGAGGTTCCGGATGTGCGCTGGGACGACGTGGGAGGCCTCAGAGCGATGAAGGAGCGCCTCAAGGAAGCAGTGGAGTGGCCCTTGAAATACGCCCACATTTACAAAAAAGCGGGCATCAAGCCCCCCAAGGGCATCCTTCTGTCCGGGCCGCCGGGGTGCGGCAAGACCCTGTTGGCCAAGGCCATTGCCACTGAAAGCGGGGTGAATTTCATCTCGGTGAAGGGGCCGGCCCTGATGTCCAAGTATGTGGGCGAATCCGAGCGGGGGGTGCGGGAAATGTTCAAGACCGCCCGGCAGGCGGCGCCGTGCATCATCTTTCTGGATGAGACCGAGGCCCTGCTTCCGGCCCGGGGGGCCGGGGGGTCCGACTCCCATGTGTCCGAGCGGGTCCTGAGCCAGTTTCTGGCGGAGTTGGACGGCATCGAAGAATTGAAGGGGGTGCTGGTGCTAGGGGCCACCAACCGCCTGGACCTGATGGACCCCGCGGTCCTGCGCCCGGGGCGCTTTGACGAAATCGTGGAGATTCCCCTGGGGGATGAGGAGGACCGCCGGGAAATCTTCGCGGTTCATCTGCGTGGGAAACCGCTGGGCGAAGGAATCAGCATAGAAAGCCTGGCCGCCCGCAGCGAAGGTTTAAGCGGCGCGGAGATTGCTGCGGTGTGCAATAAAGCTGCCCTGGCGGCGGTGCGCCGGGCAGTGGAGGCGGAAATCGCTCAGGAAGGCGCGGGAGAGGCCCAGGTGCTCATCTTGCCTTCGTACCTGGAAGAGGCCCTGCAGGAGATGTTGGGGGATAACCAGTAGTCAGTAATCAGTAATCAGTGGTCAGTGGATAAGGGTTATTGCCGCAGGCTTCCGTCCTGTGCACCCTCCAAACTCGTGAGATTAAACCTTTAACTTTGAAACGATACCTGATCACTGATCACTGATCACTGAACACTCAAAAAGAGCCCCATGGAACAAGGACTTTATCTTTTCTGCCTGACCCGCTTAAGTCGGCTGCCGGCCTTGCCCCTGGCGGGCAAGGGCCTGGATGGCCGAAGCCCACTTCAGGTGGCCGGATTCCGGGATCTCGCCGCGGTCTGGTGCCCGGTGTCGGTGGAGGACTTCTGCGGGCCGGACGCGGCAGAACGTCTGCGGGAGCTGACCTGGATCGGCCCCCGGGTCATTCGGCATCAAGAGGTGGTGGCCAGGGTGATGCGGCATTCTCCGGTGCTTCCGGCCCGATTCGGCACCATCTTTTCGTCAGCGGCAAGCCTGGAAAAAGTCTTGCAACACCATCATGACGCCATCGCCGGGTTCCTGGAGCGCATTACGGGGCGGGAGGAATGGGCCGTCAAAGGAATGCTGGACCGGGCCGGGGCCAAGGAGAAACTATTCTCCCTCAAGCTGGCCCGGGAAGAGGAACGCCTCGGGGCTTTATCGCCGGGAAAGCGCTATTTTCAGGAACAGCGCCTCCGAGCTTCGTGTGACCAGGAACTCAAGCAATGGCTCCAGGAAGTTTGCCGGAAATTATGGGCCAGCCTCCGGGATTATGCCGCGGAGGTCCGGGAACGGCGGCTGCTCTCCCGGGAAGCCACCGGCAGTGATAAAGAAATGGTCTTTAATTGGGCCTTTCTGGTCCCCCAAAAAGTGGCGCCAGATTTCCGGGCCCTCATCCAGGAGGCCAATCGCCGCAATGGAGAACTCGGGCTGGTGTTGGAATGCACCGGCCCCTGGCCGCCTTATAGCTTCACCCCGGCACTGGATCTGGAGCTCGAACCGTGAGCTGCTTGTGTTATTGCATCTGCCGCCATCCGGGGCCGGGATCAGCGGAGCCCCTGCTGGGCGTGGGAGGGCGTCCGGTGTACCAGGTGGCGCACCGGCGCTTGAGCGCGGCGGTATCCATGATTGACCTCGCGGACCTGCCCCCCAATCTCCTGCGCCTCCGGACCTACGAGAACGTGGTGGTTTCCTTTCAGCAACAGCGCACGGTGATTCCCATGCGTTACGGCTGCGTGGTGGAAAAGGAATCCCAGGTCATCCAACTCCTGGACGAAAACGGCGCCCACTATGAGCTCCTCCTCCAGGAATTGCAGGGCTGCGTGGAGATGGGGCTGCGGGTCTTGCTGCCGCCCGGGCCTTGGGCGGCGGTGACCCCGGGTGGCCCGGAAGGCAGCCGGGAGGTGGCCGGGCTTCATCCCCCGGCCGCCGGGGCGGCCGCGGACCGCCTCGGGCTGGCCTACCTCACGGCCCGCAAGGCCCATTATGCCCACCAGGACCGCTGGACCAAGG
>VGSW01000219.1 GCA_016874915.1 Deltaproteobacteria bacterium
AAGTCCCCCTTTCCTAAAGGGGGATTTAGGGGCAATACTGTTCAGTTAATATATTTATAGCTGTTTGGAGGTCGATTTTGGGCATTCGATCAGAGCCGCGACGGCGCAGAGGGAAATTGCTCATCTTGCGCTTGACGCCGCGTGGGTTACGCCGATTGCGGCTGGACACCACTCGCTCTTCCAGAATCTCCTCCAATACAGCCTCATGGAACGCTGCCCTCTCCCCTGGGGGGAATAGCGGGAAAGCAATGAAGTTTGCGGCGAATAACTCGCACGGCGTGAATGAAAGAGAGCCGGTCCGGGTCTTCATCCGCCTTGAGGGCCGCTTCATGCATCAGACCCCGGATGGCGAAGTGAGCCATCAGGAGGCCGTAGAACTCCTGGCGCACCAGGTCCGGCCTTTTGCTGCGCAGGACTATGCGAGCTCCCCGCAAGTGGGTTTTCAATTCATCCAAGGCCGTCTCAATCTCCCGGCGTTCGTGGTACAGGGCAGCCAGCTCAAGGGCCGGAGCCTTTTCGGGATCGAGTATGGTGGTGACCAATCGATACATGGGTTCAGCTCCGGCCACCCCTTCCAGGCGATAATCGATGACTCTCAGCACCGCGCCGTTGGTTTTGTGGTAACGGTCCCCTTCGGAAGGGTAGATACGACTCAGGTACGAACCATCGGCCAGGCGCTGCTCACAGGCCAAGCGCAAGTTTCTTCTGCCCCTCCAGAGAAGTTCGGCCCCCGTAGTCCGTGCTTGGCGCCAAAACTCGAAGCCAAAGAAATAGCGGTCCGCCAGGCACAGCATACCGTGCCCCAGCCAGGGAAGAACGCCCTTGGCCAAGGTCATTTCGCTCGTCCCATAGCCTGCCATCTGGGTGCCGAACAGCACGTGGGCGCCGTTTTCCACCAACGAGACGAAGCGTATCTGGGGAAAGGCGCTTTTGCCCCGTTGGGCCACCGGCCGTCCGAAGGCGGCGTCGTTGGCGTCCTCATCGCCCACATCCAGGGTGCTGCCGTCCAGACTCACCACCCGCCAACCCCGGTGCCAGGCCCCTTTGGTGGCTTCGGTGGCGATGGGGCAGACTATCTGGTCATGCAATTGCTTGACCGGCTCTACTCCCAATCTCGTCCGGGCTTGCGAAATCCCGGATTTGCCCGTCACCTTGATCCGGGCGGTGGGATTCAACAACCACTGAATCCCTTCCAACAGACCGCGCAGCACCTCCCGGTAGGAGGACTGCATGTACAGCGCCAAGGCGATAACGTAGTAAACTACTACATGCGCCGGCAGTTCCCGTTGACGTCGACTGCTCCGTCCGGTGGCCTCCAATACCGACTTCACGGTGGCTACCGGGAAGGTCTTGGCCACAACCCCCAGGCTGATGTAATCCGTGATCCGGCTGCCTTTGGGGAGTTCTGCAAGTGTCCGTGCCATCTGCGGTCCTCCTGTCATAGCTTGACACAGGATACCACAGAATTAATATTAAGTGAACAGTATTGGATTTAGGGGGATTATTAAGCACGTATTTAATCCCCCCTTACCCCCCTTTAGAAAAGGGGGGAAGAAAAAACCTAAATTTTAATGCCATATTAATTATGAAGCGTCACACTAACCTTACGAGCTCAGAGGCGGAGGCCCATAACCGGGGGCGCGCCGGTTTTTACCTCGATTTTTGACATGCAGCCCCAAAAAAGGTAAAATAAACCAATCCATAAAATCGTTTTGCCTATCAACCTTCACGCACTGAGGAAATAAGGGAGTTCATCTATGGCCCGGGTTACGATTGAGGACTGCCTGGAACAAGTACCGACTCGCTTCGGCCTGATCCATCTGGCGGCCAAGCGGGTGCGCCAAATTTTCCGCGGGGCGCCGGTTTTGGTCAAAGGGGACAACAAAGAGATCGTCATGGCCCTGCGGGAGATCGCCGCGGCTAAAATCGTGCCTACTACCCCCTTAAAAGCCCTGCCGGAACCCGAAGCCTAATAATCCCCGCCCCTCGCGCCCGGATTCGCCGTTGCCGCCCTCCCGGGTGGCGCGGCCGTCAATGGCGGACTTCCGGCCCTGGCAGTTTTGGGCCACATGGGGCACGGCCTTCAGGCCCCGCATGGCCTGGACGAATCCCCGGGTATCATAGGCCTTGTCGCCGCCCACGGTAATGCGGTGCCGGCCGGGAACGGCCTCCACCATGGCCTCGGCCGCCTCCCGCTCGGCGGTGCCGGTAGCCGCGGTGAGGCGGGGCGAGATAATCAGGCCGTGGCGGTTCTCCATCAGCACCTGCCCCATGAAGCAGAGCTTGGCCTCTTTGCCCTTGCGTAACAGCCGGGCCTCGGGATCGGTGGTGGAGGCGTGCGTCTGGTTCAGGCGCCTTTCCCCATGAAAGTCCACTTCCGGGTTGCGACCGCCGCCGTCCTCGGGGGGCGGGGCGTCCTTGGGGCGGAAACTCTTCAGGGAGGCCCAGGCCTCAATCAGGGTGCCGTCCACGGTGAAATGCTCGTCCGACAGCAGCCTGGCGATCTTCACCTGCTCCAAAATGCGGGCTAAAAAGGCCGCGGCCAGGTCCGAGTCGAGAAAGCGCTCCTGATTCTTGGAAAAAACGGAATGGTCCCAAACCTTGTCGTCCATGGAGAGCCCCACAAACCAGCGAAACAGGCGATTGTAATCCAACTGCTCCATCAGCAGTCTGGCGCTGCGGATGGTGTACAGGATTTGCAGCAACAAGGCGCGGAGCAGCTTCTCCGGGGGGATGGAAGGGCGTCCCTCCCGGGAATACATGGCCTGAAACTCTCCGGACAGTTCGGCCAGGGCTTGATTCACCATGTCCCGGATCGGCCTTAGGGGATGATCCTGGGGCACTCGAGCTTCGGGGGAAAGGTAGCTGAACATGGCTTCCTGCTGCACATCGGCACCGCGCATAATGGCTGCCTACAGATAACACATTGTTATCGTTGAATATAACACTTTTTTAGCATTATGCGCAGCGTTATTTAGGGGTTAGCAAGAAAAGAGTTTTTCAACAGCCTGATATTACTGGGCGGTGCTAACCTGGGGTTCTTAGACCGTCACCCCGTAAGAATCTGCGAACCAAGAGCGTGGCATCTTCAAAATCTAAAAAAATTGAGTTCGAGAAAAACTTGTGCTATCTTGCGTTCAAAAACACGATTGGGCCACCAAAAAGGGAACTTCTTCGGGATATCCTCCCCGGACGGCAAGTCTAAAACAAATTTTCACTCGCGGCGGCCAAGGCTACCGCAGAATCTTGGACTACGTTTTGTAAAAAGTGGTAAATCAATCCTCAGAACCTGTTCAGGAAAATTTAAAACCCGGACCCCCCGCACGTAGCAGGAGGAGGATCAATGTCGGGAACCAGAAACTATTTCTTCAGTAGCTTGTGCCGGACATATGGCCTGGTCGTCCCCTTTGTCGTAGCGGTTCTATCTATCGGTCTGGTTTCGTCAGGGGCGGCCCTGGCGGGAACGTGGTCCCGCACCGGCCCCCTCGTCACGCCCCGGGACTCGCACAAGGCCACCCTCTTGAACGATGGCCAGGTGTTGGTGACAGGAGGCTTTAACCGGACGCCCGAGGCTTCTACTTACCTGGCCAGCTCGGAGCTGTACAACCCGGTTTCCGGGAGCTGGTCGAATACCGTCGGCGCCCTTAACAACCCCCGCGCCGGACATACCGCCACCCTCCTGAACACCGGCCAAGTGTTGGTGGTAGGAGGCCGAAACAGCAGCACCTACCTGCAAACTTTGGAACTCTACGCCCCGGGGACCAAAATCTGGTCATACACTTTTGGTGCACTCAGCACCCCCAGAACCGGACACACCGCCACTCTCCTGAACGATGGCCGGGTGCTGGTGGTGGGGGGCCGGAGTGCCAGCTCGACTTACCCGACCACTGCGGCATATTATCACCCGCCCACCCAGACCTATGGCGGGATTGTCTCCCCCTTGGCTACCCGGGAAGGGCACACCGCCACGCTGCTGGCCAACGGCAAAGTCCTGGTTGCCGGGGGCTGGTATGGAGTTTCTTTAGAACGCGTAGAGCTTTATCGGCCGCGTTCCATATCTGCGATTCTCAGCCTGTTCTTACTGGAATAGCGGGTTGGCCGGTCTGCAAGTTCGTTTCTTCTTCATTCCCGGTGTCTCAGGCGCGTGGCTTAGCGGTAACGCGCCCCTCTGGGTTTATTAATAAATAATCTCAAACACTTCCTGTTTGTCCTTTTTTCCTTTCACCTCTTTGGAGGTTAACTGTTTGACCCTGGTCTCTGACCCCAGGCAATCCAGAGTTTCCCGGGTGATGAGAATCTGGCCGGGCTCAGCCAAACCGCAGAATCGGGAGGCAATATTGACGGCATTGCCGATGATGGTAAATTCCATGCGCTCCGGTGAACCCACGTTCCCCAGATAGACCTCGCCGGTGCTGATACCGATGCCGATTTCCACGGTCTGGGGCAAGTCATAGCGCTTTTGCCAACGCTCAGCCAGGACGGGCATCTGGTGCATCATTTGAATAGCCCCGGACACGGCGTTCCGGGCCGAATTCCTCAAGGGAATCAGGCTGCCAAACATCGCCACGATGGAATCACCAATATATTTGTCAATGGAACCTTGATGCTCAAAAATAATCCGCACCATTTCTGTAAAGTACTCATTGAGAATTTTCATCAACTGATCCCGGGGGGTAACCTCCGTCATTTTGAG
>VGSW01000220.1 GCA_016874915.1 Deltaproteobacteria bacterium
GCAACTACTACCTGGCCCTGATGTTTATTTTCCTCACCGGTTTCGGCATGGTGAGCCAGCTTTCCACCGGGAACAGCCTGCTGCAGCTTAACGTGCCCGACGGCCTCCGGGGCCGCATCATGAGCCTCTTCGGGCTCATTGTCATGGGCTTCGCCCCCCTGGGCAGCATCTTATACGGGTCCGCCGCCACCTACCTGGGGCCGGGCTCGACCATCGCCGGGGGCAGTCTCCTGGCCGCCATGGGCGCCGGCCTGGTGCTGTGGAAATATCCGGAGCTGCGGCATTTTGGCTTCAACGAGATGGAAGCTCCCGAAGACGCGACCATCCCCCCCACCTATCCGCCCTTGCGGGGGTAATAAGGTTTTCTGTTTTCGGTTTTCTGTTTTTGGCCAAAAAGGATCTTGTTTAATTCTGTGCCACCCTACATTTCTCAGGTCCCCCTCCGATTCCTTCCGTAATCACAGTGAAAAGTATTGAAATTTGTCATGGTTTCTGTTAGATATATTTGATTTACAAAACTTCACACGCTCCCCTGGGCGGGCTGGTGCCGGCTGAACCGGTGGCCCCGTCGGCGGCGGAGCGGCGGAAAAACCAGGAGGAAAATCATGTCTTACGTCACCATGAAAGAGTTGCTGGAGGCCGGCGTCCATTTCGGCCACCAGACCCGCCGCTGGAATCCCAAGATGGAGCCCTTCATCTTCGGGGCCCGCAACGGCATCCACATCATTGACCTGCAAAAAACCGTCCAGTACTTCAAAACCGCGCACAACGCGGTGGTGGAGAAGGTGGCTGACGGCGGCGTCATCCTGTTCGTGGGCACCAAGAAGCAGGCCCAGGACGCCATTGCCGAAGAGGCTCAGCGTTGCGGCATGTTCTATGTCAACCACCGCTGGCTGGGCGGCATGCTCACCAACTACCAGACCATCAGCCGCTCCATCGACCGTCTCCGGGCCTTTGAAGCCATGAAGGAAGACGGCTCCCTCAAGCGCTTCCCCAAGAAAGAAGTGCTGTTCATGGAGAAAAAGGCCGCCAAGCTGGAGCGCTCCCTGGGCGGCATCAAAGATATGGGCCGGCTGCCGGACCTGGTGTACGTGGTGGACCCCCGGAAAGAATCCATCGCGGTGGCGGAAGCCCGGAAGATAAAAATCCCTCTGGTGGCCATCGTGGACAGCAACTGCGACCCCACCGAAATCGACTACCCCATCCCGGGCAACGACGACGCCATCCGGGCCATCCGCCTCCTTACCAGCCGCATCGCCGACGCCGTGCTGGAGGGCAAGAAACTTCGGGAAGAGCGGCTGCTGGGGATGACGGATAAAGAAGAAGTCCCCCCGGAGGCCCCGGCGCCGGAGGCCGCAGTCAAGCCCGCCCCGGCGGAAGAGGCTCCCGAGGCGGAAGCCCCGTAGTTTTATGGGTGAAAAGGGCCAATAGGGGAAATAATCCCTCTGTTTTGCCCCCCTTTTCCCCGGTTCACCTTTCCCCCTTTTCTTTTTGCAAGGAGGATATCAGTGGAAATTACCGTAGAAATGATTAAAACCCTGCGGGATCGCACCAACGCCGGGATGATGGATTGCAAAAAGGCCCTCCAGGAAACGGGGGGCGACATGGAAGAGGCGGTGGCCTACCTGCGGCAGAAAGGTCTGGCGGTGGCCCACAAGCGGGCGGCCAGGGAGACCAGCGAAGGCCAGGTCTGGGCCTTTGTGGCCCCGGACCATCGTTCCGGAGTCCTGCTGGAGGTGAACTGCGAAACCGACTTCGTAGCCAAGACCCCGGACTTCGCGGAATTGGGCGCCAAGCTGGTGGGTCACTTGGCCGGCGTGGCCCTGGAAACGGTGGAGGAATTCCTGGCCCACCCCAGCCCCCATCTGCCGGAGTTGACGGTAGCCGACTACCTGAACGACATTATCGCCAAAACCGGAGAGGCCATCCGCGTCCGACACTTCACCCGCTACACCGGCGACCTGGTGGTGGCGTACATTCACTATGGCGGCCGCATCGGGGTGCTTCTGGAGATGAGCGGCACCGACCCCACCCCCGAAGCTCTGGCCGCGGCCAAAGACGCGGCCATGCAGGTGGCGGCCACCAGCCCCCTGGCCGTCTCCCGGGAAAACTTGAGTCCGGATGTGGTGAACAAAGAAAAGGCTATTTTCGAAGCCCAGGCCCGGGAGAGCGGCAAGCCGGAGAAGATCATCGAGCGCATGGTGGCCGGCCGATTGGAGAAGTTCTACAAAGAAGTCTGCCTCCTGGAGCAGCCTTTTGTTAAAAACTCCGACATCACCGTGGCCCAATTTTTGAAAGATGCAAGCGAACCAGGGGGGCAGGAGCTCAAAGTCCGCCGCTTTACCCGCTACCAGATCGGCGCCTGAGGCCGGCCATGACGCTTACGCCCAAATATTGCCGGGTCCTTCTCAAAGTGAGCGGCGAAACGCTGGCCGGACCTCAGAAATTCGGCCTCGACCCCGCCACCATGAAGACCATCGCCCGGGAAATCAAAGGGGTGGCGGACCTCAAGGTCCAGGTGGGCGTGGTGGTGGGCGGCGGCAACATCTTCCGGGGGCTGGCCGCCAGCGAACAGGGCATGGACCGGGCCGTGGCCGACTACATGGGCATGCTGGCCACGGTCATTAACTCCCTGGCCCTCCAAGACGCCCTGGAGAAGCAGGACGTCCCCACCCGGGTCATGTCCGCCATCGCCATGCACGAAGTGGCGGAGCCATACATCCGGCGTCGGGCCGTTCGCCACCTGGAAAAAGGCCGGGTGGTCATCTTCGGGGCCGGCACCGGCAGCCCCTACTTCACCACCGACACCGCCGGGGCCTTGCGGGCCACGGAAATCGGGGCTGAGGCCATCCTTAAAGGCACTAAGGTGGCGGGCATTTACGACCGGGACCCGGAACAAGACCCCCAGGCCGTTCTCCTGAAAAAGTTGACCTACTTCGATATCCTGGAAAAGGGACTCCGGGTCATGGACAGCACCGCGGTGACCATGTCCATGGAGCAGCATATCCCCATCATCGTCTTCAAATTGCTGGAACCGGGAAATATGATGAAAGTGGTGCTTGGCCAGGATGTGGGCACCATCGTGGAGAGCCGGGGATGAAAGATGAGGTTCTGAAAGAAGCCAGGCGCAAAATGGACAAGGTGCTGGAGGTAATGGCCCGGGATCTTTCCCGGGTCCGCACCGGCCGGGCCTCCGTGGCCTTGCTGGAAGGCATCAAGGTGGAGTGTTATGGCACCACCATGCCTCTACCCCAGGTGGCCTCCCTGGCCGCGCCGGAAAGCCGCCTGCTCACGGTGCAGCCCTGGGACACCACCCTCATGGGCGACATTGAAAAAGCCATCCTCAAGTCCGACCTGGGCCTCAACCCCATGAATGACGGCAAGATCATCCGCCTGCCCATTCCCGCTCTCACCACCGAGCGCCGCAAGGAACTGGTGAAGATGGTGAAGAAGATGGGGGAAGAGGCCAAGGTGGCTCTGCGCAACCTCCGCCGGGACGCCAATGAAGACTTGAAAGAGATGAAAAAGGAGAAGCTCCTGTCTGAAGACGAGGCCCACCGGGGCCAGGAAGAGGTCCAGAAGCTCACCGACGAATACATCAAAAAGGTGGACACCCAGGCCGCGGAAAAAGAGAAGGAAATTATGTCATTTTGAGGGGGGATTCAGTTTGGGTTAAAAGGTTAAAAGGTTAAGAGGTTAAAGGGGAAGGATAACAATTCCAAGCAGTTAATTAATTTTTTCCCCTTTTCCCCTTTTCCCCTTTTCGCCTTTTAACCTTTTAACCTTTTAACCTTTTCCTCCTATGACCTTGGCTAATTTTCCCAGGAATAGTTGAGTTAAAAAATTGTCTGAAAACGATCATCCCCTGGATTTAACCCGCCTGCCCCGCCACGTGGCCATTATCATGGATGGCAACGGCCGCTGGGCCCAGCGCCGGGGCCTGCCCCGGGTCCGGGGACACCTGGCGGGAGTGGAATCGGTGCGGGCCGTGGTTCAGGAGGCCCGCCGCCTAGGTATCTCCTTCCTTACCCTATACGCCTTCTCCGAAGAAAACTGGCAGCGCCCGCGCCTGGAAATCCGGGCCTTGATGGCCCTGCTGCGCCGCTATCTGCACCGGGAATTGAAGGAGATGCAGGACAACCAGATTGCCCTCAATGCCATCGGCGAGCTGGATAAGCTGCCCCCCGCGGTGCAGGAGGACCTAGCCCGGACCATGGCCGCCACCGCGCCGGGGGCCCAGATGACCCTGAATTTGGCCCTGAGCTATGGGGGGCGCACCGAGATTGTCCGGGCCGCCCAGGCCTTGGGCCGGGAAATCCAGGCCGGACGCCTGCGCCCGGAAGACATTGACGCGGCACTCTTCGCCCGCCATCTCTACACCGGAAACCTGCCGGACCCGGACCTCCTCATCCGCACCAGCGGCGAGTACCGCCTGAGCAACTTTCTCCTGTGGCAGACGGCCTACACCGAACTGTACATCACCGACACCCTGTGGCCCGACTTCCGGGAGGAAGAGTTCAACCGAGCCATAGCCGCCTTCCAACAGCGGGAGCGCCGCTACGGCCTCACCGCGGAACAACTCGCGGCCAACGCCGGGGCGAAGGAGCGGTGAAAATGATTTGGGGGAGGGGGCTAAGGGCAAAAGCCCTTACCCCCTCCCCCAGACCCCCTCCCCCA
>VGSW01000221.1 GCA_016874915.1 Deltaproteobacteria bacterium
CGGGGGCCAGTGATCGCCCCCCCTCACCCCAGCCCTCTCCCCCCGTCGGGGGGAGAGGGAGTAAAACGCTGTCCTTCTTTATCCCCTCTCCCCCAATGGGGGAGAGGGTTAGGGTGAGGGGAAATAAATGTGGTAATCTTGGAATTTATACTATATCTACTGCTCTTATGCCAAAATCATCTTGTGTTCTCTGAATTCTACTGAAGTGAACATCATAATTGAATTTTTCAATTATTTCTTTTATTAATCTAATTTCACTTTCGGCTATATCCAGACCAAAACAAACATGTTGCAAATATGATTTATTAATTGGTACTATGCCAAAAGTCTTACGAATCATGCGCACTTCATCTTCATAATGCCAGCATTTATCTTTGATAGTTAACATTGTTCTAAACATTTCACTGAAGGCTTCCTTATGTATACTTTCATTAGATGGTAATTCTTTGAACTATTCGGTTAATATATTGATACCATATTTTACGTTCTGGATACCAAGAATTTGATTAGGTTTATAGAACTCCTCTGGCTCGGTTGGTATGGCATAAATCAAACAAACTCCTCTATGGCTATCTGCATAATGGGACCACATCAATGAGGAATTCAGGGCTGGGCTGTGGGAACCGGAGAATATGCCATACATGATTATTTCTTTTTGAGCTTGGTTAATTAATTCTTGAATTTCCTTATGCTTAAAAAGCCCCAAGATTTTTATTCCCAAATCTGAGGATTGCGATATTGCTTTTGTTAAGGATTTTTCAATATCAATTCTACAGTCAAATGGATCATTTAACTTGTCAGGAGGCGCAAAATATATATGGCTATGCACAAGTGAATCTATTAGGAATTTATCAATTTTTCTAAACTTGAGGATATGGTTGTTTTTCATTAGAAAACCACCTCATGCTAAAGTTTCATCCATATAAATGTTACACCCTCTCAAATACCGACCGGCCCAGGAGGCCGGTGGGTTTGAAGACCAGCAGCAGGAGCAGCAGGGAAAAGGCCACGAAGTCCCGGTAGGTGGAGGAGGGGAGGAAGACCGGGGTGAAGACCTCTACGAATCCCAGGATATAGCCCCCCAGCATGGCCCCCCGGATGTTGCCGATGCCGCCCACCACCGCGGCGATGAAGGCCCACCAGCCGATGCGGATGCCCATGTAGGGGTCCAGGACCGGGTAGGCCAGGCCGTAGAGCAGGCCCCCCGCGGCCGCGATGGCGGAGCCGATGGCAAAGGTGAGGGAGATGACCCGATCCACCGGCACCCCCATGAGGGGCACAATGGGGCGGTTGTAGGATATGGCCCGCATGGCCATGCCCAGCAGGGTGTGCCGCACCAATACATCCAGCAGGACCATGAGGACCCCGGCCAGCAGGACGATGAGAATCTGCAAGGGAGTGACGGTGAGGCCGGCCAACTTCCAGGGGGTCATGGCGATAAGGCTCGGAAATTGCCGGGGCTCGGGCCCCAGCAGGGCCAGGGTGAAGTTCTCCAAAAACAAGCCCACCCCCAGGGCGGTGATGACCGCGGAGACCCGGGGGGCCTGGCGCAGGGGGCGGTAGGCCAGGCGCTCGATGGTCACGCCCAGGAGCGCGGTCAACACCATGCTGAAGAGCAGGGCCGCGGTAAATACCAGGGGCAGGGGGAGGTTCGCCTGCCAGCCCAGGAGGAAGGCCGCGGCGGCCAGGCTCAGGTAGCAGCCCACCATGAAGATGTCGCCGTGGGCGAAGTTGATCATGGTGAGGATGCCGTACACCATGGTATAGCCCAGGGCGATGAGGGCGTAAACGCTCCCCAGTTGCAGGGCGTTCAAGATGTTTTGGGCGATGACCTGGAGCATGGAAGACCTGATGACTTCACCACCAAGACATCATGAAAACCACGAAGGCCACCAAGGTCGCACGAAGAAATACCAAGATGAATTATTCAGTTGGCGCTTCAGCGCCAACTGAATGTTTTTCTTCGTGGTCTTTGGTGTGATCTTAGTGTCCTTCGTGGTGTCTTTGTGCCTTGGTGGTGAATCTTTTCTAAAGCTGCCTAAGGTTGAACGGTTGAATAAAACTTGAACTTCCCGTCCTTAATTTGCAGGATCACCGCGCTCTTCACCGGGTCGCCGGTGCCGGAGAATTTCATTTTGCCGGTGACGCCTTCGAATTCCTTGATGGAGGCCAGGGCGTCCCGGACCTTTTTCCGGTCCAGGGACCCGGCCTGGGAGATGGCGGCGCATAAGAGCTTCCCGGCGTCGTAAGTGAGAGCGGCCACGTCATCGGGTTTCTTGCCGTACTTGAGCTCATATTCCTTGATGAATTTCTGGGCCGTCTCCGTGGCGATGTCCGGGGCGTAGTGGGTGCTGAAATAGCTGCCCTCCAGGTCCTGGGCTCCCAGGCGCAGCAGTTCTTCGCTGCCCCAGGAATCGGAGCCGATGATGGGGATGGTCAGGCCCAAACGCCGGGCCTGCTGGGCCTGGAGCGGCACTTCGTTGTAGTAGTTAGGCAGGAACAGCACGTGGGGGTTGGCCCCTTTGATGATGGTGAGCTGGGAGGAAAAGTCTTTATCGTCCTTGGTGTAGGACTCGAAGGCCACCACCTTGCCGCCGGCCTGCTCGAAGAACTTTTTGAAGAATTCGGCAATGCCCTTGTTGTATTCCGAGGCCACGTCGTAGAGCACCGCGGCGGTTTGGGCCTTGAGGCTGTCCCGGGCGAACTTGGCCATGACCAGGCCCTGGAAGTCGTCGATGAAGCAGGCCCGGAACACGAACTTTTTGCCTTCCGTGGTCTTGGGATTGGTGGACCAGGGGCTGATCATGATGACCCCGGCGTCTTCGCAGATGCGGGCCGCGGGAATGGCGTTCCCGGAAGCGTTGGGCCCGAGGATGGCCAGGACGTTATTCTGGCTGATGAGCTTTTGGGCCGCGGCCGCGGCGGACTCAGCCTTGTCCTCGTTGTCTTCGATGAACAGCTTGATGGGATATTTTTTCTCCCCCACCTTAACGCCCCAGTCCTTGTTCACCTGGGCCGCCAGGAGTTCCGCGGCCTTTTTGCAGGAGTCGCCCACGGTGGGTTTGCTGCCGGTGAGTTCAGCATTGACCCCCAGGCGGAGTTCATTCTGTTCGCCAGGGGCGCAGGCCCAAGTCAGACAGATTACCGCCAACATCACGAAAGCCCATCTGTGCCAATTCATTTCCGGCTCCTTTCGGCGATTAAGAATGGCGCCCCCGGCGACAGAATCTTTCGGGGGAAAAAACCAAAGGCTTAAGCACTTTACCAGAGTGGCGCCGGTTCAGTCAATAGGGCATTGGGGCGGAGGCCAGGGGCAAAGCTATGAATAAATTCTCATTCCTTAAGCCAACTTGAGACCTCTGCGAAACAGCTTGAAAGGCGGAAAAACTTGGCCTTGATCCCCCCCTCCCCCCTCAAGGGGGAGGGGATTTTAAGGGATAGCCAGTCAATTAGGTATTTCGCAGAGGTCTCAACTTGGGAAGAGATGCTTTTGGCGGCGGCTGGTATAGCATTAGCTGTAAGGGGCTCTGATAGTTTGTAAAACCGGAAAAAAGGTAACATTTGCGGCATTTTTACTCATGCCGAAAATTTCCTAATATTTCAAGCTTGTTACCTTGTATTGTTTTTTCCCCTGGTAATTTTGCCGCGGGGAGCGTCCCACCTTTTCTCCCCCTCTTTCCCATAAGTGAATGATTTCACAGGGATTTCCCAGGAATTTCCTGGGAAACCCCGAATAGGCACGGGGTTTGCTTTTTCTGAAGCGGAGACCGGATTGTCCGGACTAACCTGTTTATCCCTCTCGTCGGTGTAAAGATGCCATGATGACCCAAAGGTGCGCAACGCTATTAATCGCCGAACAAGGTTCAGACCTGGCGGGAGGGCTGGAATTGTGGGTTCGGGCAAACGGCCACCAGATGCTCCAGGTGGACAATTTCAGAGATCTTCTCATGACCCTCCAGAAGGAAAAGGTCAACGTCCTGGTGCTGGACGTCTGTTTCCCGGAGGCCATGGGCTATGAAGCCATCTCCATCATCAAGGGGATGTACAAGAAACTGCCCATCATCGTCACCGCGGATGAGAACAATCCCGAGCAGGAAAGTCGGGTGCGGCAAAAAGGGATCTTTTACTATCACGTCAAATCCTTTGGCATGGATGAACTCATGCTCGCCATCTCCAACGCCTTGGTGCGGTCAGCCCAACACTAACCGAGGGGAATTCCATGGGATTGAAAGACAAGCTGGAAGCCGGAGAGTTCGCAGTCCTGGCGGAAATGGAGCCGCCCAAGGGCACCGATATATCGGCCCTGGTGGCTAATGCCGTCAACGTCAAAGAAAAAGTGGACGCTTACGTGGTCCCGGAAATGAACAGCGCGGTCATGCGCCTCAGTTCATTGGGGGGAGCCTTGCTGCTCCAGATTAAGGGCCTGGAAACGGTGATGCAGGTGTGCTGCCGGGACCGCAACCGCCTGGCCCTCCAGGGGGACCTTCTGGCGGCCAACGCCCTGGGGGTGCCCAACGTCATGGCCGTCACCGGCGAGGACATCACCCACGGCGACCATCACA
>VGSW01000222.1 GCA_016874915.1 Deltaproteobacteria bacterium
AATCCCCCCAGGCTGAGTGTCGCCAGCCATGTCGTGAGCCTGTCGCAAGTTGTGTCGCAATATAGTCGCAAGTTAAGTTTATCCCTTGATCCGGTAAATCAACTGATTGGTAGCGCCTTCCGAGAGCAGCAAACCCTCATTGACCATGGCTTTCAAATCTCTCTGAAGCGTCCGGCGGTTGACTTCCGGACACAGCCGCTCGAATTCCTGGATGGTCAGGCTGCCATGCTCCAGGATATGCTGCACCGCCTTGGCCTGGCGATCTGAAAGGCCATGCTGCTTAACGAGCACGTCTCGCCGGATGGCTTGCTCCCCCCGCTGTCTGACCTCGGCAAGCTGGGTGGCCAGGCCCTCTACAAAGTACTCCAGCCAGCCGGTCATATCCATGCCGCTTTCCCGGACGCTCTGAATTGCCTGGTAAAAGGACCGTCGATCCCGGTCGTAAAACTCGCTGATCGTGAACAGCCGCTTGAAATCATAGCCGGCCCGGTAGAGGCATAGGGTTGACAGCAGCCGGGAAGCGCGGCCGTTGCCATCCCGGAACGGATGGATATGCACGAGCTGGAATTGGGCCACGCCGCTCACCAACACGGGATGCATTTCCCCGGTGCGGTTTAGCCAGTCCACCAACTCCTTCATCATGATGGGAACGTCAGGCGCCGGGGGCGGCGTATAAACAATCTCGCCAAAGGAGTTGACCACATAATTCTGGACCTTCCGGTATTCACCGGGAGCCGCGGACCCTCCCCGGACCCCTTCGACCAGCCGTTGGTGGATTTCACGGATCAGTCCCTCGGTAATCTGGCTACCGGTCTTAAGATATTCGGAGACGAAGTCAAAGGCGCTTCGGTAGTTCAAAAGCTCTCGGGTATCCTCTGGGTCGGCCTCAGGGACCGGTTTTCCCTCCATCAAACGCTCGGCCTGCTCAAGGGTCAGACGGGTCCCCTCGATATGCGTAGTGTGGTGGGCTTCCAGGATTAGAGCTCGGCGGCCCATCTCACGCACCCAGGCTTCGGACAGAGTAGCGGCCTCTAAGAAGCCCCTGGCCCGCTCAATAAGAGTCAGATCGGTGGTGATCCGATGGGTAATATTGAATTTCGGCTCAAACCTATTCTTCAATTCTGCTTGCTCCTAACCTCTTTCTCCCGTAGAGGCCTTATGGTTTGGCCAAGCGTAGGAAGCGCCTTTAACCGCCTGATAATTGGCGTTCAAGGCCGGTTCCAGGAGGACGATGGCGGTCAGGCGGCGGGCCATGCGGGTGACTTCTTCGACTTCGTTGGGGGTGAGGGGGCGGCCCAGGAGGGGCTGTTCCCGGTAGGAGAGCCATTTCTTGATGACCTGGTAGCCGCCGATGCAGTAGGTCCAGACCTTCTCGGGGACGTTGCGCCAGTAGGCCGCGTCGTTCAGGTAGATGTCATAGGTGGATTCCCCCAGGTGTTCCAGGGCCTGTTCCGGGGTGAGTCCCAGGGCCGGGGCGCCCTGCCGGATGGCCGCCAGTTCCTCGGGAGTGTACTCCCGCTTCACCACCTTCCCCTTCCCCGGCATGGTGACGCCGTCCTTGCCGCCATAGCCCCACCCGGCGGTGAGGGCCAGGTCCCCGGCGTCCGGGTTCAGGGGGGCATGGTCCACCCTGGATATGACGGCCAGGGTTTTCATTTCGGGCCGGACGGTCCCTGCCGTCACCCCCGGCACCGGGTTTTCCGTGTCCAGCAGAAGGGCGACCTCCCGGCCCAAATGGGCGGAGTGCTTCAGGGCTTGGGCGGTGCCCGGCAAGGGGATGCGGGGCCAGTCCTGGCGGATGCCGTCGGCGTTTTCCGTGAGATAAGCGGGGGCATAACCCACGGCCAGGACGTGCATCCAGATGAGGGCATATGTGGCACAGCCGCCCTCGGCGGTGAACTCAGCTCCTTGTTTGGCACAGCCGGGGGCGGCTGTGCCACATTCTTTGTCGGGATCCGGAAAACCCAGGGCGGCAAGATAAGTCCGGGCGGCGGGGGAGAGGTTGGCCGTGATTGTGGCTTCCTTCGCTTTCCTTTCATCAAAAAGAGCGTTTTGCCCTGATGGATCGTTGCCCTTTTTCGATACAGCTTTCAGACAAACCGGGAAATAATAGGCATGGCCCCGCAAAAAGTCATTGTCCCCAAGAAGTTTGGTGAAAAATAGCGGGGCTGCTTCAGGGTGCGCTACGCCAGCCGGTCGAGTCATAAGAAAGGAGTTTCCAGGCCAGCATTGCTCCCAAAGAGCAGGGCGAGATCGGTTCCAGAGGGGGCTAACTTCGCTGTAATAGCACCATCGGTTATCAAAGGGCCGAAGGGCATACCGGCAAATCTTGTTATGTTGGAAGCTCTCGGCGGCCTGAACCTTCGGTCTAACCTTTTTGGCATCAAAGCCTGCGGCGTTCTTAGTCAATCCAGTTCTGAGAGCCTTTAGCTCCCCCCAATCAACTTTGGGGTCATAGTAGAGCCTCATGCGGTGTTCCAGGGCGGCCCGGTCAATGTCCATCAAGGCCCCGCCCCGCTTTTCCATGAGGCCGTTATTGGGCGAGGCGGCGCACAAATCCACCAGCTTCGGCCATTCCCGGTAGTGGCTTTCAACTTCTGAGGGACGGAAGCTGAAGCGATTATCTGCACTTGGGCTGACAGGTTGATACTGGGCCTCAAAATCATGGGCCTTCAGGCTCTCCAATAGGTCAGCCCGCTTGGTCACCCCCCAGAAATGCCGGAAGTGCACGGAAGGGCTTCCTCTTAAATGTGGCACAGCCGCCCTCGGCTGTGCCCTTTCCCCTGTATCCTGCACAGGCGGGGGCGCCTGTGCCGCATCTTTTTTTCTTTCTTCCTGCCCTTCCACCCATTCCCGCCACAGCCAGGGGTATTCATTTTCCTCCTTAACCAGGCCCTTCCGCACCGGATTCTGACAGATATATTCCGCTTTGCTCTGAGTGCTTTCCTCGGAACGGACCACCCGGTCAAAGGATTCATCCTGCCAAACATGCCCCTTGCGCTTGAGGGCCTTATTGACGCTATGGGCCGAAGCCCCTTTGATGCCGCTCATGATCTCGGCCAGAGAATATTGTTTGCCTTCAAGGTCCTGGAGGGGGGTGAACAGCAGATGGATATGATCCGGCATAACCACCGCCCCGTGCATCCACAGTTTGGTTCCGTGGTCGTGCAGGCAATGTCTTAAAACCAGACTCCGCACTGTTTCCGGCAGCACAAAATGCTTATGAGTCCGGAAGGTGACAAAAACCGGACGGCCTTCCGCCTGGAAGTGGGGCAGGTTCCGTCGATAATAATCTTTGGAGGGCTTGGCAGAAGGCACAGCCGGGGGCGGCTGTGCCACATTTTCTTTTCTTACCATCAGGCAGACCGCGGTCCCCACCCGGATGCCTTCCCGGTTGTATTCCGTGGAGAAGACGCTGGGGTCAGGTTTTCCTTCCGGGGTGAGTTTGCCGGTTTCCCGGCTGTCGCCATTCAGACAGTCGAACCACAGGGCGTCGAACTCGGCCAAGAAACGCTGACGCATGACCAAGAAAGAGGGATCGCCCAGGTAGGAGAAGTTGGAGATGAAGGACACCACCCCCTTGCCGGTCATGCCGGCGATGCGGCGTTCCGCCAGGCCGAAGAACCGGATGTAAAGGTCGTCCAGGTTGAACTTCTTGATGCCCCACTTTTTAACCAGACCTTCCTTGTAGGGCTCCACCAGAATTTTTTCGGCCGCGGCGCTCACCCCGGCAAAGGCGTTGTAGGGGGGATTGCCCAGGATGACCAGGATGGGCTTGTCTCTTTTGACGTCTTCGGCGGCGTCCCGTTCCTCCTGCATCTCCGGGAAGAGGAGCTGTTTCTTGGGGCCAGTGGGGGGTTCCCACCCGGTCAGGGCGTTGGTGAGATAGACCCCGGCTCGCTCCCCCTTTTTGGCGGTGGTTTCCTCGGCCAGGGGCGCACCCAGGTTTTGCAGATAGAGGCCCAACTGCAAGTGGGCCACCACGAAGGGGGCGGGCATGATTTCAAAGCCGAAGACCCGGCCCAGGGCGGCCAGCTTGACCTTGTGGGCCAACAAGTCGTTTCCCCCTTGGGCTTTAAAGGTGGCGTGGATGTGCTTTAGGACCTCCACGAGATATGCCCCGGTGCCGCAACAGGGGTCGAGGACGTAAACCCTGGGGTCGGCCAGGCCGTCGGGGAGGTCCAGTTCCTGCCGGAGCACGGCGTCCACCCTGGCGACCATGTATTGCACGATTTCCGGCGGGGTGTACCAGACCCCCAGGTCTTTGCGGAGCTTGGGGTCAAAGGCTTCCAGAAATGGTTCATAAAAATACTGGACGGTGTGGCCTTCCTCGAACTGTGAGAAAAAGTCGGCCCGGCTCACCCGGTTCAAGCAAGCCTCAGTCCAGTCAAGGACTTCCACCAGGCCCAGGGGTTCCAGCTTGGAGGGCATGGATAGCTGCTCGAACAGGGCCTTAATCATGGGGACGTGGAGATGCCAGGCGGCCTCCCGCCAGTGAAACCTGGCCTTCAGGTCGGTGGGTGGGTGCTTCTTGCTCCAAAGCACCCAGGCGGA
>VGSW01000223.1 GCA_016874915.1 Deltaproteobacteria bacterium
ATAGAGCAACAGGAAAAAGCGCTGCCTAAAGATGTTTTCACCATTTCGGATGAGCAACCGGCTTCAGCCGAATGACCGACTTTCAGTCGTCCAAAAATCTACCTGCTTTAGCAGGTAGTGGTTTAATTCTAGTTAAGCTATCTTTGCCAAATTTTCAATCAATAAAAAATTTGTTGCCAATACCGATGGTTAGAGCGAGGACTGCCCCACAACCTCATGATATTCCTGCAAACTTTTGACCCGCAGTTCGCCGCGTTTCATGGCTCTGATAGCATCAAGAGTAGCCCGGGCGGCGGAGAGGGTGGTGGTGTAGGGGATGTTGTATTCCAGCGCGGCGCGGCGGATGGAGTAGGAATCCCGGGGGGTATAACGGCCCATGGGGGTGTTGACCAGCAGGTCCACTTCCCGGTTCTTCACCCGGTCAATGATATTGGGCCGGCCTTCCCGGATCTTGTGCACCAGGTGCACCCTCAGGCCCTGTCCCTGTAAATAGGCCGCGGTGCCGCCGGTGGCGTACAGCTTAAACCCCAACTCCTGGAACCCCCGGGCCACGGCCGCGGCCCCGGACTTGTCCGGGTCCTTGACGCTGAACAGCACCCCGCCGGAAAGGGGCAACACCTGGCTGGCCGCCAGTTGGGCCTTGGCGTAGGCCAGGCCGAAGTCCTCGTCAATGCCCATGACCTCGCCGGTGGAGCGCATCTCCGGGCCCAGCACGGGGTCCACCCCGGGGAAGCGCCGGAAGGGGAAGACCGATTCCTTCACCGCGAAGTAGGGCGGCTCGATTTCTTTAGTAAATCCAAGTTCTTCCAGGGTGTGCCCCAGCATCACCTTGGTGGCCAGCTTGGCCAGGGACACGCCGATGGCCTTGCTGACGAAAGGTACGGTACGGGAGGCCCGAGGGTTGACTTCCAGCACATAGACCGTATTGTCCTTTACCGCAAACTGGATGTTGATGAGGCCCACCACCTCTAACTCTTTGGCCAAAGCCTTAGTCTGCTCCTTAATCTGTTCCTGGATTTCTCTGGACAAGGAATAGGGCGGCAGCACGCAGGCCGAGTCCCCGGAGTGGATGCCGGCCTCTTCGATGTGCTCCATGAGCGCGCCGATGGTGGTATAGCTGCCGTCGGAGATGGCGTCCACGTCCACCTCGATGGCGTCTTCCAGGAACTTGTCGATGAGGATGGGATGCTCCGGGGAGGCCTCCAAGGCCCAATTCATGAAGTTCACCAGGGCCTGGTCGTCGGGGACGATCTGCATGGCCCGGCCCCCCAGGACGTAAGAGGGCCGCACCAGCACCGGGTAGGTGATGCGGTGGGCGATCTTTAGGGCCTCGGGCGCCGTGGTGGCGGTGTCGTTGGGGGGCTGCTTGAGGCCCAGCTTGGCCAGGAGCTGCTTAAAGAGCTTGCGGTCTTCAGCCCGGTCGATGGCCGATGGGGGTGTGCCCAGGATGGGCGCGCCGGCCCGGCCCAGGGGCACCGCCAGGTTCAGCGGCGTCTGGCCGCCGAACTGGAGGATGAGGCCGCGGGGCGACTCCGTATTCACGATATTAAGCACGTCCTCTAGGGTGAGAGGCTCAAAATAGAGCTTGTCCGAGGTGTCATAATCCGTGGACACGGTCTCCGGGTTGGAGTTGACCATGATGGATTCAATCCCCAATTCCCCGAGAGCAAAGGAAGCCTGGCAGCAGCAGTAGTCGAACTCAATCCCCTGGCCGATGCGGTTAGGCCCGCCCCCCAGGATCATCACCTTGTCCCGGGCGGTCTTCCGGCTTTCATTTTCCCATTCATAGGTGGAATAAAAGTAGGGGGTGTAAGCCTCGAATTCCGCGGCGCAAGTGTCCACCAGTTTATAAACCGGCTTGACCCCATAAGCCTCCCGCATTTCCGCGATGCTTTCCTCAGTGCCTCCCCAGAGGTGGGCCAATTGAATGTCGGAAAAGCCCCATTCCTTGGCCCGGCGGAGCATATCGGCAAATTGCCCCTGGCCCCGGCCCTGGGACAGAAGAATCCCAAAGGTTTTCAGCTCATCGGAAAAGGCCACCAGGTCTCGGATCTGATGGAGAAACCAGGGGTCGATGGCGGTAAGGCCATAGACTTCCTCCATCGTAAGCCCCTGTCGGAAGGCCTGGCGCAGGTAAAAAAGGCGCTGGGAATTGGGAACCCGCAGTTTGGTTTGCAGCTCTTCCAGGGGTATCTCATGGAAGTCCTTGCCATCGGCCCCCAGCCCATAGCGGGCGATCTCCAGGGAACGGATGCCTTTCTGCAGGGCCTCCTTGAAAGTGCGGCCGATGGCCATCACTTCCCCCACGGACTTCATGGAGGTGGTGAGGAAATCCTCGGCGCCGGGGAATTTCTCGAAGGCCCAGCGGGGAATTTTCACCACGCAGTAATCGATGGTGGGTTCGAAGGAGGCGTAGGTCTCCTTGGTGATGTCGTTGGGGATTTCATCCAAAGTGAAGCCCACCGCCAGCTTGGCCGCGATCTTGGCGATGGGGAAGCCGGTGGCCTTGGAGGCCAAGGCCGAGGACCGGGACACCCTGGGGTTCATTTCGATGACCACCATCTCGCCGGTGTCGGGGTGTACCGCAAACTGGATATTGGAGCCACCGGTCTGTACCCCGATTTCCCGCATAATGGCCAGGGATGCGTCCCGCATGGCCTGATATTCCCGGTCCGTAAGGGTTTGGGCCGGAGCCACGGTGATGGAATCCCCGGTGTGCACCCCCATGGGGTCCAGGTTTTCGATGGAGCAGATGATGACCACGTTGTCCGCGAAGTCCCGCATGACTTCGAGCTCGAATTCCTTCCAGCCCAGGGCCGACTCTTCCAACATCACTTCGCTGATCATGCTGGCCGCCAGGCCATCTGCGGCCAGGAGCCGCAAGTCTTCCAGGTTGTAGGCCACGCCGCCGCCGGTGCCCCCCAGGGTGAAGGAAGGGCGGACAATGATGGGGTAGCCGATGTCCGGGGCCGCGGCCAGGGCCTCTTCCAAGGTGCGGACAATGGCGCTCCGGGGCACCCGGAGGCCGATCTTGGTCATGGCGTCCCGGAACAGCTCCCGGTCTTCCGCCTTTTTGATCACCGCAGGGTTGGCCCCGATCATCTCCACCCCCAGACGTTCCAGGATGCCGGTTTCGGCCACCGCGATGGCGCAGTTAAGGCCCGTCTGCCCCCCGAGAGTAGGGAGCAGCGCGTCAGGCCGTTCCCGTTCAATGACCTTGCAGACGATTTCCGGGGTGATGGGCTCGATGTAGGTTCGGTCCGCCATCTCCGGGTCGGTCATGATGGTGGCGGGGTTGGAGTTGATAAGGACCACTTCATAGCCCTCTTCGCGCAAAGCCTTGCAGGCCTGGGTGCCGGAGTAGTCGAACTCGCAGGCCTGGCTGATGATGATGGGGCCGGAGCCGATGATCAGGATTTTTTTGATGTCAGTGCGTTTGGGCATCTTTTTACCAGGTATTCACAAGATTCTCATAACCCTAACAAGTTTCATAGAGAATCGATAGCCGCAAGAAAACACGTCAATATAAATATTAATGGCCGCCAAAAGTCCATGAAAAATCCTTTACAGCCGACGAAGACCTGGCCGGGCAGGCTAGCCGGCCCGGCCAGGTTTCTTAGCTGGCAGTTGCCCTCCAGCGATGATCAGCCCTGCGATCCAGGTCTATTTTTGGCCAGGTCCAGGGGTGATGATGTTTGGTTTGTCCCGCTGGATAGGCATCTGATAAATGGGCGGCACGTAGAGAGGCAGTCCCGACTCCGGGTCTTTGGGCATGGTGATACCCGGCCCGGCCGGCGGACCCCCCGGAGTTACCTGAAAATCTTGACTTTCCGGCACCCCGCTGTCCATCAGTTTTTCCAACGTGTTAATATCCATAGGGGTAATACGCCGGGGCGCGGTGAGGCGGTCCTTAAAGGCTTCCACCCAAAACCCGCCTTCCAGGAGGATGGCGTGGGGGTTTCGGGTCTCCACCGCCAGTCGCCCCACGGGGAGATAAACCAGGGTGGAGTTGGGCTTGATCAGCGCGTACCACTCGGTGCCTCGGACTCCCACCGCGGCGGTGGCGGTCTGCATGATAAAGTCCGGCTCCTGAATTTGGAGGATCTGTTTCACCACGGTGTGCACTATGCCCCGGAAAAGGTTGATAGAGGCCCGGCGCTGGCGGCCGTCGTAAGAAAAATCGGCCACCGCCAACCGGGACTCCGCCCCCAGGGTCAAGGAGGTGTCATCGACGAATTGCACCTGAGCCTTGGACTTGGCCTTGGTGCGGATGACGTCCCCCGTTTCCACCCCGTCATTGACCTTAGCGGCCAGGGCCGGGAGCTTCCCCTGTTTCAACAGGTCCACGTGCCCCTGGACCATGATGAACTTGCCCACCGGCGCAGCCTGGGCGGCGGCGGCTATGAACAAAACGGTTATGGCCGCAAAAATTCCAAAAATCATCCAGCATTTTCGTTTCATGGCAAGGTCTCCTCTTGCTGCAAGCCGTGCTGGGCGGGCAGTGCCCGCCCTACGTCAATTATCCATCCATAGGTCAACG
>VGSW01000224.1 GCA_016874915.1 Deltaproteobacteria bacterium
CTTGGCCAGAATGACGTTGGTTTTTTTCATTAGAGACTGTTTTCTGTTTTCGGTTTTCGGTTTTCTGTGTTTTTATAATTTGGGTAAAACCTTAACTAGGCCGATAGGCCCCTATATTATAACATTATTAGCTGTCCCGGCAGCAGGCCAACTTGGGATTAAACCAGGAACTGATTAGCCCATGCGAAAAATTACAGAAAACAGAAAACCGAAAACAGAAAACCCAAAATGACTTTCCCCCATCTTCTCCTGAGCACCATCTGGTTGCGCCCCTATGTGTTCATCTTTCTAGGGGTGTACCTGCTGCTGGCCACCTGGCATCTGGGGCTGGGCCGGGCCTTGGCTTTCCTGGTTCTGGGCTACCTGGTCTCCTGGGCCGCGGAACTCTGCTCCATCACTTGGGGCTTTCCTTTCGGGGAATACCTCTATATTCCGGCAACCCGGGGCCAGGAACTCTGGGTGGCCGGAGTGCCTTTCATGGATTCCCTTTCCTACGTGTTCCTGGCCTATGCCAGCTACACTCTGGCCCTGGCGGCCTTGGCCCCGCGGTCCCGCCGGTCCCGCTTCCGGCTGGAGGAGGCCGACTCCCTCCAGCGCGGCCCCGGCCCCTGGATTCTGGGCGCGGTGCTCATGGTCACCCTGGACATCATCATTGACCCCCTGGCCCTTCGGGGCTACCGTTGGTTTTTAGGGCAGATTTACGGCTATCCCGAACCGGGAGTCTATTTCGGCATCCCCCTGGCCAATTTCGGCGGCTGGCTCCTGGTGTCCCTGGTCCTTATCCGGATTTTACAATACTTGGCCGCCCGTCTTCCGGCCTTTTCCTGGCGGGACCGGGGCCGACGACGTTTCGCCTATCAGGGACTGCTGGGCCCCCTCTTTTACCTGGGCATCCTGGGGTTCAACCTGGCCATGACCTTCTGGATCGGGGAAGCCTGCCTGGGCTGGGTGGGCATCTTCATCTACCTCCCCTTTTTCACCTGGCTGGCGGTTAAGCTGGCCTCGAGGCAGTGACCAGGGGCGACCAGGGACCGGAGACCAACAGGTTTTTCAGTCTTCCGGTCTTCCGTCCCCGGTCCCCCGTCTGGAGGCCTAAGACCCTCTTATCACTCCTCCCCTGATTAAGTCACCAAAGGCAAAAGCACGGCCATAGCCGCGCCCAGCCGCCGGGCCGCCAGGCGGCTGCGGCGCCAGAGGTGGATGAGAGTCCATATCCGGGTGGGGTCCCGGGCCAGCCAGCCCAGGGCCTCGCCCAGAGTTCCCTGGGCCGTTTTGATGAATCCGGGCATCTCTTCTGAAGCGGTGTCGGTGATGGCCCGGAGGCCCAAGAAACCCAGCCCCTGGGCCGCGGCCACTTGGGCCCAGACGCCGGTTTCCAGGTCCACCACCGGGCGGGACAGGTGGTTTAAGGGCTTCCCCTGTTCTTTTTTATGAATGATATAGGGAGTAGTTACCAGGCTGCCGCTAACCGCCGGAAGGCGGGCCAGGTTAAGTTCCTGAATTAAACCGGAAAGAGGCCGGGGAGGCAAGGGGATAGGGAGTTCGGCCAGAACGCCGGTGTCCGGTTGAAAATCCCAGACGGATTCGCCCAACACCAGATCTCCCGGAGCCAGTTCCGAGGTCAGGGCCCCGCCGAAACCCAGGGAGACCAGCAGCCGGGGGGCGATGGGGAACAGAATTTGAGCGGCCCGGCGGGCCGCGTCCGGCCCCAAGCCGGTGACCACGGCCAGCCCTTTATATGGTTTTCGGTTTTGGGTTTTCGGTTTTCGGTTAAAAATATTAATTATTTCAATGAGTCTTATGGGCAGGTTGCTGAAAGGAAAACCGGGGTTTCCCTTTTCCAGGGGAAACTCCCAGGCCGGCAGGCCCAGGCCCTTAAGGCGCCGGGCTCCCACCCGGCGCAAAAAAGGCCGCACTTCCATGGAAAGTGCGGCCAGTAGTATTACTTCCCACTTTTGCGACAGGGTGTGGATCTCCTGTTTAATCCTATGAGGGCCTCCTCAGGTCGCCTCATTTGTCATTCTGAGGGAGCGACGCGACCGAAGAATCTAGATTCTTCGCTTCGCTCAGAATGACAAAATGGATTCTTGCAGAGGTCGCCTAGGGTTTGAGCATGGGCAGTTGATTCCGGGGGATATCCGGAGGGAGCATTTCCGGCTCCGGCTCCACTGTGTTCACCTGCCGGGGCCGCCGCCACCGCCGCCCCTGGACCAGTAGATTCCCGTCCTTGTAAAGCACCGTGCGGTCATCCAAAATGATCAGCCCATATTTATCGGAAATCTGAGAGTAATACTGGTATTTCATATGCTTGTGATTGAGGCGGTACTTGAAAAACAGGAAGAACATCAGGTAGATCACCACAATCACCCCCAGGCCCGCCAGGGCGTAGCACAGGAGGAGGAAGGTGTTATAGCCCAGGGTGCTGAGCCAGGCCATGATGTGGTTCATGTTGTACAGGGCAAAAATGGTCACCAGCAGGAGAAACAGAATGCTCAGATAGGGCAAACGGCGCAGATGGTGGAGCATGTTCTCCCAGGGGTTGTCGCCGCCGGGGGCGTTATCGACCCCCGCCGCGGTCTGGTCCTGGCCCATAAAATAATTGAACCCGGTGACCATGACCCCCATTAGAAAGGTGAAGACAATGGGGAAGGCAAAAGCCACAAAGATATACTCCCGCCAGGGGAAGACGGAATAGACCCGGTGATATTTGTCATCTGAGGCCCACAAGGCCACGATGATAAAAATGGCGATCTCCAGGATGCCAATGAGCTTCAGATAATCGAAAAATAGTTTTTTACGGTCGGCTTTATTGAAGTAATGGGCGATTTTGGACATTGCAATACCCACCTCGGGGCTGGTGTCACAGCCTATACAAATTAACAAGAAAAATTTCCCCGGTCAATCCTTTTCTATTTCCCCCGGGGGGCAAAAACGCGGCGCCCCGAAGAAGCCGGGTACACCCGCAGGTGCGCCATTAAAAAGGCGGCCCGCAGGCCGCCTGGTAGTCCTGTTAAGTCCCGGCGTTAGAAGTGATAGCCCACCCGGAACAAGGCGCTGAACTGATGGGTGTCAAACTTGATGTTTACCGTCTGGCCGGGGAAAGCCGCACCGGTGATGGAGTAGCTGGGCGCGCCGTAACGATAGCGGAAGCCCAAGTCCAAAGAGACGTTTTTCAACGCCATGTAACGCACCCCGGCCTCGGTCACCAGCGCGATGTCCACCGAGCTGGCGCTGCCGAGGCCTAAGCCTCCCACATCCTTAAAGCCGTCCACGCTGCTGAACATGATGCCCGGGCCGACGCCGAGGTACGGCTGGAGGCGGCCAAAGGGCACTTCCGCATCCGGGAAGAAGCCGTACTTTCCGAAGAACAGGAAAGACAACACCGCCATGGTGCCTTCCACCCGGGCGCCGTCCAGATTGTTTATGTCAGGGAAGCTAATTTTGCCGAGGTCACCGTTAATGGTGCCGCTAAGAAATTGTTCCCGCATGTCATATCGATTGTAGGTGAAATCAACGGCAAAGCTGAAGTACTTCATCCAGTCAGGGTAGTTGTACCCCAAAAAGCCTTCCCGGACGAAATCATAGCCGATGGTCAAACCGGCGATCACCGCGGGTTCCACTCTCGCGTTCTTCCAGACGACGACATCTCCGGTATCGTTCATGGTAACGTCCTGGGACGCCGCAAAATTAGCGCCGATCTGGGCCCCCACCCACATCCTGGCCTGGGCTGATCCCGACAACATGACCAAAGCCAGAGTCAGGCCTAGGATGCCTATAACTTTACAAGTTCTCCTTTCCCCCCTCATAACATTCTCCCCCTTTCTTTTAATTTCCCTAGCCTATTTAAAGAGTGAATGGAGATTTTGTCAAGAAGAAAACGCCTCTTATGGCCTGTTTCCATAAAAAGGGCGGCCCGGAAGCCGCCTTTTCCTGGAATTCCGATTTTAGTCTTGTTAGAAGTGATAGGCCGCCCGGACCAAGGCGCTGAACTGATGGGCGGTGAAGGAGATCTTGTCCGGGTTATCCGCAACACTTGTAAAACTGTACGAAGGCGAAGTGTAACGATAACGGAAGGCCACGTCCAGGGAAACGTTTTTCAGGGCCATGTAGCGCAACCCCGCCTCGGTCACCAAGGCAATGTCCACCGAACTCTTGCTTCCCCCGGGATCAATATTGATACCGCTGAACACAATGCCCGGCCCGACGCCGACATAGGGCTGGAGGCGGCCAAAGGGCACCTCGGAATCGGGGAAGAACCCGTACTTCCCGATGAACAGGAAAGACCATACGGCCATGTACCCTTCAGCTTTGTCCTCCTTTAGGAGATCAAACCGGTTATAGGTAAAGTCCGTGGCGAAGCTGAAGTATTTCATCCAGTCCGGATAGTTGTAGCCCAGGAAACCCTCCCGGACAAAGTCATAACCGAGGGTTAGGCCTCCGATGACGGAGGGGTCCACACGGACATTTCGGGCAGTTTCGACTCCGACGCCCGCGATGTTGACATCCACATCCGTGCTGGCCACAAAGTTGGCGCC
>VGSW01000225.1 GCA_016874915.1 Deltaproteobacteria bacterium
ACCTGCTGCATTGCCATCAGTTATCACTACATTCGGCAAATCTAAAATATCCGTATCAATACGTAATACAGTGAGCTTTAAATGATCTTGCTGTCTTAGAATTAAATACATCATAGGATTTCTTGCATGGAAATAAGTATTTACATAATCATGAAGTTTGCGGCCTCCAGGAACAACTTTTGGTTCACGTCTGTCCTGAATCGTCTGGCTTGCAACCGAAATATGCCGTAATTTCTTAGCATTATTATGCGACAAAATTCCTCTAAGAAGAATCGAAGGCAAATTGTTAATATGGGTAATGTAATGAAATTCTTCGAGTTCTTCTCTTCTCATCTGAGACGCTCTTTATAATCTGAAGTTTTCGACTGCCTCTGCCGGAATCTCAAAAAATCTTCCTGCAGCAATTTGCCTTTTGACATGGTCAAGACGCGCTGCTGGATCTTGAATATAAACCATTTCGGGGTTTTCTCCCAGGGGGTCCCACACCACATAGAGCCAGTAGGTCTCGGCCAATTGCTGGGCCTTGTACCATTCATTGACCGTCAGCCGGATGGCCTGGCCCCGAGCCCGGCCTTTCACCTCCACCCGGCGGACTTGGATTTCCCCGGTGGCTTCATCCACAACCCGGTGGGCTCGCAAATCAAAGCCGAGTTTAAGGTGCCCCAGGCGCTCGATGCGATCCGTTGGAAATCCTTCCCGGGTCAATGCGGCCATGACCTGGTCTTCAGCAGCCAACTCTATTTTCCTGTTAATATGGGGTTCAGGCTCGTCGACTAAACCCAAAGCTTTGGCTTCTACCACACCACTGGGGGGCAAGACCATTGCCGTAGCCAGGTGGCGCACCGGGCCGGTGCGGGCTACCCCGAGCCTTGCCAATCCGGCCAGACGATCATCTCTATCCCTTTCCAATTCCTTTACTCGCCGGGAAGCTTCATCGGCAGCCAATTTATATTCCGGTTTTTGCCCGGCCTCCCCCAGAAGCCGCATAGCTTGCTCTTGGGCCTTGTTGAGGCGCACCCGAAAGGAATTCTCCAGATAGTCACGGATAATTTGGGCATAGCCCTGACGCTCTTCCTGGCAGCGGGCGCGGCATTCAAGCTGATAGCCCCCTTTTAAAAAGTCTATCGCAGGTTGCCAATCCAACGGTCCGACTTGGGAGGGCGGCTGGGGATGGGGAGGGAGGTTGAGGATTAGATCGCTGGGCACCACCTCGAAGCTGCCTGCTTCCTCCCGGACAGCCACAAGTTCTCCGTATAAAGCGGCATCTCTGCCCCTGGCATCTTTCCCCTTGATGGAGATTTCAAAAAAGTGAAGAAGATAAGAATCTGATGCAAGGGGGTCCAGGTAGAAGCTTATTCCTCCAAGCAAAGGAGCCAGCCGCTCGTTAAGGCGTTCATCCACCCCAGCATAGAGGGGATGTCCCGGCCCCAAGAGGACGGCATCCAGATGGGCATCCTGTTCCAGGTGCTGCTTATGAAAGGTGATCTTGCGGTATGAGGAATCGGCTTTGCCCAGGCGCTGAACCGACTGGAGGCGCTCGGAGCGCAAATCTAACGGGACGTGCTCAAGGCGCCACAGGCCGTCAGCCCGCAGGTCCATCTTGAGACCCACCTCACGAGCAGCGTCCAGAAAGAATGACTCCACAAAGCAGGGCATGAGCCGCCGTTCTTCGACTTCCAGATTCCAATGCTGGAAATCGGAAAAGTCTACAATAGACCGGGCCAAGGCGATCCCGGTGGCTTCTTCATATTCTTTCAGTCTTATCGGATCGATGCGGTCGATCTGGTCGATATATTCATCGAGACGCCGGGGGTCATAAGCCGCCTGGCGGAGCATCTCCAGAAGATTGATGTCGTTTAAAGACAGAACCTCACCGATAACATCGTAAACCCGATCGGATAGAGCATCCCGCATTTGCTCCAGCTTCTGCAAGAGGCGTTGGAGGATGCGGCCCTCGATGACGGGATGGCCTTCTTCGGATTCGGTGGCCACGAAATTAAAGACGTAGCAATCCCGCTCTTGGCCGATGCGATGAATACGCCCCAGGCGCTGTTCCAGACGGGTAGGGTTCCAGGGCAGGTCGTAGTTGATCATCAAATGGCAAAACTGGAGATTAATCCCCTCACCAGCGGCTTCCGTGGCCACACACACTTGCGCCTGGGTGCGGAAAAGTTCCTGGGCGCGCTTGCGCTCATGAGGGTTCATGCTGCCATGAATCTCGCAGGTGTGGTAGCCCCAGGCTTGCAGATGCTCCCGGAGATAGGTGAGGGTGCTTCGATGTTCGGTGAAGATGAGTAACTTGCCGCGGCCGTCGCGTAACTCGGAAAAATGGACTTCCTCCAAAGAGGTGCGGAGGGCGGCCAGCTTGGAGTCATTGGCCTGCTCCCGCACTCGCCGGGCTTGCTCCACAAGTTCCTGGAGGGCGGCAATCTCCATGCGAATCTGGTCAAGCTCCAGGGCGGCGGTGAATTCATCCGCCAATTGATCCCTGGTCGCTTCATCCAGGTCATCCTCGTCCTGTTCGGCATCGGGAAGTCGCCCTTGCAGCCAGGCCAGCCTTTTGGCCCGCTGTTGAGGAGTGAGACTTTCCAGTTCTTCCAAGAGAGCTTGCTGTTTCTTAAGCCGGTTCTTAAGGGAATCATGAATAGCGCAGGTGGAACTGGCCAACCGTCTCTGAAATACGGTCCGGGCCAGGGCCGCGGAAGTGCGACGTGGTCCGGTCTGTTGAGCCATGAATTCATTAATATAAGCGGTTACCGCTTTATAAAGGGCGTATTCCTCGCTGTTTAGATAAAAGGTTACGGTCAGGGCATGACGATCCGGGAAGAGGCGTCCTCCCTTAATGTCTTTGAGGTCCTCTTTTAAGCGACGCAAGGCCCAGGGGCAATCTTGGCCCAGGCGGAAAACGGACTTACGAATCTCTGCGGCCTGGCTCTTTAGCCGGTGGGGTTCGGGGAAGAGGTCTGGATCAATCAACCTCAAGAAGTGGGCAAACTTGTCCTCATCGCCATGATGTGGGGTAGCGGTGAGAAGCAAAACAAGATCAGCCTGGGAAGTCAGTCGAGAAGCAAGATCATACCGCTTAGTGGCATCCACCTTGGGCTCTCTGCCAGCTCCCCCCGAAGTCGTCCGAGCGGAACATTTATGGGCCTCATCGATAATTAGCAAATCCCAATGTTGCTGCCAGACCCGCTCCCTTACGTCATCCTGCTTGGCATAATCAATGGAGGCAATAACCTGGGAGGATTTCTGCCAGGGATTAACCAATTGCTGTTGATCTACGGCGGAGAAAATGATGTCGAAGGGTTCTCCGAACCAACGAAGCATTTCGTCTTGCCATTGTATGGTAAGAGGAGCGGGACAGAGAATAATGATGCGCTCGATGGCCTGCCGAAGTTTTAATTCTTTAATCAGTAGCCCGGCCATTATGGTCTTACCTGCACCGGGATCATCTGCCAGGAGGAAGCGAAGCCGTGGCTGGGGGAGCATTCTTTGATAGACGGCTTCGATTTGATGGGGCAGGGTCCGGATCGCGGAAAGACTAACAGCAAATTGGCGATCATGGGCATATGCCAGGCGGATGCGGGCTGACTCGATTAATAGTCGGAGTTTATTACCATCCACCGAAATTTTGGAGATTTCAGTTTCAGGCAGGTTATTGAGGAGGGCAGCGATTTCTTCCTGGGAGATAATGGTTTCTTCTAAGGTCCCATCTTGAAGTCGGACTCTGCATTCATAACCGTTGGTAAGGGGCCGGACTCCTTCAAGAGTCACGGAACCCTCGAAATGTCCGGGAAGCGAAATATGCTGGCCAATAAGTTGCGTTAATTTATCGTCAATCACGGGGGATTTCTCTTGTTTTCATGCCAGCGGATCAGGTCCTCGGTCCACCCTTGGCGTGAGGGCGGGGTCGATAAGCTTGGCATCAGTTTACGCCTAATTCAGAACCATAACTTTCTTAGGTTTCGAGGGGATTCTTCGGATCTCACCAAAGGCATTATGCCACGATCCTGGAAAAAGGTGAAATGGTTAAGACTTTTTAGGAATTTTCCCGCCTAATTTTATGATCGGAACGATGTTCGAGAGGTCTACTTGCCGGAGACGGTGAAACTGCCAGAATTTATTTAACCGAAAACCTCAGAGGTAGGCGCAGACAAAGATGTATAGGATTAAAGGTTATCATATTAAAATAACAATACCTTTCAGGTAATTCATGCCTTGGGGTGGGGAGGTTGAAAAAATATATAAAAAGGATGAATGGCACGGGGAAGAGTATGAAAAATAATTGCCGAAATTATTGTCTGTAATACCTTAACTTGTTTATAATATTATATAAATCAGGTTATTAAGATTTCAGCAATAAAAATCTAATGCAATTTTCTGACAATTTCAGTCCCTTACCCGTTAACTGCGTCTTCCGTTTCCTCCTCCGAAATGGCCTCAGCTAACTCTTGTCCATGGGGTGTCAGGGTAACGGCTGTAGCGCTTCC
>VGSW01000226.1 GCA_016874915.1 Deltaproteobacteria bacterium
GGTGGGTCCAAGGCCATCTCAGCCATCATTGCCGCCCTGCACGCCGACACCGATTCTTTAATTAAATTAGCAGCATGAAAGAAAAATCTTTCTCAAAAAAATAAAAACTCGGATTCAGTAGCACAGGGTGACCTCTTTGTCCAATCCATGCAGCTTGCCCACCCGGTCGATTTCGATGCCAAAGTCCACCGCGTTGATATTCAAGAAACAACCTGGCACGGTGCGCAGCTCGTCGCCGCATTTAATTCTGAGGGAGTCCGGCCCTTCCAGGAATTTCACCGCTAACTCCCGTTCATCAAAACTTTCAAAGTCCAGGTGCTTAAAGCGCTTCTGCCAGATGCGCCGGGCCACCTCGAATTCGGGGAGTTCCAGCCTCTTGCCGTAATCATCCTTGAAGACATATCTGATACCCTGATGGAGGTTGATAATGACCAGCTCCTCCCGCAGTTCCCGCCGGATGGTCTCCTCCGGGTTCAGCAACTCCCCCCGGGAATCGGTGCCGCCATTGGCGATATTCCAGCCCACCGGAAAGATATCCCGGTAGAAGAGGCAATAATACTCTTCTTCACCCAACCGCATAATAGGCAGCGTGCCGCCGCTGATGTAACGGAAGGGGAACCCGGGGTCGTCATGAGTAAACTCGGAGCCTTGCTGCTCGATGAGGAAGGCATCCAGTTGCTTCTGCAAAGCTGCGGACTTGGCGGGGAAGTCATCGATCCCTCCCAGCACCGCGTGCTTGGCCTGGCGCAGGGTAATGGCGGCGGTGTCGTCATCAAAACTCACTTGTAGCTCAGTGCCTTTTCCTGTCCTTCGCAGGGCGAACCGGGTAAGGAGCAGCTCCAGGAAATGGTTCTCCGCCAAGTGGAGGGGGCGAATGAATATGTCGTCGGGGGGATTCATCATGGCCTCCTTTCCTTAGGACCGGTGCGGGCCGCGCTTCAAAAGAGCTATGGCCTGGGGCCGCCGCAGGTTCATTGCTTAAGGTGGCAACCTGATTGCTAACCTAATGAAGTCGCCGGCCCATCACTTGGTCCTCTGCCGCTGAATTTCAAACCCGGCTGCGGCCAGGAGGGCCGGGATGGCCCGCACTGCCTGGCGGTCCTTGTCCTTTTCCTCCTCCGGCAATTCCTCCCAGGGCAACAGAGAGGGGTGGGTCTTTTTTCCGGCATCCTTTACCGGCCCGTAAGTCCACCCGGCCGCCCGTTTCTCCGCCATCCAGCGGTCGTGTTCCATCTTCGCCAGGGTTTCAACCTCCGGGGGGGTGAACCGGAACTTCGCCGCCCGGGGCCCTTTGGCCGGTTTGTAAGTGTATCCCAGGGCCTGTAATTTATCCGGAATCTGGTCGGCCTGCTGCCGGTTGGATTCTTTTAAGTCCTCCCGCAGGGTCTCCCAGGGCTGCATGGCCGGGTCATCCGGGGGCATCTTCCCCCGCTGAGCCTCAAGGTATTTTTCATGGATGGCCCGGCCCAGTTTCTCTCGGAATGCTTTCAGCTCCGTCATGGAAAAGTCTTCTCCTTTAAAGGCAGCAAGCTGCAATCATGAAATTGTGGGAGGGTTCGCTTCCGGTCCCGGTTTCCGGCCGTTCATTTTTCCAGCCGACGAATCTCCAAGCCTACCTTGGCCAAGAGTTGGGGAATTCCCTTCACGGTTTTGTAGTTCTTATCTTTGTCGTGTTTCACCAGTTCCCTCCAAATGAGGAGCGCGGGGTGAGTCTTAAGCTTGTCATCCCTGTCGCCCGGGCCGTATATCCAGCCTGCGGCCAGTTTTTCCTTGAGCCACCGGTGGTGTTCCTGCCGGGCCAGAAATTCCACTTCCTTCTGGGTAAACTTGACCTCACTGGCTTTGGGCCCCGGCGCCGGCCAGAAAACGCAGTTGAGCGCGGCCACCCGGGCCGGGATCTGATCGGCCTGCTGCCGGTTGGACTCTTTTAAGTCCTCCCGCAGGGTTTCCCAGGGCTGCATGGCCGGGTCGTCCGCCGGCTTTTTGCCTTCTTGTTCCTCCCGGAATTTTTCGTGAATAAGTTCAGCCAAATCATCCCGTTTCTGCTTAAAAATTTCTTTCAGACCCGGCAGGCGGAGAAATATGGCGGCATCCACATGGAGTTCCAGCTGGACCTCCGGCGGCAGCGCCGCCTGTTCAAAAACCGGGCGGTCCGCCAGCTGGCTCATGTTGAGGATGGCTTCCATGGACCGCACCCCGTGCTTGTACCGGGGGACCATGAGAAAGGAGGTCACAATGTTGGGATGAACCTCCAATTTCCTCCCAGGGCCAAAAAGTTGGGGAAATTTTTGGGCCAGGTTCTCTAACAGGGTGCGCAGCACCACCGCCCGGCGGATCAGGTAGAGGGTGTCGGTGGGGCCGCTGCAATTCACCCCCAGGATGTTGACATAACCCTTCAGGCGGCTCACGAAATCAGGGCCTTTGGCCTGCCTGAATCCTTTCTCCCCGGATTTTTCCTCCGAGCTTTTTTCCTTCGGAAAGCCCGGGACCTCGGCCGGGGCCTCCCGGCTGAACTCTTCCAGGCTCTGGCTGGTCCCCCCGGCAAACACCAGGATGGTCTTGCCCAGGTGGTGGATGATTTCCCCTTCCTTGAACTTCCCCTGCTGCATAGGGTCCAGGAAATATTTGAGCCAGCCCAGGGGGCCCTGAAAATCCGCGTCAAATTCGTCAAAGAAGACCAAGGGCACCTCGCCCCCCAGCACCACATCCCGGACCTGGTGAAAGGCCCGGACCAAGTCCCGGGGGGATTCCCACTGGGAGAGGTTGAACTCCATGGGATGAATCTTCACCCCCTCCACCGCGATGGTTTTGGCCACCTGTTTCACCGCAAAGGACTTTCCGGACCCCGGGGGGCCGAACACCGCCAGGGAAAGGGGCTGGGGCTGGGGCTTTTTGAGATACTCCTGCATGACGTTCTTGACGCTGCGCAGGCTCTCCATTTCAACCCGGTCCAGGGTGACCAGGTTCTTGAAGCGGGCCGCCGGGAAGTGCAGGGGCTCCGAGTCCGCCCCCCCCTGGATGGCGGTGGCCTCCACTCCCAGGAGGACAATGTCCCTGGCCACCTCCTCCAGGCGGCTCCCGGCCAGGTCGTGGAGGATCTCCCAAAAGTAGGGGTCAGGGTCTCCCTGGGCCCCCTGGGTGCAATGGCGGGGAAGGTCCACCTTGGCAATCAAAGGCTCTTCGTCTCGGTGCTTTCCTTTTTCCTGCTCTGGGGTTTTCCGGGGACCGAATATTTCCTCTAGGGGGAGGGCAGGGAAGCCCGGGACCTTCTGGTCCGGCCCGAAACCCTTCTGGAGCAGGCGTCTGGCGGCATAAATTCCCTCCCGTATGCCTTCGGGCAAGGCCGCCAGGCTTAAATCGTGCTCCACCAGGTTCCTGACCAATGCCGCCACCAGGGAGCCCCCTATCCCCACCATATGCCCCGGACAGACTTCCTCGTTGAAATCCCCCTCCACCCGCCCCGGGTCGTAAATAAGCTGGGCTTCGGGCCCTTTCCCGGTCTGGCGGTAATAGAGGGCGCCGTCCACCCCGAAGCGCACCACCAGGTGGCCCAGGCCTCTTAAGCACCCCAAGTTTTTGTTGGTTTGCAGGTGCCAGAGGAAGTCCATGGCGGTGCGTTCCCAGGAGAGGCGCCGGGAGATGTTCACCCCCTCGGTGCGCAGCTCGTCGGCGCTCAGGACCACCACCAGCTTCTCGGAGGGATAATTAAGCATGGTCTCCCAAAGCTGCCCCTCCCGCAAAGGCCGGCTGCGTTTTAAAATCACCAGGGGCTGCTTGGTCTCAATGGCCCGGGGCCAGGCCGCCTTCTGGTCCCGGAAACCGTTGCCCGCATCGTCCAGGACCACCAGGGCCGCGTCCAAGGGATCGTCCTCGGGGCTCAAGGCCAGGGCCGGCACCTGTCCCTCCGGAGGGCCCATATAGCCCAGCAATTCCTGGACCCGGAAGACCCGGTTTTTCTGCTTTTCCTGGTTTTCCCCGGCCCCTCCGGCGGGACATAGACCCAGCCGGACCAGGGAGTGCAGCAACTCCCCGGAGGAGGGGGGGGAAAACTCCTCGGGCCTTTTTCCCAAACTGGGCTTCCCCACTTCTAGACCCGTGGCCGCCTCCACCATCCGGGCCAGGAGCAGGGCCCCCCCTTCCCGGGCCGCCAGGCGGGTGCGGGGAAAAAATTGCCAGTTGGGGAGCGTCTGGCCTTCAGGAGGCCTCAGGTCCCCCTCCACGGTCCACTGCAGCCAGTCAAGGGCCACATCTCCGGTGACCACGATGCCGCCGGCCTTTTTAACCATTACCTTTCCTCCGGGATGGTCGTTCATGAGCCTGGTTTTGACTATAAATCATCCAAAGCCACTGAGCCTCTTGCAAAATGCCCAAGAAATGGCTGTCAGGATGAGGCAATGGCGAAGTTTAGGGGTCCGGAACCCATGAAACCTTGCTTTTCTCAACCATTAACCGGAAATTGGGCCCTTTGGGGCGCT
>VGSW01000227.1 GCA_016874915.1 Deltaproteobacteria bacterium
CCCGGAATGGAACGGCGTCAAGTTCTCCCCCGCCCGGGGCGGCCCGGCCCCCACCCCCATCACCAATGAGATTGAAAGCTTGATTGGGCGCCTGTCGGCTCAGGAAGTGAAGCGGTTGCCCCTGGCTGCCGCCCGGACACAGGGCTTGGTCATGGATTTCGATCCTCGAGAAGACTATTTAAAGCACCTCCAGGAATTAGTGGATGTCGAGGTACTGCGCCGGTCCGGGCTGAAGGTGGTGACGGACGTCATGTACGGCGCCGGCAAGGGCTATCTCGACGAATTCCTGGCCGCGGCCGGGGTGGCGGTGGAAGCCCTGCACAATTACCGGGACCCCTATTTCGGCGGCCACCGGCCCGAACCTTCCGGGGAATTTCTAATGGCCCTGTCTGAAAAAATAACCGCCACCGGCGCCCACCTGGGCCTGGCGGTGGACGCCGACGCCGACCGCTTCGGGATCATGGACGCCGCCGGCGACTACCATGAAGCCAACGAGATCCTGGCCCTGCTCCTGGACTATCTCATCGAGACCCGGGGCTGGGAGGGGGGCGTGGCCCGGAGCGTGGCCACCACCCACCTCATCGACCGGGTGGCGGCCCATCACCGGCGGCCGGTCTATGAGACCCGGGTGGGCTTCAAACACCTGGGAGAGTATATCATTAACGGCCAGGCTCTCATGGTGGGGGAGGAGAGCGAAGGTTTTTCCATGAAAAACCACCTGCCGGAAAAAGACGGCATCCTGGCCTGCCTGCTGGTGGCGGAGATGGTGGCCCGGAAAGGCAAGGGCCTCCCCCAGCTTCTGAAAGAACTCTTTGCCAAAGTGGGGCCGGTGATCAACCGCCGCATCAACCTGGCCCTGCCGCCGGAGGCTAAGGAACGCCTGCTGGAGCGTCTTAAAACCGCGCCGGCCACCTTTGCCGGTTTAAAGGTCACCGGCCACGTGACTATAGATGGCCACAAATATCTTCTGGAAGACGGCGGCTGGGTCTGTTTCCGCCCTTCAGGCACCGAACCGGTGGTGCGTTTCTATATGGAATCCACCTCCCCCGAGGGCTTGCAGCGCTTGCGCCAGGCCGGGGAGGCCTTGCTCCGGGAGGTTTAACACGGTTTTTGGTTTTCGGTTTTCGGTAAAAAAACTAAGTTACCCTCAGATAAGTCTTGGATTTGATTCAATTAAGATTGACAATATATTAATTTAAGGTGCGCAACGCCAGCCCCCGCTTTTAGCCAAAAACTTAAGACTTCCTTATGACCCCATTTTTAGATTATAGAATGTCATCCATCAATCTCCGAAAACCGTTAGTAATCGACCTCTTGCGCCATGGTTTCAGCGTCGCCAATGCCGCGGGCCGGTACAGCAACATCGTGGACGAACCCCTGGATCCGTCGGCCTATGCGGACTTAACTAGGCTCAATAAAATTCTGGATGATTTCAAGTATGACCGGGCTTATTCCAGCCCTTATCAGCGGTGTCTGGAAACCGCTAAGTTTCTGGTAGGGGACCGCGGTCTGAAGATAGAGCAGATCGCCGCCATCCGGGAGATGGCCCATGGCCCCTGGGATGGCCTGCGGCCCCAGGACATCGCCCGGATATATCCCCAGGAATGGCAGACCTGGCGGGAATGCCCCGACCGTCTAACCCTTCCGGGCCGTGAAACTCTTCAGGAAGTGCAGGACCGGGCTTTGCCCTGGTTTAAAGGGCTTGTGGAGGAAGCCGAAGAAACCCGGGTCCTGGTGGTCACTCACGAGGTGGTGATGCGGGTCATCCTGGCCAATTTTCTGGAAATCCCCTTGTCCCGGGTGCGCCAAGCCATTAAAATCGGTAATTTAAAAATCTACCGGCTGGATTTTGCCCAAGCCAGCCCCTTAATCTGGGAACTCCATATTCCATGCCCGCGTTGAACCTGCCCTATCTAATGGAAGCGGCCCTCATGGCGGTGGTGCTGCTCTTTTCCGTGATTATCCACGAGATGGCCCACGGCTACGTGGCCCTGTTGAACGGCGACCCCACGGCCAAGATGCTGGGCCGCATTACCCTGAACCCGGCGCCCCACATTGACCCCATCGGCACGGTGCTCCTGCCCCTGATCCTGTTGTTCAGCGGTTCCAAGATCCTGTTCGGCTGGGCCAAGCCGGTGCCGGTTAATCCCCTTAATTACCGTAATTACCGCTGGGGGGAAATCACCGTCAGCGCCTCCGGCCCCTTGAGCAATCTGGCCCTGGCCGCGGTTTTCGCCTTTCTTTTGCGCCTGTTTCCGGGCAACCCGGGTGTGACCTTTCTGGCCTTCTACGGCTGCTCCATCAACATCTTCCTGGCCCTGTTCAATCTCATCCCCATCCCGCCCCTGGACGGCTCTCATATCCTGGCCATTCTGCTACCCCGGAACCTGGCCCGCCTTTACGCTTATTTGGAGCCGGTGGGCTTTGTGCTCATCCTCCTCCTGTTTTACACTGGAGTGATGTCCATGATCCTCATGCCCTTCTACCGCCTGATCCTCGGCTTGTTGCTGGGATAAACCCCCGCGCCGTTGAGTCCAAGGCTAGTTGATCCACAGATGGCCCCGGTGATGGAGGGCGGGTTTCAGATCATCTTTGGAACTTGGAGGAAATTGCGGCGTTAATTGATTAACAGACCAAGAATATATCTTTGACTTCTTCTTCAACCATAGGGCTAAGATTTACTGCGGTTCTTATCCTTTTAATTAGAGCCATGTCCATTTCGGCTTTGATTTCGAGTTCTCCCCTTTTCATTTTTATTTCAAGTTCTCCGATAGTTCGTTGGTATACCTGATTTCCATTGACAATAGAGGGAACCGTAAAATCAGCATATTGATCTGGATTAATTCTTACCAAAGTTTCTTGAGGTAGGTGATTGTTTCTTCTGCGAACTTTTTCAATCTGAGAAGATGCGACTACCAGAGCAATAAAGGGATCGGTTTTTGGGGTAGGATTTAGTACGATAAAAAAATGGGGATCAGTTGATGAAAATGTCTCTTCTGAGAACTTATAGACCGACCCCGCCTTTATGGTTGCCCTTAGCCAATTCCCTAGGGCTTCTGGCGAAATGTCTATCAAAATACTTACCTATAAGCACTAATTCTATCAAGCTCATAAAGTATATCTAGCCTGTCTTCTTTTTCTTCAGGAGATAGGTCACAGCACTTTTCAAACCCCTCCCCCGGGTCTTCAAGAAAATCCTCATAATTCATACGTACCCTGGATTGTGATTTTGACTCTATAATATTTTTAAACTTCATCCATTCGGGATAATGATGGGAAATTTTGGCAAGAGTGGAACCATCGAGATGCCCAAAAGTCTCCCATGCCCAAGAAAGTGCCTCTATATCTGTTTGCGAAAAAACTTTATTATTAACTTTTTGAATAGATTTAATTATATTTTGGTTTAGTGATTCGATATATTGAGAGGCATATTCTCTCTCCATATCACCCAAAAATCCACTCATGTCGGCTATATCTTTTACATTAGAATTTACTGGTCCCCATTCCATTGCCCAATATTCATCATTTGTGATTGGGCGGCCATATTTTCGCAAATGATATCTATCTGCAAAATATATGAGCTTAACCACCTTTATTTTGTCTATTTCCCCATGATTTTTTATGGCCAGGAAATTGATAGCTTGAGTGGCTTTTCTGAGATCGAATCGAAGATGCGTACACATATACGTCCTCCTTGCCCCGGTAGTGTTATAATTTTTTCACTTCCGTCATCGGCATATCAGGAGGTTAGCTTGATTGTGCAAGAAATTATTGATTATTGTTTTTAACATAGACGTTTTTGCCTATATGTCAAGAAATTATTCACAGATGATATGATACATTTCACTAATAAAATTCTTGATTTTGTAAAAAATATGTCCTATCATAGCCTAGCCCTGTTGAAAGGAGTGAACCCAAATGAAGCGGTTTAGCCTCCTTATGATTTTAGCATTATTGGTTTTGCTCCCTGCCTTTGCTCAAGCCCAATATTATGGCCGGGACGCCCAGGTCAACCCCTATTTGCGCCGGGATGGAACTTATATCCAGCCTCACCATCGCACAATACCCGACGGCAACCCTTTTAATAATTATAGCACACGCGGCAATGTTAACCCTTATACCGGCCAAATGGGGACTGTTAACCCTTACCAAATAAATCCCTATTCCAGTCCTTACCGCCAACCTCGGCAAACTTGGCCCTAAATTTTAACCCCTCTTTAACAGCTTAATTTCTAGCGGCCTCCGGGCCGCTTTTTAATTTCCCAAATTCAAAATACACTAACCGACGGTGTGGCCTGATTCCCTGAGCCCTTAAAATATGCTATCTTTTAAAAATGATGAAGAGTAAAGTCGGCGGCAAGCTTTTGGGGGTCAACCTGCTGTCCCTGGTGGCGGCCCTGGTGGGGCTGCTCCTGGTGATGCAATATCTGGCTACCAGGCAGATTCTGGAGTGGCACGGCGAACGGGTGGA
>VGSW01000228.1 GCA_016874915.1 Deltaproteobacteria bacterium
AAGGAGCTTAATTGGCAGCGGATCGTAGCCCACCAGACCCGGAACGTGCCCCACTCCGGCCATGAGTGGCTGATGAAGCACGCTTACATCGCGGCCCACGGCGAACTGCCGGTGGAGTCCATGGAAGTGATGGGCAAGGCCATCAGCGGCGTTCTGGTCAACTGCATCGTGGGCGAAAAGCGGGCCGGCGACTACATTGACGAAGCCATCGTGCTGTCCCAGGATCAGTTGAGGACGGCCGGCTACTTCCGGCCGGACATTCACATGACCACCATGACCTTCTGGGATATGCGCTATGCGGGTCCCAAGGAGGCGGTGCACCATTCCATCATCCGGGCCAACCTGGGGCTGACCCACCACATGTTCGGGCGGGACCACGCCGGCGTGGGCACCTACTATGATTCCTATGAAGCCCACCGGCTGCTCATGAGCATTCCCAAAGAAAAATTGTTCGTCACCCCCATCTTCGTGCTGGAATGGGCTTACTGCCCCCACTGCGGCGAGGTCACTTGCATCGGCCTGTGCGGCCACTGGAAGGAGTTGCAAAAATTCAGCGGCACCAAGATCCGGTCCATCTTGTTGGATGAAGTGAAGCCCACCCGGTTGATCTTCCGGCCCGAGGTCTTTGACGTGGTCATGGACGCCGCCAAGAAATACGGGTTTGGCTCGCCTTTCGTAACTCCGGAATATCTGGCCAAGGCAGCGCCTGCCTTTAGCTTTGAACCCTTATAAGGTGTTGACGCTTTGGCTAGTGGAGCTCGCTAACCCTGTAATTGCTAACATAAAGGCGCCCCTGCCTGAGACAAACCATAGGAGGAAAGGAAATGGCTGAGACTTTTCCCATTAATATATGGATCAACGAAGAGCGGTTTAAGGCTCTGCAAGATGCCGGCCTCGCTGGTATGCTGAAGGAAGAGCTGGCCGGGATGAAGGTCATGATTGTGTCCTGCTCCGAGGCCCAAAGGGATAAGGTCCTCAAGGTATTCCCCATGGCCAAATATGATGCAGCCACCACCAAGAGCATCGAGCTGTTGCCCAAGTATGTGAAGGACAAGATTTACGACATGGCGGTGAAGAGGAAGTCCTTGGCCGTCATTGATGAGTTCCTGGCCGGGTTCGAGAAGGCGGGAGACGCCTTCTGGAATCAGGAGATCGCCTGAGCCGACGCTAGGGCTTCCGGGGCTTAACCGATAAGGCGGCCCAAAGGCCGCCCCCGACAAAAGCCCTGGGATTGCAGTTGGTGGGAAATGATTTTTTCGCCCTGGGCGGAAAATCCAATTATAACCCGGTAACCCCGACATTTTGGGGAGAGGAGGTGGAAACCACCTGAACCGCAATCTTCACCAAAGTAAACCGTTAAGAACACCTAAAACCGCTTAACTCTAAGAGGAGGTTTAACACTATGCCCAGTTTTGTAATCGTGGAGAAGTGTGACGGCTGCAAAGCCCTGGACAAGACCGCTTGCCAGTACATCTGCCCCAACGATCTGATGGTCCTTGAACCCGAGCAAAAGAAGGCGTACAACCAGGAACCGGATCAGTGCTGGGAATGCTACAACTGCGTGAAGATTTGCCCGGTGCAGGCCATTGAAGTCCGCCACTATGCGGATATCATGCCCCTGGGCTCCAGCACCATCCCCATGCGGTCCAGCAACGACATTACCTGGACCATCAAATTCCGGAATCAGAAGACCATCAAGCGGTTCAAGTTCCCCGTCCGCACCACCCCGGAAGGTTCCATTGACTGCTTCAAGGGCTTTACCATGCCCAGCGATTTTGCGGATCTGAAGAAACCCGGTTTCTTCACCGGCAAGGCCCGGACCGAGTAACCTTTAGCAGCAGCGAAAATTCAAGGAGGTCAACGAGATATGGCTCTGGAAAGAGAATTCTGCAAATGGTCTTTTTGTGCGAAACCCGCGGTAGAAACTATCGAGACCGACCTGCTGCTGGTGGGCGGCGGCATGGCCTGCACCGGCGCCGCGGTGGAAGCTGCCGCCTGGGCGAAAGCCGCCGGCCTGAAGGTCACCCTGGTGGACAAGGCCGCCCTGGACCGCTCGGGCGCGGTGGCCATGGGTCTCTCCGCCATCAACACTTATGTGGGCGCGGAAAACCCCGTGAATGATTATGTCAAATATGTGCGCACCGACCTTATGGGCATCATCCGGGAAGACCTGGTGCATTCCCTGGGCTGCCACGTGGACCAGTCCGTGCATGACTTCCAGGATTGGGGCCTGCCCATCTGGCAAAAAGACGCGGAGAACCACACCGTGGACGGCCAGGTGGCCAGAGACGAAGGCCTGCCGCTGCTCAAAGACGGCGGCAAATGCTGCCGCTCCGGCCGCTGGCAGTGCATGATCAACGGTGAGTCCTACAAGGTCATCGTGGCCGAAGCCGCCAAAAACGCCCTGGGGATGGAAAACATCTACGAGCGCGTGTTCATCGTCAAGTTGCTCACCGACAAGAACAACTCCAACCGGGTGTGCGGCGCGGTAGGCTTCAGCGTCCGGGAGCACAAGACTTTCGTCTTCAAATGCAAAGCTATGATCGTGGCCTGCGGCGGCGTGGTCAACGTGTTTAGGCCCCGGTCCGTGGGTGAAGGCCAGGGTCGTGCCTGGTACCCGGTGTGGAACGCCGGCTCCACCTATGCCATGCCCGCGGAAATCGGCGCCAAGATGGTCCTCATGGAAAACCGTTTCGTCCCCGCCCGTTTTAAGGACGGTTACGGCCCGGTGGGCGCCTGGTTCCTGTTCTTCAAGGCCCAGGCCACCAACGCCTACGGCGAAGATTACATGGCCAGGAACTGGGAGCAGGTCAAGAAGGAATATCCCGGCTACGCCGACGCTCCCGGCACCTGCCTGCGGAACCATGCCGCGATGATCGAAATGCGGGAAGGCCGCGGCCCCATCATAATGCACACCGACAAGGCCATGCAGAAACTGGCCGAGGTGCTCTCCAAGAAAGAGCTCAAGCACCTGGAAGCAGAGGCCTGGGAAGACTTCCTGGATATGTCCATCTCCGCCGCCTGCCTGTGGGCCTCCATGAACATGGAACCCGACAAGGTGCCTTCGGAGATCATCCCCTCGGAGCCTTACCTGCTGGGCTCCCATGCCGGCTGCGCCGGTCTGTGGGTGTCCGGTCCCGCCAAGGGCTACCTGGGCGCCCCCGATGACTGGTTCTGGGGCTATGACCGCATGACCACCGTTGAGGGTCTTTTCACCGCCGGCGACGGCGTGGGCGCCTCGGGCCACAAGTTCTCCTCCGGTTCCCATGCCGAGGGCCGTATGGCCGCCAAGGGCGCCATCGCCTTCATCCTGGACCACAAGGACGACAAGCTGGAAGCGGCGCAGGACATCGACGAGGTCATCGCCGAGATCTACCTGCCCTTTGAAATCTATGAGAAGTACAAGAACTACACCACCGCGCCGGACATCAACCCCAACTACCTGCGGCCCAAGCATGTCCAGACCCGGCTGCAGAAGCTCATGGACGAATACGTGGCCGGCTGCGCCACCATGTACATGACCAATAAACCGATGCTGGAGGAAGGCCTGAAGCGCCTCACCTGGCTGAAGGAAGACGCCACCCGGTTGGCCGCCGCGGACCTGCACGAGCTGATGCGGGCTTGGGAGCAGTACCACCGCATCCTGGCCGGTGAAGCCCACCTGCGTCACATCCTGTTCCGGGAAGAGAGCCGTTATCCGGGGTACTACTACCGGGCCGACTTCCTGAGCATCGACGACAGCAAGTGGAAGGTGTTCACCATCTCCCAATACGACAAGGACACCAACGAGTGGAAGTTCGAGACCAAGCCTTACGTGCAGTTGGTTAAGTAATAACCCCTAAGTTCCCGAGGCTTCGGGCCGGCGCCCGAAGCCTCGGATGGTTTTTCGGCCGTGGTCTCTTCATCGCGCCACGGCCATTTTTTTAGGGCTTGTGTCGCGCCAGGCAGTTCAAAAAGGAAAAAATCGTAGGGGCGTGATTTATCACGCCCGCTTTTCCGGGCGCAATAAATTGCGCCCCTACAAAAACCTGTTTGACTGCCTCCTGGTATAAGCTCTATCAGGTAGGGGCGGGACGAAAAAACCCCACCGGTTGCCGGGAAACCTGTCGGTTCCCGGCATTCAGTTCGCCCCCAAAGAAAATGATTTTTCCCTTGCACCCTTTCTCACAATCTTTTATAAGTAGGGAATATTTTCCGGTTATCGGGGCCAGGCCGAAGCACCGGCTTGCGGCCGCGACCCCCGGACCCCATGCAACGTCCTGAAGGAGGACCGGTGTGAACCCCAATGGTAACAGAGTTCTGGTCGTCGGGGGAGGTATGAGCGGCCTCACCGCGGCCCTGGAAGCCGCGGAATCCGGGGCCCAGGTAATTATCACCGAAAAGGCCCCCTATCTGGGCGGCCGGGTGGCTCAACTCCACCGC
>VGSW01000229.1 GCA_016874915.1 Deltaproteobacteria bacterium
CCTGCTTTACTTGAGCGGCGTGGGGCTGTGGGGGTTGTTGGCGCTTTAAAATTTAACCGACCAGGCAGTTCCTTAATCTGGGATAATCAGCGAAATCTGTGGATTGAAAAACCAGGTGACTCCTCATGATCTCGGTGGACGAATTCCGCTCCGGTCAGTACAGCGTGCCCATGATCGACGCCGACACCCTGCCCGAGGTATGCTGGCGGTGTGTTTATCTGCAATATAAAGGGTTCTCCGTGACCTTCTCGGAAAGCCTCTACTACTTCTGCGCTTATTTCTGGCCGGACAAGCTGACCACCACCGTGCCGCCTTGCATGGCGGAATAAGAGGGGGGATTGGAGTTCTCATATCAAAGCTCTTGACCGCTTTATAAGGTTATATAACTTAACTTTTATTTCATACTCCTGTTTATTCCATCTCCGATTGTTGCCTTAGCTCCGGCAACGGCCTCTCAAGATCGTTGCCTCTTGCTGAAATGAAAAACAATGCCATGCATGACAGGAGTGGCACAGGCTTCCAGCCTGTGGCGAGGTTTCTTGGCAGAACAGAGGGTGCCCACAGGCCAGAGGCCTGTGCTACTAATCTTCAATTTCTTGTTTTTTGACAAAGATTTTGCATGTATCACATTGATCTGATTAAGTAATCAGATCATTTTTTGAGTTTGGTTGCGGCCTTAGGCCGCGATGTGCCACTAATATTTTTCTGGTTGGTGGTCTCTCTATAAATAAGAGGTTTTTTCCAGGATATTTCCCTGGATTGCCTTTCCGGAGCAAAGGCAATAATCGAAAAACCTGAAACCTGAAACCTGAAACAACCCCTCTACCCCAATTCGGCCACCGCCGCGCCCCGGAGTTGAGCGCGCATGGCCGCGCTCTCCTGGATAATGCGCTTCAGGTCCGGATTAGTGGACAGGTACAGGTTGAAGACCCGGCCGTGGAGGCCCCGGGCGATGGGTTCGATAATCGCCTCGGGGAGCACGATCGTCCGGGGCTTATCGGGGGATTCCGGGGCGGCCAGCTCGAAGACTCCATCTTTGCCCCATTGACGGAAAACGCAGGCCAGCAGCGCCACGGACCAGGCGCTGCCCGCCGCCACCACCACTTCCGCAGCTTTCACCGCGTGATGGTTGCCGTTGAAGGAAATGCTCAGACCCCCTGCGGCCCGCACGGTCTGGAAGGCCTGGACGTCGGTGATGCTGTCGCCCACGTAAATGGAGTCGGCCATGGAAACGCCGGTGCGGGCCAGGCTCTCTTGTAGGGCCTGGACTTTTTCAGGGCCGCCCACCACGTTGACTTCCCGGTAAATCCGCCCGATGTGCATTGCCGGAATTTTCTCATAAAAAATCCGGTCGTAAAGGGCAATGGCTTCCTGAACCCGGGGGGGCAGATCCTCGGGGGAAGAGGTTTCCGGCGGCAGTTCGATTTCCGGGGCGTCGGCGATTTCGTTCATTAAGCGCCTAAGTTCATCGGCTTCGGCTGGAGAGAGGACGTATTGATCCAGGTCCAGTTCCGTAGAGAAAATGTTTTCCGCGTTAAAGCCCACCTTCTTGCCCACGGCCTCCGCAAATTGCCGGTAGGATGCGCTGATGGCGAAGATGGGAAAGCCCTGGCGGCGGAGAAATCCATACATCTTTTCCGCTCCGGGCACCAATTTGACGGTTTTGCGGGAGAAATCCCGAATTTTGTCATTGGTAAGGCCATATGCCTTCAGAAACGGAAGGATGCACTTCAGGGTGTCCCCGGCCTTGTAGCCCGGCTTTTTCACCATGTCCGCCAGATAGTCGTCATAGCGGCTCACCAGCTTGAAAAACCGGTCGCCATGGGGCTGGATAAACTCCCGGCACAGTTCAAAAGCGTTATCATTCAAGGCCAAAGGGCCTTCCAGGTCCGTGTCCAGCTGAATGTTGCGCATCGGTTTCTTGATTCTCCTTAAAAAGATTCACCACAAAGACACCAAGGACACCAAGAGTCACCAAGGAACATTTATTGGCGTCCTGAAATGCGCCAATAAATAGATGTTTTTGGTGAATCTTTGTGTCTTTGTGTCTTGGTGGTTAAGCTTTTTATTTTTTTAGAAATTCTTCCACCTGGACGCTGATGTCGATGCCTCCAGGGGCCAGTCGCCCCTTAACCTCCACTCCTGCGGGCGTCAACCGGAACCGGCCTTCAGCCAAATTTTTCAAAGTGAGCAGGATGAGAGGGAATTCCCGCCGCAGTTCTTCGGCCCGGATGCGGGCGAACAGGGGTTCGGCTTCCCCTTCCCGAGCCTTGATTTCGGCCAGCCTTTCTTTTCCCAGTTTCCTGGCGAATTGCGTCCATAAAGGGTCAAAATCCGGCCCCGTTAAAGGAAAGCGGAAATAAGTCACCGTCGGGCCTTCGTCCAACTCCGGGGTGGCCAGGTGCATCATGGCCCCGGCCTCTTTGGCCCCCGGGGCCATGAGCTGCCACATCACCTCCTGCCAGGCCCCCTTGGGCCCGTCGGGGACTGCGGGGTGGAGGTTAAGGCAGAGAAAAGTGCGGCACAGCAGGGGGCTGACGATGAGCATGTAACCGGCCAGCACCACCACCTGGGCCTCAAAACCCCGGAGGAGTTCAATGGTTTTGGCGTCAAACGCCTCCCGGGCTGCGTCCAGGCCGGGGTCCCGGCGCCGGATCATGTGGCGGAGTTCCCGGGAAGAGTTCGTCACCAAGGGGATGCCCCGGGCCTTAACCTCAGCCAGAAACTTATCCGAGGCCGGGGTTTCCCCAAGGTCGCGGTCGCAGAAGACGTAAGCGATGCGCCCCGGGATGACTCCGGATTCCATGCGCTCCCAGGCGGCGGTAAACAAATCAATGGCCGCCTGGTCCCGGCCGCTGGAAAACCAGCCGAAGGGGAAGGTCGTCACGTCACCCCATCCATTCCAGTTGTTTTTCCAGGAACTTGCGGTCCGGATAATGTTCCCGGCCCGGGCCCATGAGGCTCACCGCCGCGGTCCGGTTGGCCAGGCGGGCCGCCCAGGGCGGGGTTAGCCCCAACACCCGGCCCGCCAAGTATCCCGCGGCGAACACGTCTCCCGCGCCCAGGGTGTCCACCACCCGACTCACCGGCTCCGCGGGGAAATCGTAAAAAGTCATCGGGGTGATCATGCGGGCGCCCTGTGCCCCTCGCTTGATCAAAATCAGAGGCGGCGCGAAAGGCGGATGCCCCAGCATTTTCCCTCCCAGGAGCTGCCATTCCCGTTCCGTCACCAGCAGGACTTCGGCATGATCTAGAATATCCACCAGGGCCCGCCAGCCCCGCCGGGCGTAAAGCTCCCCCGGGTCCAGACTGAGGGGGATGCGGTCCCCCAGCCTGACGGCCACCTGGCGCTGCACCGCCAGGGGACGGTCGCCCACGAAGGACGTGAGATGAATATACCGGGTCTGGGCCAGAAAATCCCAGGGAATATCCTCTTCCCCCACTTCGTCGTTGGTGTTGGGGGCCACCAGAATGGTGCGCTCGCCGGAAGGGTCCACCAGAATGTAGGCCCGGCCGCTGGCCCCCTGGACCGTCAGATAATCAAGGTTTACGCCTTCCAGCCCGTCCCGCAGGAACTTGCCGTCTTCATCAGCGCCCACCCGGCCCACCAGGGCGGCGGTGAGTCCCATGCGGGCCAGGGCAAAGGCCACGTTGGCCGCCTGGCCGCCGCCCCACCGGCCCGTAAGCCGGCCGTGGCGGTCAAGGAGCTCCTGGAGTCTGATTTCCTCTTCGGGAGTCAAGGCCGCTTCTCCGCCGGGTGATAACTCCGGCCATACCCGGAGGAAAGGCTTCAGGTCCTTAACTTCATAGCGCCGGTCCACATTGACGGCTCCCAGACAGACGGCGTGCAGGGGCATGCTGGGAACCTATCAATATTTCCGCTGCAGGTCAATAAGGCAGGTTTCGGGTTTCAGGTTTTGGGTTTCAGATATTTTTGCTTTGGTTTTCGGTATTTTTCTTATGGTATTCTGGTCATTGGTGGGGCGGGTCTCCGTGCCCGCCGAAAATGGCCAACCGGAATTGCTGGTTTATGCAGAGCATGAAGAGCCTGATAAAATGAAATAATTCCACTGAGATTGACCTTACTAGGGAAAAAACAGCCGAATGGGACAGGCAAGGTTTGGCGGGCACGGAGGCCCGCCCCACCAAGTAAAGGCAGATATTATAGCAATGGGAGGATACCCTAAAACCTTCCTATTTTGTTCATATATCTCAGTATCTATAAAATAAAAAACCATGACAGACTTCTCTGGATTTTCCCATGATAAATATTAACTTAAAAATGTTGCGATTATCAGCATGGAAGAAATTCTGGTAATGACCCTTTAATGGTTGATAAATAATTTCGTAGACATTAATTCTCGCAGCGACCAGACATGACCTGACAAGCCGGCCGCCATGGCTGGTGTTCT
>VGSW01000230.1 GCA_016874915.1 Deltaproteobacteria bacterium
TGGTTTCGGTGGCCACGTCGAAAATATTCATAAAGGAGATGGGTCCCGAGGCTACGCCCCGGGTGGACATGACGGGATCGTTTTCCGGGCGGATGCGGGAGAAGGAAAAGCCGGTGCCGCCCCCGGACTTGTGGATCATGGCGGTAAATTTGATGGCGTCGAAGATGGATTCGATGTCGTCTTCCACCGGCAGGACAAAGCAGGCGGAGAGCTGGCCCAGCTCTCGGCCGGCGTTCATCAGGGTAGGGGAGTTGGGCATGAAGGCCAAAGACGCCATCATGTGGTAGAACTTGCGGGCGGTGGCGGCCACGTCCGCGTCGGGGTCGTAGGTGCGGTCCACCTCCGCGATGGTTTGGGCCACCCGGCGGAACATGTCCGGCGCGGCTTCGGTGGGCTCCCCCCGTTCGTCCTTCTTGAGATACCGCTTTTTCAGGACCACCACGGCATTGGCGCTTAAGGGCAGTTCCCCGGCGATTTCCCGCACTTCCTCCTGGAGCGGCATTTTCTCCCCCTTGTCATGGACTTGGCGAATTTGCCTTGAATTGCGATATGTTGTGCTGTTAATTATAATAGACCACCATATATGGGGCTGTCAAGTAAAATTTGTGAAGGCTGGGAAATCCAGCCGTGAGCCAGGAACTCAGTAAAATTTTATCATATTCGGCAGGGTTGCGCCGTAATTGGGGGAGGAGGCCAAGGGCGCATAGCCCCTTCCCCTTCCCTCAATCCCTTAGCCATAGGCCTCCGTGCCCGCCAAACATCGCCTGCCGGATATGCCGATTTAGGCGGGCACGGAGGCCCGCCCCACCCAAAAGACTTATGTCCAAGGGCGGCCTCGGTCCGCCTCTTTATTTTTGTTGGGTGCGTTCCACGCAACATTAAGAACCAGCACCCGATAAAGATGGTGCGTGGAACACACCTTGCGAGGCACATGTTACTTTTTGACCCATTCCTCAAAACATATCTTTTTGATATAATTAGTTAAAGCCAGGCGGGAAGCTCTTATTACCAATTTACCCCAGAAAAAATCCTCTGGGGATTCTTGCTTGACTTAAAGATATTTTTTTTCTAATATTTCCTAGTGGAGACATTCACAAAGCATGCTCAAAATAATTTCCACAATAAATGCGTTAAACGGAAGGTGCTTTTATGGCAGCCGAGAAGCGTGATCCGGTAGGAAAAGTGATGGTGGTAGGCGCCGGCATTGCTGGGGTGCAGGCCGCCCTGGACCTGGCCAACGCCGGTTTCTACGTCCATCTGGTGGAAAAGAAGTCAGCCATCGGCGGGGTGATGGCCCAACTGGACAAGACCTTTCCCACCAACGATTGTTCCATGTGCATCATCTCACCCAAACTGGTGGAGTGCGGCCGTCACCTGAACATCGAAATCCACACCCTGTCGGACGTGAAAGCCATTGAGGGCGCCCCGGGGAACTTCCAGGTCACCGTGGCCCAGCAGCCCCGGTACATCGATCCGGCCAAGTGCACCGGCTGCGGGGCCTGCACCGAGGTGTGCCCGGTGAGGATCCCCGATGAGTTCAACCTGGGGCTGGGAGAGGGCAAGGCCATTTACCGCCTTTATCCCCAGGCCATTCCCGCCACCTTCGCCATCAAGAAGGCGGACCGGGCCCCCTGCGTGCGGGGCTGCCCGGCCAATTTAAGCGCCCAGGGCTACGTGCAGTTGATTAAAGAACGGAAATTCCCCGAGGCCCTGGCCCTCATCATGGACCGGCTGCCCCTGCCCGGCACCATCGGCCGCATCTGCCCGCACCCTTGTGAAGAAGACTGCCGCCGCCAGGAAGTGGACGAACCGCTGGCCATCTGCTCCCTGAAGCGCTTCGTCGCCGATCAGGTGGATTGGGACACCCTGCCGGTTCCTGAGGTAGAGAAACAGGCCCAATCCGTGGCCATCATCGGCGCCGGCCCTTCGGGCCTGAGCTGCGCCTACCATCTGGCCCTCAAGGGCTACAAGGCGGTGATTTTCGAAGCCGGGCCCGAACCCGGCGGTTGGCTGCGCTACGGCATCCCCGAATACCGCCTGCCCCGGGAAGTGTTGGACCGGGAAATCAATTTCATCAAGCGCCATGGGGTGGAGATCCACTGCAACTCCCCCATCGGCCCCGGCCGCACCATTAACGACCTCCTCACCCGGGACGGTTTCAGCGCGGTGTTCGTGGGCGTGGGCGCCCAGGATTCCATCCGCCTCCCGGTGCCGGGCTCCGACGCCCAGGGGGTTCTCTGGGGGGTGGAATATCTGAAAGACTTCGTCCTGGGGAAAAAGGCGGACCTGAAGGGCAAGAAAGTGATGGTCATCGGCGGCGGCAACGTGGCCATGGACGTGGGCCGCACCGCCAAGCGCCAGGGCGGCGACGTGACCATCATCTGTCTGGAGACCCGGAAAGAGATGCCCGCCTCCCCCTGGGAAGTGGAAGAAGCCGAGCACGAAGGCCTCCCCATCGTCCATCGCTGGGGGGTGAAGGAGATGCTGGCCTCCGGCGGCAAAGTCCGCGGCCTGGAACTCAAGGCGGTGGAACGGGTCTTTGACGAGCAGGGCCGCTTTGCCCCCACCTATTTTGAAGACCAGCTCACCCAACGGGATTGTGATGTGGTCATCATGGCCATCGGCCAGCGCACCGACCTGAAGTTTATCACCGAGGCCGACGGCATTGCCCTCACCCCCCGGGGCCTCATCCAGGCGGACCCGTTCACCAAGGCCACCAGTCGGGAAGGCGTGTTCACCGGCGGTGACGTGGAGACCGGGCCTTACATCGCCATCGCCGCGGTGGCCGCGGGCCGGGAAGCCGCCCTCTCCATAGACAACTACGTCCAGGGACGGGATCTGAAATATGGGCGGGAAATGCCGGTGCGTCCCATCAAAAAGGAAGAAGCCCAGTGGAATCCCATCCCCAAGGATGTCCAGGAGCGCCACCGGGCCATCATGCAGACCTTGCCGGTGGAAGATTGGATCAAGGGCTTTAAGGAAATCAACCTGGGCTTAGATGCCGAACAGGCAGTGGAGGAGGCGGCCCGCTGCATCAACTGCGGCGTCTGCTCCGAGTGCATGCAGTGCGCCATCAGCTGCCAGGCTCAGGCGGTGGCCCATGCCCAGGGGCCCCAAGAGGTGAACCTGGAAGTGGGCGCGGTGGTCTTGGCCCCCGGCTTCCAGGTCTATGACCCCACCCAGTACGAAGCCTATCATTATGCCCATTACCCCAACGTGATGTCCAGTCTGGAGTTCGAGCGCATCCTGTCCGCGTCGGGCCCTTACGCCGGCCACCTCATCCGGCCCTCGGACCACGCGGAGCCCAAGAAGATCGCCTGGCTCCAGTGCGTGGGGTCCCGGGACCTGAACCACTGTGACAACAGCTACTGCTCCGCGGTGTGCTGCATGTACGCCATCAAACAGGCGGTCATCGCCAAAGAGCACTGCAAGGAATATCACCTGGACACCGCCATCTTCTTCATGGACATGCGCACCCATGGGAAAGATTTCGAGAAGTACTACTGGCGGGCGGAAGACGAGCACGGCGTCCGGTTCATCCGCTCCCGGGTGCACTCCATTGACCACCTGCCCGGCGACGGCCTCCAGATCCGGTACATCTCCGAGGACGGCTCCATCCAGAAGGAAGAGTTCGACATGGTGGTGCTTTCCGTGGGTCTGGAGACCTCCCGGGACGCCCTGGGCCTGGCCCGGGTGCTGGACATCGAAACCAAGTCCGATACCCGGTTCGCGAAAACGGACTACTTCGCTCCGGTGGACACCTCCAAGCCGGGCATCTTTGTCTGCGGCGTCTTCCAGGGGCCCAAGGACATCCCCCAATCGGTGATGGAAGCTTCCGCCGCGGCCGCGGCCGCGGGCGAGCTCCTGGCTCAGGCCCGGGGCAAAGACGTCAAGAAGCAGGTGCTGCCGCCGGAGAAAGACGTATCCAAGGAAGAGCCTCGCATCGGCGTCTTTATCTGCAACTGCGGCATCAACATCGGCGGGGTGATCAACGTCCCCTCCCTGGCGGAATACGCCAAGACCCTGCCCCACGTGGCCTACGTGGAGGAGAACCTGTTCACCTGCTCCGCCGACACCCAGGCCAAAATCCTCCAGTCTATCGAAGAGCACAATCTCAACCGGGTGCTTGTGGCTTCGTGCAGTCCTCGGACCCATGCTCCCATGTTCATGGAGACCATCCGCCAGGCGGGCCTCAACCCCTACCTCTTTGAGATGGCCAATATCCGGGACCAGGACTCCTGGGTCCACATGCACGAGCCCGAGGCGGCCCTGGAAAAGGCCAAGGTTCTGGTGCGGGGCGTGGCGGCCCGGCTGACCAACCTGGAGCCGCTGCACAAGATGGAGTTCCCGGTGTTCAAATCAGCTCTGGTT
>VGSW01000231.1 GCA_016874915.1 Deltaproteobacteria bacterium
TATTCCTAAATCATAAGAAATATAAATTGTCTGTTTCATTGTTAAATTCTCCTTTAGGTTCTCACCCGCAAAGATAGTCGGCCACCCGGGAGATCATGGTCAGCCCGGTGACGTCCCGTTCCAACTCCGGCACCCGGCCCAGCACCTGGGCGCCGAAGGTGTCGTTAATGCGGCCCAGGTGCCGGGCCTGCATGTCCAGGCGATGGCGCAGGAATTCGGGAATATCCTGGGTTTTTAACTCCTCCGGCAGCACCCGGTTCACCACGTAGCCGGAGATGGGCACCTTGAAGCGGCTAAACAGTTCCGCGGCCTTGAGAGTGTCCGCGATGATCATGTCTTCGGGCACCAGGACAAAGAAAAAGGCGGTGTGTTTGCTGTCGGTGAGGATCCGGGAACTGGCCTGGATGCGGTCTTTAATGTAGAGAAGCTCGTTCAAAATGGCGTCTTCGTCCATGGTGGAGTCCTGGCGCAGGTGGGCCGCCACCTGGTCGTACTCCCGCATCTGCTCCCTTAAGGACGTGATTTTTTCGATCCAGGCGTCGTAAACCGTAGCCATGGACAAGTAATAGAGGGCGTGGCCCAGGGGCACCAGGTCGTAGATATAGTAGTCGTACTCCCCGGCCACCACGATGTCCACCACCGCGTCAAAGATGGCGGACTCCTCCATGGCCGGCTCCGCGGACGCGGCCTGGATGTAGGACTCCACCTCTTCGGGGAGCTCTTTCATGCCGTACATGGCCCGGATTTTTTGGCGGATTTCGTCCTGGTAGGCCTTTACCCGCTGGTCCGCGTCAATCTCCTGGGCGAAGAGATTGTCCATGATCTGCACCGGGCCCTTGCCGAAGAGGTCCTGCTGGAAGATGTCGGAAAGGGACGCCTGGGGGTCCACGGAAAAGACCAGGACTTTGTGCCCTTGCTGGGCCAGCCAATAGCCCATGGCCGCGGAGAAGGTGGTCTTGCCCAGGCCCCCTTTGCCGCCGAACATCAGGTAGCGGCGTTCGGGATGCGCTTTGAGATGGGTCGCGAGTGAGATGGGGCACCTCCTGCTTCAGGGTAATGCTGCCAACAGCCGCTCCACTTCATCAATAAAAACCCGGCTGTCTTTGAGGGTCAAAATGGCAACGGGTTCTAAAACCACTTCAAAAATTCCATAATCGGCGATCTCTCTGGCCCTACGGGCATTGAGGAACATTCGATGGAACTTGGGGTCCAAGAGACCGGGCTTGGCAAAATGATGGCCTAACATGGAAGCCATGCCCGAATGCGTGGTTACTTCGATGCCATGGGCCTTCAACAAAGCCTGGGCCGCGTAAAACATGGCAAAATAGGCTTTACCCGCGGCGTCGCCAAAATCCCCTCCGGCCATAAGCTTCTCCGTCACCTCCAGGGCATGGCGGGCTTTGTCCAGATAGGCTTCAACTTCCATAGAAAGCTTCACAAAGAAATCCCCTCCCGGGCCACTTTCCGGTAAAATGAGAAGCCTTGCTCCTGGAAAGCGGCAAAGTTTTTGGCGTCGAAGACCTTAAGGGAGATTAAGGGGCTGAAATCATGATCCCACATGACTTGGTAAGCCGCCTCTTGCAAAGCAGTCTCCAACTCCGGGGTCAAACCCTGAATGATCGCCGCCACGTCCAAATCCGAGTCCGGACCGGCCCCGCCCCAGGCCCGGGAGCCATAAGCCACCAGGGACTGGAGGCGGTCCCCCGCCGCCTTTTGGACGCGGCGCTTTAATTCCAAAATCAGCTTTTGGTCAGACCCGGTTAACATGCGGCTATCTACGCCAGGGTGTCGGTAAGGTCCTTTTCCCGCAGCATCCTACGCTTCCAGGTGGAGATCTGGGGGACCACGTAGGGGAGCAGGCGCAGGGAATAATAAGGCGGCAGCAAGGGCACGCCCACCAGGTCGCCCATGGTCACCAGGATGAACAGGTGCTCCATGTTGGCCCGGGTCTTCAAGGCGAAGCGGGCCGAGTCGTGGGCCGCCATGCCGTAAATGAATTCTTTGACGGCCTTGAGGAAGCCGCCTTTTTTTTCGGTCATGAGAAATCCTCCTATAAACATAAAAGGCTTCACCACCAAGACACAAAGACACAAAGAAATCACACCAAGAAAAGATTCATGGTTTGGCGCTGAAAGCGCCAAACCATAATTTTTTCCTCTTTGTGATCCTTGGCGCCTTGGTGGTTAATCTTTTTATCCGCAGCAGCCTTTACTCCCCTCCGCCGCCCGCGGGCATTTCCCCGGGTTTCAGGGTGGGAGTCTGGTGCCGGCGGATGGCCTTGATGCCGTCGGCCAGCAGGATCAGGGCCGCCACCACCAGGAACAAGGCCACTAGGCCCATGAGGCCGTTGCCGACGGTGGCCTCCAGCAGGGTTTGGCCGGTAACCGCCTTCACCTGCCCGGTGAGCACCTTGCTCAAGAGATTGTAAGAAGTGTAGAGCAAGGCCGCGATGGTGGTAACGAACATGAACCACATGGGGACTAAAGCGAAAGTGGCCTTTTTCCCCTGGGACAGGAGCCACACCGAGGCCACCAGCAGGGCCAGGGAGGCCAGGAGCTGGTTGGCCCCGCCGAACAGAATCCACAGGTACTGCCACCAACCGGTCTGAACGAGGAGCAGCACCAAGACCGCGGCGATGAAAGTGGCCACGGTGTTGTTCCGGAGGAACGGGGAGTAATCCCCCACCAGTTCGATGGCCGCGATTTTCATGAAGCGCAGCACCAACTGCATGACGGTGAGGGCCAGGACGATGATGATCACCGTGGCCATGGTCTTGCCGTAGTCGATGGGCAGACCCACTTTGCTCATCAGGTTGGAAAGCCCGGTGGCGAAAACCGCGGCGGGCCCGGCTTTCATCAGCTCCTTGTACTGGGTGAAGGGAATGGCTGCCGCGGCGGTCATCAGGGCCACCACCCCCAGGACCATTTCGGTGAACATGGACCCGGCCAAGACCGGTTTGGCGTCACACTCCGATTCCAACTGGCGGCAGGTGCCGCTGGTGGACACCATGGAATGCCAGCCGGAGATGGCTCCGCAGGCGATGGTGACAAAAAGAATGGGCCACAGCGGCCCGATGGGGATGACAAACTGGGTGTACGCCGGGGCCTGGACGGAAAAACCGCCCACGACGATGCCCAGGATGCCGCCCACCAGCCCGAACATGACGATATAAAAGGCCACGTAATTAAGGGGCAGGGCAAAGCGCCAGATAGGCAGCACCGCGCTGATGAAGCAGAAGACCACGGCGAACAGACCCCAGGTGAACTTGTTCCCGGCGACGGCCGCGCCCAGGAACAATTGCGCCGGAAAGCGCTTGCCCAGTTCGATGCCGATGAGGGCGATGGCCACGCAAATCACCGTCATGAGGAGGATGTTTACCCGCCAGCGGTAGATCATCTGGCCGGCCAGCACTCCGGCCAGGGCCAGGATCACCAGGGCCAGGGGACCGGACTGCAGCCTGACGAGGGCTCCGGCGATAACGCCCCCGAAGGCCCCGGCTAAGAGCAACAAATAAAAATAGACAAAAGATAGCAAAATAAGGCGGGCCCGGGGGGAGATGAGCTTGTAACTCAAGCCTCCCAGGGAGAGGCCATCGGAGCGCAGGGACACCATGCCGGCCACGTAGTCGTGGACCCAGCCGATGAACAGAACCCCCAGAAAGAGCCACAACAGAGCCGGCAGCCAGCCCCACTGGAGGGCGATGATGGAGCCCACCACCGGTCCGGCCCCGGCAATGCTCTTGAACTGGTAGCCGAACAGAACGTTTTTGGGGGTGGGCATGAAGTCCACGCCGTCCATGTACATCTTGGCCGGGGTGACTCTGTTGGGGTCGGACTCAATGACCTTGCGGTCAATGTAACCGGCATACCAGCGGTAGCCGCCCACTGCAACGATAAGTGCTCCCAGGATGATGAAAATGGCATTCATGGCGCCGTCCTCCTTGGTCAGCGGCCAGGGGTCAGTGACCAGTGATCAGTGACCAGTGACCAGCAGTCAGTAATATTATAAAATTATTGCCAATATCCGTTTCTCCCCCATTAAGGATTAGGGAGGTTTTCCCATAATTACAAAGAATTATGAACCAACCGCCCACTGATTACTGATTACTGATTACTGGTCACTGGTCACTGAGACCGCCCATTATCCCTCAAAGCGCTTGAATACCAGAGACGCATTGGTGCCGCCGAACCCGAAGGAATTGGACAGGGCGTAGCGGATGTCCGCGGGGCGGGCTTGATGGCGCACGTAGTCCAGGCCTTCACATTCCGGATCCACCTCATCCAGATTAATGGTGGGAGGAACCATGGAATCGCGAATGGCCAGAACGCTGAAAATGGCTTCCACCGCGCCGGCGGCGCCCAGAAGGTGGCC
>VGSW01000232.1 GCA_016874915.1 Deltaproteobacteria bacterium
GTCTATTTTCCCTTCCTGATAACCCCGGAGGTCAAAGAGCGGGGCCGGGGACGGGGAAGGCATGGGGCCTTGGGGCCGCAGGAAAAAGTAACCGCAGTCTGCTTTGAAAAGTTCAAAGTTCAAGGTTCAGAGTTCAAAGTTCGAGTGGCCGCCTCTTAATTTTTGGCTGCGCTGAAAGTTCTTGACCGCACAGGCTGGAAAGCCTGTGCCACCAAACTTTCGTGATTTTGGGTGAGCCAAAGGCTCATGAATGGCTCGTTCCCTGGTCCGAAAAGTTCCTTGAATATGGTGGCACAGGCTTTCCAGCCTGTGCAGGATTCCCGCCGCGCGTCCCTAATGGGTGGGACGCTTTCTTTTCCTTTTAATCTAAAGCTCGAAACTGTATCATGGGGTAATGCCTCCCAAGAAAAATAGAAAAACCGGCACCCGAACCAGCGCCTTCGGCTCCCCCGGGCGGGCGGGGCATGATGCCTCGGCTTTTTACGCCGGAAAAATATATGAAGGGTTGAATCACGAAGAAGAAGCCGAATATTGGGAAAACCCCCTTCCCCCCGAGACCCTGGACCAGATCTTTTGCAAATCCGCCGAAAATATGGAAGAGCTCCCGAATCACAGCGTCCACCTCATGGTCACTTCCCCCCCGTACAACGTGGGCAAGGATTATGACGAAGATTTAACCCTGGACGAATACCTGGAATTCCTCAAGCGGGTGTGGCGGGAAGTCCACCGGGTCCTGGTGCCCGGCGGCCGGGCCTGCGTCAACGTCGCCAACCTGGGCCGCAAGCCCTATATTCCCCTCCATGCCTTTATCATCCGGGACATGCTGGAAATCGGTTTTCTTATGCGGGGGGAGATCATCTGGAACAAGGCCGCGTCCGCCGCGGGGTCCACCGCCTGGGGCAGCTGGCGCTCCGCCGCCAATCCCACGCTTAGGGACGTCCATGAATATATCCTGATCTTCTCTAAAGGCGCGTTTTCCCGGAAGAACCCCGGGCGTCGGGAAAACACCATTTCTAAAGAGGAATTCCTGGAGTTCACCAAAAGTGTGTGGACCTTCCCCGCGGAGCCGGCCCGCCAGGTGGGGCATCCGGCGCCTTTTCCCGTGGAGTTGCCTTACCGGCTCATCCAGCTTTACACTTTTGCCGACGAAGTGATTCTCGACCCCTTTATGGGCAGCGGCCAGACGGCCATTGCCGCCTTAAAAGCCCGGCGCCGCTATGTGGGCTATGAAATTGACCCCAAATATGTCACACTATCACAAAGACGGATAACCGCGTTTAGGCGGGAGTCCAAATCGGTTAGCTTGTTTGACCCGCCAGCCCTCCCGGCGGCAGAGAAATCCTGAATTTCCAACCATGTAGCTAGCGCGGGCCGTTATGAAAATCCTCCTCCATATCTGCTGCGGGCCGTGCGCGGTGTACCCGGTGGAATCCTTGATGGCCAAGGGGCACTGGGTCCACGGCTTTTTTTCCAACCCCAATATTCACCCTTACCAGGAGTTTGTCAAACGTCTGGCCACCCTGGAAAATTACGCCGCCCGGGTCCGGCTTCCCATGATCTGGGACCGGACTTACGATCTGGAAGGTTTCCTCCGCACCGTGGTTTTCCGGGAAACGGAGCGCTGCCAGTTCTGCTATCATATGCGGTTGCGGGCCGCTGCCCAGATAGCCAAGAGCGGCAAGTTCGAGGCATTCACTTCCACTCTGTTGTACAGTAAATTTCAGAACCATGAGCTTATAAAGGAACTGGCCCAGGCGGTGGTCCGGGAAGTGGGGGTGCCCTTTTATTATGAAGACTTCCGGCTGGGGTGGGCCGAGGGCGCCAACAAGGCCAAGAAACTGGGCCTTTACAAACAGCCATACTGCGGCTGCATCTTCAGCGAGCGGGACCGCTTTTTAACCCAGCCCAAACCTAAAAAATGATTAGTAATCAGTAATCAGTGACCAGTGACCAGTGATCAGCGATCAGTGGGCATTGGCCGGGAAATTATTTGATTATTCGATAAATGTGAGGTGGTTGTTTTGGTTGATAGACAAATGAAAGGGGTCTGGTTTTAAGAAAAGGCTGGGTTGCGGCTTTCCGTTAACTTATCTTCTCATCAAGGTTTCTAACTACTAAATACTGATCACTGATCACTGATTACCGATCACTGACCACTGAGATGCCACTGCGACTGACCCTGAGCAACCGGTTGGAAAATCTCAAGCTGCTGGAGGACTTTATCCACAAATGGGCCCAGCAGCGGGGTCTTACCGCCATCCGGCTTTCAGGACTGGAGCAGGTGGCCGGCGCCATTTTCCGCCACCTGGTGACCCAGGCTTACCGCCCCAACCAGCCCGGCTCCATCTCCATTATCCTGGAAGAAAAAGGCCCCCGGCTGCGCCTGGTTTTTGAAGATGACGCCCCGCCTCATCCTCCGGAGGTGCTCAACGGCCTGGCCCAACCGGGGAACTCAAATCAAAGCAGCGGCTCCAACCTGAAAAAATCCCAGCCCTGGGCCGAAAGCTTGGTTTACTACCGCACCGGTGACCGCAAAAACCGGCTGGTAGTATTCCTCAGTCTGTAGAGTGAGTCTTACGCACTCAATAAAGGTGCGAAGCGTGAATCCTACCTCACACCAAGGCGCCAGGATACAATTATAAATAAAAATAGGCACACGGCCTGTGGCAAACATTGCTCCCCCAACCAAGAAGCCTGAATCGAGATGAGTTATGGGCTGGGAAGATTTTGTCGCTGAAACCCGCCCGGCGGAACTGTTCCACCTTATACAAGACCGGTTCCGGGAACTGGGGCTTTTTGACCAAACCTTGACCCTGACTATTCAGGGGCAAAAATACCTGGCCCGCTGCGACGCCCAGGCGTTCACGGTTTACCGCTGCATTGACAATTGTCACATCCCTCCCGGGGTCCCCGGCTGGCCCGTGTGCCTGGTCTCCGCGGACACCGTCATCGACGAAACCAGCCCGCCGCAGTCCGGCGACGACGAATTCGCTTCGGGGCTGGCCCTGGCTGACTGGCTCAACCTGATTGAGAGCCGGTTTAAAAAATAATCTCACGCCAAGGCGCCAAGGCGCAAAGAAAAGACGCAAAATAGAAAATGCGGGGGCACCGCGTTAACGCCGTGCCGCCGCATTTTTGGCGTTCTTGGCGTCTTGGCGTGAGAAATTAGAGCGGGGTGATATCCCCGGTATGAGGATGTTCCGCCGGCGAAGGCGGCTCGATGTAGCTCATCATGAACCGGAAGTTGGGGAATAAACGGGGCAGACGCATAAGGTTGAAGACCATGACCCCGATGGACAGTCGGTCCAGCCAGGAAGACATGGGCCAGCCCAGGTGCACTATCACCTGGCGGTCGGCGAATTCGTACTCTATGACCCGGAGCAGCGCCACCAGGCGGTGGTAAAGGCTCAACTGCAGCAGGGGCAGGCGAAAGTGGTTGGGGGCCGACTTGGGCGGGATCCCGGCCCGGGGGGAGTAAAAGGTGATGAACACGGTGTTGTCTTTAATCTCGTGCCCCGGTTCGCCGGACCGCTTAAAATAGAGGTGGACGTCGGGCTCGCTGGATTGGGCCAGGAACAGGATCAGCTCCATTTCGTTGTCGCCCTTTGCCTTTTCCCGCCGCTCCGGCGCGCGCTTCTGGGCGATGAGCAGCCCTCCGACCAGCACCACGCCGGAGACCACCGCCCACATCAGGGTGCCGTGGGGTTTCTTCAGGGCCAGGAAGATGAAGCAACTCACAAACACCACCCACATGATGAGGGTCATCAAGCGGCTGGTGTAAAAGTGGATCACTTCCTTGGTGCCCATGAAATAGCGGTAGATGAGCAGGGCCCCCATGTTGATGCAGAAGCTGGCGATGAGCCCCAGGGCGTACATGTCCGCCAGGGTTTCCTGCTGGCTGCCGGTGACGAAGATGATGGCCGAGAAGAAGACCGCGTTGGCCACATGGATGCGATACAGGGATTGGCGGCGGTTGGTGGCGGTAAGCCAGTGGAAGCCGTACCGGTGGGCCACCCGCTCCATGAGTTCAGCAGAGGCCACAAATGCAGTGTTCATGGCCAAGGGCAGGATGAAGCAGGCTAAGCCGGCCATGGCCACGCCGAATAAGGGGCCGTTGACCATGGTGGAGTAATAAATTATAAGGTCCCCCTGGTGAGCCCGAAAGTCAATGGGCGCAGACAGGGCCAGGGCCGCGACCACGGGGGTCAATATCCCCACGGTGACGCCTAAAAAGATGTAGGCCTTGCCGATCTCCCGCCAACTGCGCACCAGGCTGGCGGTCTGGAGCACCGACTCCACCCCGGAATAAGCCAGCACGCAGGAAGCGGTGGAGGCGATGAAGATGCC
>VGSW01000233.1 GCA_016874915.1 Deltaproteobacteria bacterium
CGTCCTTCGACCTGGGGACACCCAAAGAAGACCTGCGGTTCTGGGAGATTTTGGAGGAGCGGCTGGGGTTTGACCGGGACCGCACCATGCTGGTGGACGACAATGCCGGCGTCTTGGCGACGGCCCGGAATTATGGCATCAAGTACCTGTTTTTTAAGGCCAAATCCAGTTCTAAAGAAGAAGCTGAAGCCCATCCGGAGTTTGTTTCCATCGTCAGCTTTCATGAGTTGATGCATTAAGGGCAGGATTTCTGGTTTCCATGATATCATAAACATCTGGTAATATTAAACATCTGGAACCCTCATGACTGCCAAATATGAAAAACTCCTGCTGCAGATATTGAGAGGCACTGCTGATGCGAACATTCCTTTTGCGGGGTTGTGTGAGTTATTGGGCCATCTCGGCTTCATTGAAAGGGAGCGGGGAAGTCACCACATTTTCTCCAAAAACGGGGTTGAAGAAATATTACACCTGCAACCCAAAGGCAATAAAGCCAAGCCTTATCAAATCAGACAGGTACGCCAGATTATTTTGAAATATCGCCTGGGAGAGAAAAAGAGATGATTAAATATGAAGTGATTATCTATTGGAGCGATGAGGATCAAGCATTTATCGCGGAAGTTCCCGAGTTGCCGGGATGCGCCGCAGACGGCAAGACTTATCAAGAAGCGTTGGCAAATGTGGAAGTCATTATTCAGGAGTGGATCGAAACCGCGCAGGAACTGGGACGCCCTATTCCTCAACCCAAAGGGCGTCTGATGTATGCCTGATTTGCTATCCCCTTGGCCTTCTTTGTACCGCTGCCATCTTTCAAAACTCACTCCGGCATCCGCTGAATCCTTGCCCCCAACCCCGAGAATTTTTCCACCAAATTAGCGTATCCCCGGTCCAGGTGGTAAACCCGGTGGATTTCGGTGAGGCCCTGGGCCGCCAGGCCCGCCACCACCAGGGAGGCGCTGGCCCTTAAGTCCGTGGCCATGACCGGCGCGCCCTGGAGGGTCTTTTTGCCCCGGACGATGGCGTGGTTGCCGGATACGGTGATGTCCGCGCCCATGCGCACCAGTTCGCTGACGTGCATGAAGCGGTTTTCGAAGATGGTTTCGGTGATCACGGAAGCGCCCCGGGCCAGGGACATCAAAGCCATGAACTGGGCCTGCATGTCCGTGGGAAAGCCGGGGTAAGGCAGGGTGCGCACGTCCACCCCATGGAGGGCGCCCCCGGGTTGCAGGGTGATGCGGCCCGGCTCCGCGGAGAGGCGCACCCCGGCCTCGGTGAATTTGCCCATGATCGCAGTAAGGTGGGGCATGGGGGCATTCAACAGGGTGACTTCGCCTTTGGTGATGGCCGCCGCGGCCATGTACGTGCCGGCTTCGATGCGGTCAGCCATGATGATGTAGGACGCGGGCTTTAGCTCTTTCACCCCGTGGATGGTCAAGACGTCGGTGTCGATGCCCTCAATCTGCGCGCCCATGGCCGTGAGAAACCGGGCCAGGTCCCCCACTTCCGGCTCCATGGCGGCGTTCTTGATGACCGTGGTCCCTTTGGCCAGGACCGCGGCCATCATCAGGTTTTCGGTGCCGGTGACGGTGATTGTGTCAAAATAGATGTCCGCGCCGTTGAGGCGGCGGGCGTCGGCCTCCACGTAGCCTTCCCTGAGGGTGATTTTCACCCCCATGGCCTCCAGTCCCTTGAGATGGAGGTTAATGGGCCTGGCGCCGATGGCGCAGCCGCCGGGCAGGGACACCCGGGCCCGGCGCTGGCGGGCCACCAACGGCCCCAGGACCAGCACCGCGGCCCGCATGGTCTTCACCAGCTCATAAGGGGCCTCAAAACCCTCCAGGCCGGAGGAGTCCACCAGCAGGGGCGCATCTTGCCCAGACGAACCTGGGGTGCCGCTCCTGCCGGGAGGACCTTGGGGAAATTTAATCCCCAGGCTGCCCAGGAGCCTTCCGGCGGTGCGGATGTCCGCCAGGGGCGGGACACTGTAAAGCTCATGCACCCCCGGAGCCAGAATGGTGGCCGCCAGGATGGGTAGGGCCGCGTTCTTGGCCCCGCTGATGACCACTTCCCCTTTTAAGGGAATGCCGCCTTCGATGACGATTTTATCCATATCGCTATACCAATCCGGATTTTGATTTAAAAATTATACCAATCTTGGGGGTCAATCCGGCTTAAGATTGCTCCGCTTTCCACCCGGACCACGATGGGCTTATGGGAGAGGCACCCTTCCCGCATGCCGCATTTGACAAATTCCGAGTAATAGGCCCGGTAATCCCTGGGATAATCGGCCCCATATTTCTTGGGATCGGGAAGATAGGCTAAACGTAATAATCTCCCGGAGGCAGGGAGAGGCGGTAGCCAATACGGTATTTGAATTTTTTCCCTTTGAGGTGCCTGTTGGTGCAATGGCGCTGTTTAGTGGCCAGGTTCTCGGCGCAGACCACCATGTCCGGTGGGATAAATTCGCTGGGATAGGACAGGGACCCTTCGATATTCCAGGTTTATTCCCCTGAGCTTTCCCGGATTCCGAAAAAACCAGCAACCCAAGAGAGCCAATAGCCATTATCAGGAAAAATCTTAATATTTTCATCAGCGGTTCTTATAACTTTCCGTAAAATTCAGTGATATCGAAGAAGATCTTCTTCTGCGAACCATCTTTCAGCTCGATTTCCATCAAGTCATAATGCCGGCCGCCCTGGGACTGGACGCTTTGCTTTTTCAGTTTCCAGTCCAGGTTGGGCCTTCCGAATTTCTTTGACAGGTAGTAATATTCCGCATCGATGCCTGCCATGCTGTTGGGCGCTCCTTTGATGACAATGGCTGTTGCCATGGAGTCGCCGGGGCCGCCGGAAAGAGTTATTTTCGGTTTGGCCTGGGGGGATTGAGCCTGTACCTGGCTTGTGGTAAGGCCGGGAATTAAAAGGAAGAAACTGAGCGCCAAAAGACCATAAAACACTGTTGCCCTATTGAAGATCTTGCGGAACATGGGTATCCCCCCATCGGTCATAGAAAGTTTCTTTTTCTTGGATTAGTATCTGTCCGGCCGCAATTTTACCGGAGGAAACGCCCGTAAACTCCGGATTTCCCCTTGGTTTATCAAAAGGTTAGTGGTAGGATATTATAATTAGGACTGAAGGAGAATAAAAGGAAATTATGGACCTCTGGGTGTTGGCCGGCATACCCATCACTTCGTTCATCGTGGCCCTGTCCGGGGCCTTGATGCCGGGGCCGCTGTTGACGGTGACGGTGGGGGAGGCGGCCCGGCGGGGCTTCTGGGCCGGACCGCTGCTCATGGTGGGGCACGCCTTGCTGGAGGGGGCATTGGTGATCCTCCTTGTGGTGGGCGTGGCAGCCTGGCTCAACCGGCCGGTGATCCTGGGAAGCGTGGCGGTGCTAGGAGCCGCGATGCTGGGCTGGATGGGCCTGGCCCTGGTGAAGGCCTCCCGTCATAGCCGCCTGGAGTTCGACGCCCAGGCCCAATCCGGCCTGCATCCCGTGGCCACGGGCATTCTCATGAGCCTGGCCAACCCTTACTGGCTCATCTGGTGGCTCACCATCGGCCTGGGCTACGTGATTTTCGCCCAAAAGTACGGCCTCCTAGGAGTGGTCCTGTTTTACGCGGGCCATATCCTGGCGGACTTCGCCTGGTACAGCCTGGTGTCCGGCGCGGTGGCCCAGGGGCGGCGGTTCCTGTCCGACCAGGTGTACCGGGGCTTCCTGGCCTGCTGCGGGTTTTTCCTTTTCGCGTTCGGAGGGTATTTTGCGGTCCAGGGGGTGAGGTTTTTTCTAAGTTAATAGACCGAAGACCGGAGACCGAAGACCGGTTTTACATATGGAGGGTTCAATGATCCAAAAGGGCCTGGAAGTGGGATTGCTGCAGGTCAACTGCTATATTATCGGCGATGAAGAGACCAAGGAAGCGGTGGTCATCGACCCGGGGGGAGATGAGGGGGAAATCCTGGAGGTCTTGAAATACCATAAGCTCAACCTGAAAATGATCATCGACACCCACGGCCATTTTGACCACGTGGACGCCAATCAACCGTTGAAGGACGCCACCGGCGCGCCCATCGCCATCCATGAACTGGATGCCCGGATGCTGACCCAACCCTCGGCGGAGGCCATGTTCTTCACGGGCAACCGGCTGCGCCTGTCCCAGGCGGACGTCCTGTTGAAAGAAGGCGATGTTATCACCTTCGGGCAGTACCGCCTTAAAGTGCTCCACACCCCTGGGCATACTCCGGGCCACATCAGCCTGGTGATGGAAGGCCATCCTTACGTGTACGTGGGGGATTTATTGTTCGCCGGCTCCATCGGCCGCACCGA
>VGSW01000234.1 GCA_016874915.1 Deltaproteobacteria bacterium
GTCATTGTAGTTGAACTCGTGCTGCAGCCGGGAGGTGGCGGCCACCATGGCCAGGTTGTGGGCGTTCATGATGTTGTTGATGTCGCCGGTGAGGCCCAGGGAGAACTCGGTCATGGGAATAAGCAGCGAAATGCCGCCGCCGGCCGCGGTGCCCTTGACGTTCATGGTGGGGCCGCCGGAAGGCTGCCGGATGCAGCCGCCCACGTTGACGCCCCGTTTGCCCAGGCCCTCGATGAGGCCCATGGAGGTGGTGGATTTGCCTTCGCCCAGGGGAGTGGGGGTGATGGCGGTGACGTCGATGTAAAAGCCGTCGGGTTTGTTCTTGTTGCGTTCCAGGCATTTCACGTAGTCGACGCGGCCGATTTTCTGGCCCATGGGGATGCGCTCATCTTTGGGGATTTCCAGCTTATCGCACATCTCTTCAAAGGGAATCATCTCCGCTTCGGCAATTTCGGCAATCTGCCAGTCCTTCTGTTTAACCGGATCGTACTTCGCCATAAACAAAGCCTCCTTAAGGGTTTTGATGACGTATTTACTCCCGGAGCGGGGAGCTTCCGGGGAAATCACCTGGTGCTCCTGGAGGATATGGTCTATATCCCGCCAGGGTTCATACTTTTTTTCACATAGTCCTCCCATTTATACGACCTTGCACCGGTTTGTCAATAAATATTTTACTTCCTCAACCCTTATCCCCTAAATTTCTTGGGGCTTTTATATTTGACATAATGAACCTTAGGCCGTAAAATGTTATGTGAATACTGGTACAAAAGCACAAAATTGCTCCTCGGGCTATTTCTGTTTGGAGCTTTGGGGAGAACTTGCTGGAAATCTCCCCCGGCCCTGATCATGAGCTGCGAGCCGGGACGCGGCTTGAAGGCGCATAAGGGTTTGGGGATATTATTTTGAACGTTGCGACCCGTTCTGGATTAACGGAGGAGGAGGAATTATATGGTCATCGGGGAATCCAAACCCCTAGCGGAAATCCTGGACATGATCAAGGATTTCAAAAAAATAGTGGTGGCCGGCTGCAAAGGCTGCGTCACCGTCTGTAACGTCGGCGGCGAAAAGGAAGTGGCCATCCTGGCTTCGGAGCTGAGAATTGCCCGCAAAGCCGCCGGCAACAATCTAGACGTCAAAGAATATACCTGTGAACGGCAGTGCGACCCCGAATACATCGAGCCCCTGGATGACCTGGTGGCGGACGCCGACGCCGTGGTGTCCATCGCCTGCAGCGTCGGCCCCCAATACGTCACCGCCCGCTATCCTTATCTCCACGTCTTTCCCGGGATCAACACCACCAGCATCGGCGGCGCCGTGGAACACGGGGTATGGAAAGAATTCTGCCAGGCCTGCGGCAGCTGCGTCATCGGCGAATACGGGGGGCTCTGCCCCATCGCCCGCTGCGCCAAGCAGCTTCTCAACGGCCCCTGCGGCGGCTCCTCCGGGGGCATCTGCGAGGTGGGCAAAGGCAGTATCCCCTGCATCTGGCACCTCATCTACGACCGCATGAAAAACCTCGGCCAGCTCCACAAGATGACCGAGGTGAAACTCTATAAAAACTGGAGCACCAGCCGCGACGGCGGCCTGCGCACTTCGATTCGGGAGGAACTGAAACAATGACCACCTATTCCGCAGGAAGCAACCTGGAAAAAATCTTCAAAAGCGGGAAAAAAGCCGTAACCGGCGAATGTGGTCCTCCCCGGGGCGCAGATGCCGAGCACTTCAGGTACAAAGCGAATTTCTTGAAAGGCTGCGTCGACGCAGTGAACGTCACCGACAACCAGACCGCGGTGGTGCGCTTCTGTTCCCTGGCCGCCTCCAAAATCCTCCTGGAAATGGGCATCGAGCCGGTGATGCAGATGGTCACCCGGGACATGAACCGCATCGCCCTCCAGAGCAACATCTTGGGCGCCGCGGCCATGGGGATCAAGAACCTCCTGTGCCTCACCGGCGACCACCAGTCCTTTGGCGACCACCCCCAGTCCAAGAACGTCCATGACCTGGATTCGGTGCAACTGGCCAACACCCTCAGAATGATGCGGGACGAGGGTAAGATGATCAGCGGCACCGAGGTGCAAGGCCGGCCCCAGATGTTCATCGGCGCGGCGGCCAACCCCTTCGCCGACCCCCAAGAGTTCCGGGTGGTGCGCATGGGCAAAAAGATCGCCGCGGGGGTCCAGTTCATTCAGACCCAGTGCATTTACAACATGGAGCGGTTCCACAAGTTCATGGAGATGGCCAATGACATGGGCCTGACGGAGAAAGCCTACATCATGGCGGGGATCACCCCCCTTAAATCCGTGGGTATGGCCAACTACATGAAAAAGTTCGTCCCCGGTCTGGACGTGCCCGACTCCTACATCACCCGCCTCAAGGGGGTGCCCAAGGACAAGCAGGCCGCGGAAGGCATCAAGATCGCGGTGGAGCAGATCCACGAGTGCCTGGCAATGAAGGGCATCGCCGGCATCCACCTCATGGCCATCGAGTGGGAGGAAAGAGTGCCGGAGATCCTCGAGACCGCCGGCTTGCTGCCCAGACCGACAGTTTCATAATCTTCAGCATTTTGATAACCCTCGAGCCCGGTCCCAGACCGGGCTTTTTTTATAAAGGGAAATGTAGTAACATGGTAGAATAATTTTGGACGATCTTATTCTCCACCTAGCTGGGCGAGCTTAAAAGATAGCGGACGTGGAGCGCCTTACCTACGGGATTTTTTATGGATAATTGTATTTTTTGTGATTCTCCAGTTAATAATTTTGAGGCTGAATGTAGTACTTGTGGGTTTAATGCTTCAAGTGAATCTTTCAATGCAGATATTGTCCAATTATATTATAAAGATTCAATGAGGAATGATTGGAGGAAAGGGATTACATTTATCTTTAAATTAAATGATTATTTAATAAAAAAGAAAGGGTCTGCATCAACAAATCCGGAAAGAGGTGGATGGTCTAAAGCAAAGACCGCTGAATTATTGGGAAAAAGTAAATCTGGGATTTCTGAACTTATTAATTTGGCAAAGGAAATGCTGAATTATCCTGAATTAGAAAAGAGCAAGACTTCAAATATTGCTATTAAAAGATTAAAGGAAATCAAGACAGGAGGTCTAACATCTAATATTCATTCGGAAATCGATTTACAGAATCGAATTGTTAAGGAATGGAATAACTTATTTAATGAATGGGAATTATTGAGTAATGACGGTAAATTCGATACAAGAGAAGGAATCGGTATATTAGATTTTTTAGCAAGACATATTTCAGAAGGTAATAGATATTTGGTCATTGAATTAAAAAGAGAGCAATCCTCCGATGAAACTGTGGGACAAATTTTAAGGTATATGGGATGGGTAAAAACCAAGCTTGCCGGAGAAAATGGAAAAGTAGAGGGCATAATTATTTCAAGGTCCGAAGATGAAAATGTTAAATATGCATTGGATATACAACAAATATTTCATTAAGATTTTGGAGGGTTCAAGGCAACAGATTTACCATTGTTAGCCCAGATGAAGCCCTTCTGGAATCAATTAACCAACTTACCCCTGAGGAAAAGAATAGGTTAATTGAAGAATTAAAGAAAGGGATCGAACATGAAGGCAAAAGCATTAAAAGCCAAAGTAACTAAGAGAGGGTTGATTGTTCCCAAAAGCTTGCTGGCGGAGGCTGAGGAAGTAGAAATCCGAAAAGAGAACCATCGAATTATAATATCTCCAATTAGCAAAACAGACCCCATCCTTAATCTTGGGAAAAATCCCGTGAAGTGTGGCTTGCCAGATGGCTCGGAAGATCATGACCGCTATCTCTATGGTTCCAGACCATGAGAAAGCTATTTCTGGATACCGGCTACCTCATAGCTCTGGAAGCCGCAGATGACCTTAATCACCAAGTTGCATTAGCCCACTGGCAAAACCTGAGAAGTAATTTGCCTCTTATCATTACAACATCGTATGTTTTTGATGAGGTTATTACATTTTTCAACAATCGAAATCGACATGCGAAGGCCGTTGAAATAGGGAAGCTCCTGTTGGAAAGCCCATCGGTCAAATTTATTCATATTGATGAAGATATGTTACATGAGGCATGGCGGTACTTCATTCAACATTCAGATAAATCTTTTTCTTTTACGGATTGCACTTCTTTCGTTGTTATGAAACGGCAACGAATCAGAGCGGCTCTCACCTTCGACCAGCATTTTGTGCAAGCTGGGTTTAAACGGGAACCCTGAGCCAAAATTTTTTTATAGCCTGATATTAAAAAAGATAGGCCATGGAATCAATAACGGTCTCTAAATTCAAAGCTACCTGTCTGACAGTGGT
>VGSW01000235.1 GCA_016874915.1 Deltaproteobacteria bacterium
AACTATGGTTTTCCCAGGCCTTCCCCCCCACCCCCCGGCGGCCTCCATGTCGAAAGTGGCGGTCGTAAAGGTCTTCCTGATACTGCCCCCAATAGCTGAAGAGCTTGTGATTCTCGAACCGGATTACCGCCCGCTGGGGGACGTGCTCCCGGCCCCCGCTTTCCACCTTCCACACTGCCAGGATGGCGGACACGTCAATGCCGCTTTCGTCGGCCAGTTCCTCCATCAGGCCCCCCAGGCGGTTAAAAATTCGGATCAGAGTGCGCTCCGGTTCGGCGGCGGGCACCACGATGGGGGTCTTGGGGGCCAGGGGCACGCCGGCCAGCCTGGGAGAATCTTTATAGTAAATTCCCGCGGCGGGGGTAGTCGCCGGCGGCTGGAGAGGCGGTTTTACCGGGGGCTTATCCGAAGGCGGTTGTTCGGGTTTTGGCGGCTTTCCCGTTTCCGGAGGGCCGGAAGGGGTCGGCTGGGGCGCCGGCTCCACCGGCGGGGTCCCCAGCAGCGCGGACCAGGTGCGGGAGCCCACGATGCCGTCGGGCTTCAACTTCTGGGATTTCTGAAATTTTTTCACCGCCTCCAGGGTCCGGAGCCCGAAATGTCCGTCGGCCTTTATGGGAAATCCCTTTTCTTTAAGCCGGTCCTGCAATTCCATCACTTCATCATAATAATAAGGGGTGGTCTGGTCATAGCCATCGTAAAGGCGCAGCGTCGGCCGGACTCCCAGGAGTTCAGCCCAGGTGAGGGGCCCTACGATGCCATCGGGATCCAGCCCCTGGACTTCCTGGAACTCCCGCATCGCGATTTCCGTTTGGGAGCCGAACCGGCCGTCCGGATTCAAGGAATACCCCATCTGATTGAGAAGGTTTTGCAGTTCCTTCACATAATCCCGCAGGTGGGGGGTGGTGTGGTCAAAACCATCATTCAGGCGCAGCACCGGTCGCATTTTTTCCTCCTTGAGGATAAGTCGCCCGACACGTCTTAAATATCCCATAAGCCGGGGGCCAGGCTATTGAACCCCTTAATCCGTTTGGAATCGTCGCCTTTGAGGAGGTAATACTCCGGGTCATAAATGTTCCAGCGGCACAGGTCGATGGGAGTGACCTCGGAAGCGTTGACTCGGGGGATGGCGCCGGACTTCTCCAATCCCGCGGCCGCCAGCTCGGAGCAGAAAAAGCGGCTGAAATCCTCTTTGTTGTAATTGGCGCCGTGGAGCCCTCCGGGAAGGGAGTCCAGGTGATCCAGGGCCGAGTTGATGGCCTGGGGCATGTCGTAAGGTTTGCGTTCTTTGGCCTGGTTGAAGAGGAAATCATAAAAGGCTTTGCGGTCGAACTTCTGCTGCCACAACCCCTGGCTTAGCGGCAGCCACCATATTTCACCGTCATAGTCGGTTAGCCGGTCACTGAAGCGGGACACGGTGACGCCGTTAAATCCGTGCAGGGAAGTGGATTCAATGATCTGGTTGAAAAACCGGCCAGTGAGGTCGTCCACCACTTTGGTCTGAAGAATGACCCCCACGTGGGACACCGCGGAATGGGTGGCGAACTTGATGATTTCCGAAAGTTGGCCCTTGCCGCCGAAGGCAATGACGTCGCCGGGCTTCATCAGGGGCCGGGCCTCTTCATAAGAAATGGCTTTCATGGTCATGGTCGGATTCCTCCCTGAGCCTGGGCGCTCATGAAGATATTAATAAATTTGAGGGACAATTTAAATGAGAGAAAGAACAAGTAATAGATTTAGCAGAAAATTTCGGGTTTTCATAGCGAAGTGCATTCGCAGGTTATTTACATAGGGGCGCCATTTATGGCGCCCGGAAGGCTATCCCACAGGCTGGAAGCCTGTGCTACTAATCTTCAATTTCTTGTTTTTTGACAAAGATTTTGCATGTATCCCATTGATCTGATTAAGTAATCAGATCATCTTTTGAGTTTGGTTGCGGCCTCGGGCCGCGCTGTGCCACTCAGGTAATCGTATTTTGCTCTTCACTTTTACAAAGGTTGGCGACTTTAGCAGAGGTATTGACCGGGGCTCAGATATCCCGAAAGGAGAAGGTCTGGCCCCAGTCGGCGGACGGACAGGTCCCGGGCCTGAGAAGCATCCTGGAGGCGGGCCGCGCCTTCCCCTCCCAGGACGCTTAAGGCCCGGCGGCCTCCCAGGAACTTGGGGGCGTAGAAAAAGAAAAACTGGTCCACCAGCTTCTGGTCGAAGAAGCTGCCCAGCACTTCGGCGCCCCCTTCCACCAGGAGGCTCTGGACCTGGCGTTGGCCCAGGAGGGCAAGGAGGGGTTGCAAAGCCACCCGTCCCGATTCTTCCGGCAAGACCAGGACCTCTGCGCCCTTCTTTTCCAAAGCCCGCCTTTTCTCCGCCGGCGCCGCCTCAGTGCAGGCCACCCAGGTGGGCGCGGGGGAATCGAGATTAAGGAGCCGGGCGGTCAGGGGTAAGCGCAGGCGGCTGTCCAAAATGATACGAATGGGATCTTTGAACCGGTCTTCGGTCTTCGGTCTTCGGTCCTTGGTTGGCAGGCGGGTGGTGAGCTGGGGATCGTCGGCGATGACGGTGTTAACCCCCACCAGGATGGCGTCGGAGAGGTGGCGCAGGCGGTGGCCGAAGGCCCGAGCCGCCTCGCCGGTGAGCCACTGGCTCTCCCCTGTGGCTGTGGCCATGCGCCCATCCAGGGAGCATGCGGCCTTGGCCATGACCCAGGGAAGCCCCGTGGCCATCCACTTAAACCAGGCTTCGTTGACCCGGCGGGCTTCCGCTTCTAAAAGCCCCACCTCCACCTGCACCCCCTGAGAGGCCAAAAACTCAGCCCCCCCGCCGTTCACCCGGGGGTTGGGGTCCCGGACGGCCACCACCACCCGGCGCACCCCGGCCTCCAGAATCGCCTGGGTGCAGGGCGGCGTCTTCCCGTGGTGATTGCAGGGTTCCAGAGTGACGTAAAGATCAGCCCCTCGGGCCGCGTCCCCGGCCCGCCGTAAAGCCTCCACTTCCGCATGGGGCAGCCCGTAGCCGCGGTGGTATCCCTTTCCCACGACCCGGTCATTCTTCACCACCGCCGCGCCCACCATGGGGTTGGGCGAAGTCCAGCCCGCCCCCCGGGCCGCTAGCCGAAGGGCCAGCCGCATGTATTGCACATCAGTTTTTGGCATATTGTTTAGCAAAATTTTCCCAAAAATCAAAAGCAGAACGGTCGGTTAATACTTGCATTTTCTCTTCTAATGATTTTATTATTTTTAAAAAAGCTTCTAATTCAAAAGGAAAAATCACATTATTTATAATCCTTTTGTCAATTGTTTCTGTTATTATTAGACACATTACATTATAAAAAGCTACATAATAATCTATAATAATTTCTTTATACATATTAGCTTCATTACTATTAATATCAATTAATGATATGGCCTCTAAATCGAAATTTTTCGGAGCTCTATTTTTATCTAAAGCACCTAATTCATCAAATTGCTGTCTAATCTGCAATATAACGCTTGCTTGGACAATTCGCTTAGTTTGAGAAGCTGTTCTCCAGGCCGCCCACGCAGCGACGGCGGTAAAAATTGCCATTAATAATGTTAAGAATGTAGTCATATCAAATCATTCACTTATGGGGGTTGGGGAGGGGGGGGTTGGGGGGAGGGGCAGGGGCCATCGGCCCCTGGCCCCTCCCCTCAAAATTATTCCTTCTCCGCCTCTTTCCTGGACTCAAGGAGCTGGCGGATTTCCTTCATGAAGTCGGTGGCGTCGGTGAAGTGGCGGTACACCGAGGCGAAGCGCACGTAGGCCACTTCGTCCCAATGGCGCAGCTGGTCCATGACCCGCTCGCCCAACCAGGTGGAGGCCACTTCCCGGTGGCCGCTCTCCAACATTTCCCTTTCCAGGGCGTCCAGGAAGTTTTCGATGGCGTCAATGGACACGGGGCGTTTTTCGCAGGCCTTTTTGATCCCCTCATACACCTTGGCGCGGTGATAAGGCTCCCGCCGCCCGTCTTTTTTGACCACCAGGGGCATGGTCTCCTCCACCTGTTCGTAAGTGGTGAAGCGCCGCTGGCAGTTGAGGCATTCCCGCCGCCGCCTAATGGCGTTGGCCTCCCGGCTGGGCCGGGAATCGATGACCTTGTTGTTGGTGCTGTGGCAGTAAGGGCAACGCATGGTAGGGTTTTCGGTTTTCGGCAGTTGTTATAATACCGGTTTTTTTGAAAATG
>VGSW01000236.1 GCA_016874915.1 Deltaproteobacteria bacterium
AGTCCCCTGCCCTCCCCTCAAACTCCCCTCCCAACCCCCTTTAATGGGGCCGGGGAAAGCGGAGCCTTGGCTCCGCTTTCCCCGGCAATTTAATTCCTCCTTAAGGGATTGGGGGAGGGGGCAGGGGCTGTCTGCCCCTGGCCCCCTCTCCCAAAAATCTTTTGCCTATGACTACCAAACTCATCTCCGCCCACATCGCCGCCCTGGGCCGCGGCTGCGGCATCGCGGCCCAATATTGGGACAACTTTGGGAAGCGGCGGCGCACTTCCCAGTCAGTTTACCGGGCTTTGCTCACCGCCATGGGGGCGCCCTGGGAGGAGAGGGAAGCCTTGGCCCGGGAGATGGAGCGCCGGCGCCTTCAGCCCTTTGACCGGCTGGTGGGTCCGGTGCAACTTATTCCTGCCAGCTCCCAGCGGGGGAAAATCGCCTTTTTCACCCGGACCCCGTCACCGGAACTCCGGTCCGCTGTGGAAGTCCAGGCCGAACTGGCCGGAGAAAACGGCCAGAGGGTTATCTGGACTACGGTTATCACCCCGGAGCCTCTATCCCTCTGCCGGGGAAGTCATACCCTGGGCTTCCGCACCCGCCTGGAGCTTCCCCTGCCCCAACCCTTGGAGTTGGGCTATTATGATCTGACCCTCCGGGTTTTAGCAGACCGCCGGGAGGAAACCGGCGCGGCCCGCCTCATCGTAGCCCCTCGCAGTACTTATTTCCCTCCCAGCTTGGAAAATAACCGCCGCCTCTGGGGTCTTAACCTTCCTCTATATGCTTTAAGGAGCGAACAAAACTGGGGCCTGGGCGATTTTACCGATTTGCAGGAGGTGGTCTCATGGACCGCGGACCTGGGGGCCGCGTTTGTGGGAATCAACCCCATCAATGCCCGTCCTCCGGCTCCGGACGCCGACCCCAGCCCCTATTCCCCCACCAGCCGCCAGTTTCTCAATTTTCTTTATGTGAACCTGGCGGCCGCGCCGGAGATGCAGGATTGCCCCGAAGCCCTGGCCTGGATTGCCTCCCCTGAGTTCAGCGCCCTGAAAGCCCGCCTCCAGGCCGGCGAACTGGTGGATTACCCCGAAGTCTATCTGCTGAAGCGCCGGCTCCTGGGGCCGCTTTATCAAGCTTTCCTCCGGACCCACGGCCCGCCGGAGGCCCCCCGCACCCCCCGGGGTGAGGAATTTGCTCGATTTTTAGCCGAAAAAGACGAATCCCTAACGCAGTTCGGGCAGTTTTGCGCTATGGCGGAATATTTCCAGCAACCCGATTGGCGCCGCTGGCCTACGGACTATCAAAATCCCCGAAGCCCCGCAGTGGCCGAATTCGCCCGGTCCCATCCCATGGAGTGCGGCCTCCACCAGTACGCCCAGTGGCTGGCCGCGGAGCAACTGGCCCAGGTATGCCGCCACGCCCAGGCCCGGGGCCTGCCCTTCGCCCTATACCAAGACTTGGCCCTGGGGGCCGCGGCCGGAGGCTTTGACACCTGGGCTTATCCGGACCTGTTCGCCCACGGCGCCTCCATGGGCGCGCCCCCCGACGCCTTTAATCCCAAAGGCCAGAACTGGGGCCTGCCGCCGTTCATCCCCCACCGCCTGCGGGAATCGGGTTACCGGCCCTTTATCAACATCCTCCGGGCCAGCCTTCCGCCGGGCGGTATGTTGCGCCTGGATCATGTCATGAGCCTTTTCCGCCTCTTCTGGATTCCTACGGGGCTGGACGCGGCCCATGGGGCCTACGTGCGCTACCCTTCCCGGGAACTCCTGGCCGTCCTGGCCCTGGAAAGTGTCAGGAACCGCACCCTCATCATCGGCGAAGACCTGGGCACCGTGGCCCCTTATATCCGCCGGGACCTGGGCAAAGCCGGCATCTTCTCATACAAGGTCTTTTATTTTGAGCGCGCCTGGGAAAACTGCTTCCAGCCCCCGGAAGACTACCCCGAGCAGGCCGTGGCCGCGGTGACCACCCACGACCTCCCCACTTTGGCGGGCTGGTGGCAGGCCCGGGACGTGGCTTTGAAGGAATCCCTACACCTTTATCCCCAACCCGGCCAGGCCCAGGCTGACCTATCGGCCCGGCAGGAAGACCGCCGCCGCCTGGTGGAGGCCTTAGCCCAGCGGGGCCTGCTGGCTGCCGGCTTCACCCCTGAACCCCAACCCGCCCCGGCCTGCCCCACGGAGATCCGGAACGGCGTCCTGGAATACCTGGCCCAAAGCCGGGCCGCGCTCCTGGAAGTGCGCCTGGAAGAGCTCTTCTGCGTCCCCGAGCAGCAGAATCTCCCCGGCACCGTTGCCCAACACCCCAACTGGCGGCGGAAAATGCCTTTAACCCTGAGCCAAATGCGGCAGCAGCCCGATCCCGCCCGCCTGGCGGCCCGGCTGAACCGGCACCGGGGCAACTAGCAGATTGTTGAAAGGCGAGTTGTTATGTCATCCTGAAAGAAGTGAATGGTCTAAAAGTTATTAATATTACAGGATTCTTAGCTTATCCCAGACTGACAAGTCGCAATAATTAGGAATTTTTCAATAGCCTGCTCGGAGAAGTTCCTACCGCACAGGCTGGAAAGCCTGTGCCACCAAACTTCAAAAGCTTTTCAGGGCAGTCGCTCATGAGCCTTCGGCTCACCCGTAAATTATGAAAAGTTCTCGGGGTGGCGATCTAAACTTTGAACCTTGAACTTTGAACTCTTCAAGACAGCAGCTTGAGAACCAGAAGAATGAGACTTTTGGCGATTTTCAGGCGAGCCAACGGCTCCATAGCGACTGCCCCAGAATTAACAAAATTCTTGGTGTTAGCATCCAATATGTAGGGATAAGGGTGACCTAAGGAGGCCGTTGATGAAACCAGCAAGCCTGATTTTGGCTATCTTGCTCGGGGCCTTAGTGCTCCATTCTCCTGCCGTGGCCGGAGGCATGGGAAAGGGAAAAGGACGCGCTTCAGGAGGGGGGAGAGCCTTGGTTCCGGCTGTTTATGTTTACCAAATAGAGGGCTCTCATGTTAAAATTCCTCCAGGCTGGGCCAGAGGGAAAAAAACCGGCTGGGAGGGACAGGCGCTCCCCCCCGGCCAGATGAAAAAAATCCGTTAGGGAGCGGCTTTATTCGGGAACCGATTGATACCCATATTACGGGCGGGGAGACCCCGCCTCTACAGGCCTGACGTTGCGCCTCCGGGACTTCCCATGGACCTAAAATACTGCTTGGGAGCTGAGCTAAGGCAATAATCGATAATAGAAAAGCCCTCCGACATCTAAATCCGGATAAATTTCTTTGCGCCTGGGGGTCTTGGTGTGAAACCAAAGACCGATGCCGAGGTCAGAGCCCCCTTCTTACTTCGCCCCCGCGTCTACGATGTCCTTCTTTGTGCCGGAAATGGCCTGAGGCACCTCTCCCTGTTCTTTTGCCGGGACTTTGAACTTATTGAGGGTCTCTTTCAGATATTTCACGGAGAGGGAATAGAGGACTTCACCTTTCACGATCTGAGACACACGGCCATCAATAATTGGCGGCTACAGGGCCATGATTATTACAGAATCATGGCGGCCAGCGGCCACAAGACCATGCACGTCTTCAAGCGGTACAACACGGTGAGCAAGGACGAATTAAAGTCCCTAGTGGGAGAAAATCGGTAATGCTATTCACCTATATATTCACCCGGGAAATTTTAAAGAAGAGAAATGAAAGGTAAGTACCTGAAATAACTGGAGGCGGCAACCGGATTCGAACCGGTGAATAACGGTTTTGCAGACCGTTGCCTTACCTCTTGGCTATGCCGCCTCTAAAAAGAAATGGAGCGGGAAACGGGATTCGAACCCGCGACTTCAACCTTGGCAAGGTTGCACTCTACCGCTGAGTTATTCCCGCTCGCCCTATAATTCTTTAAGAAAACTCCGGCCTTGTCAAGGGGGAAAATAGGGTTTCCGGTTTCCGGTTTCCGGTTTTCGGAGGAAACCACGGAGGCACAGAGGGCGCCGAGGATTCATTGGAGAAAAAATTCAGCCTTGGCTCTCAGCGCCAAGGCTGAATGAATCCTCCGTGTAACTCTGTGTTCTCTGCTTGGAAAAGTTCAAATTCAAGGTTGATGAACTAGTAAAAAGTTCAGGCAGCCATTTTCAACTCGACTGGGTTGTAATCGGCATCCGGGATCAAAAAATCGATGATCGCGGTTCCCAGTCCGCTAATTTGCTCTTTGACACGAGAACAT
>VGSW01000237.1 GCA_016874915.1 Deltaproteobacteria bacterium
TCATTAATTGTCAAGTATATTTTTGCATTTACATGGGTACAGAAATATTCCCCAAAAACCATAATTATTCCCAAAATATCAATACGTTAACCCCCCTTTTGTCTGGAAAAAGCGAGGAACTTCCGTTTCATAATGGAATGAACTTCCAAAATGGGCGCAATGCGCCTTTTCCTCGTTCCCAAGCTCCTGTTTGGGAACGCAAATTGGGGCCGAAGCTCTTGCGGCGGCGAATTGGGCGGCTTCGCTCAGGGTGACAATTTGGGATTATTCGGGTAATTGCAACAGTCTCACAATATTTTCCTGTATGGGAGCAACTACATGGGCCCAGATGGACGGGGCTATTCCTAACTTTGAACTTTGAACTTTGAACTGTTAACTGTCAACTGTCAACTGATCCCCGCAAACCCCGCACCGCCTGCAAATCTCCGGCAAGCACCGGGGCGACTCTTTTTCTTCCAATGCCTTCCGGTATTCCTCCCAGAGATATTCCTTCTTCAAGCCGTGGTCGATGAAGTCCCAGGGGAAGAGTTCATCGGGGCCGCGCTCCCGCAAAGTGAAAAAGTCCGGATTCACCGCGCTCTGCCGAAACGCCTGGGGCCACGACGTCTTATGGGCCAGGAGCATCATCTCTCCCACCCGCCGGTCCCCCCGGGCCAGCAGCGCCTGGGTGTAGGCCCACTTGGGCAGATCGGTGTGCACCCGCACCTCTTTCATCCCCTTCAATTCCTGTTGGATTAGCTTGAGACGCTTTTTCAATTCGCCCACTTCCATGAAGGGCGCCCACTGGAAAGGCGTGAAGGGCTTGGGCACGAAAGACGACAGGCTCAGGGTGATGAGGCCCAGGCGGCCTTTCCCGTGGCTATCTTTAATTACCCGGTGCTGGAGATATTTTACCAGGCGGGGAATCTCCAGCACGTCTTCCAGGGTTTCCGTGGGCAGGCCCACCATGAAGTAGAGGCGAAGTTGCGGGATGCCGGATTGGCTTAAAGCCAGGGCGGCCCGGGCCAGGTCCTCCTGGGTAAGGCCCTTGTTCAGCACCCGCCGGAGGCGCTCGCTCCCCGCGTCCGGGGCCAGGGCCACGGTGCGCACCCCGGCCTGGGCCAACAGGCCGAAGAGTTCCTCATCCACCGAGTCGGCCCGCAATGAACTGATGCCCAATTCGCCGCCTATCTCCACCACCTTGCGGCACAGGTCCTTTACCGCGGGGTGGTCCGACACCGCCGCGCCCACCAGCCCCACCTTGCGCCGCTCCATCAACCCCCGTTCCACCTGAACCCATAAATCCTCCAGCCCCCGATCCCGGGGCGGGCGGTAGATGAAGCCCGCGGCGCAGAAGCGGCAACCCCGGGAGCAGCCCCGGCCGGTTTCCACCAGGAACATCTCCCCCCATTGACTCTGGGGAGCCAGGATGTGGCTGTGGGTGGGGAAGGGAGCCAACTCCGGCAGGTGGGGCGCGGTGACTTTTTCAGAATACCCCGGCGCGGCCTCAAAAGCCGCCAAAACTCCATCCGGGTGGTAGCGGGGCTGGTAGCCGGAGGGCGCGTAAGCCCCGGGAACCGCGTGGGCCAGTCCTTTAAGCAGGGCCGGGCGGTCCCCTCGGCTTCCCTGGGCCAGGAAGTTAAAAAAATCCAGGGCCCCCGCTTCCCCCTCCCCCAAAAAGAGAGCATCCACAAAGGGCGCCAGGGGTTCGGGGTTGAGAAAGGTGGCCACTCCCCCGGCCAGGATCAGAGGGTGCTCCGGTCCCCGGTCCGCGGCCCTGAGAGGAATCCCCGCGCCTTCCAGGATTTGCAGCACCAAGGGATAGTCGGCCTCAAAAGAGATGGAAAAGGCCACGGCCGCGAAGTCTTTGAGCGGCCGCTGGGACTCTAGGGTAAGAATCGGAGTGCGGGTGCGCCGGTGCTCCTCCCACTCCTCGGCAGTGGGCAGAAAGGCCCGTTCGCAAGTTAAATTAGGTTGAGCATTAATCAGATGATAGATGGTCTGAAACCCCAGGTTGCCCATGGCCACCCCGTAAACCTGGGGATAGACCAGCGCCACCGGCCAGCGCGCCCCCCACTCCCGGACGTAGGCGCCTTTTTCCTGGGAGAGGAGCTTTTTCAGGCGAGTTTTGATCTTGACTGACATTTTGGCAAAATCATCAGTAATATCTCATAAGATTTTTTTTAACCTACAAATTATGTAGTCTTCAATAGCGGGAGCCTCGAATCGATTATTTTTATCAATAGGTAAAATTGCTGCATATCCTGCGGTTTTTCCTTTTTCTTGAAGCCATTGAGGATTTTTGGGTTCAATAAGGCTCCCGAAGAACGAAATAAGGCGAGAACCTATCGAGACAGTCGACATACCAACATAAAGCAACTCATCAGCATTAGAGAATATGAAGTAGACACCAGGATTATCAAAATCTGCCCAATTATTCTGGAGTTGATTAGGTTCAGTAACATTATATGGTCCTTTAATCAAATTCAATAAATCAGGAATGCCCGGTCTCTGATACTTGTTATGAAACTCCTTTATTACATTAATGACATCATTATACTTAGCATCTCTATAGTTTTCCATTCTTTATCTCCTTATATTATTTATACCGAAATCGAAAAGCTGCTGGACCCACGAGAAAAAATAGGGTGGGCATTTGCCCACCCTACCGAAAACTGAAAACTGAAAACCGTCCGTCAATCCGCTTTTCTCAAAAACGGCGGTACGTCGAGTTCGCTCTCTTCGTACTGCAGATCCGGGTGGACGATGTTTTTGCGGGCCCCGGCCACTCCCATGGCGGCGGGCCGTTCCCCTTTACGGGCATCCGCGGCGTCTCTCCGCAGGATGGTGGGAATATCCAGGTCTTCTTCCATCATGGTGGAGGCCGCCGGCGCAGTCCAGGCCGGGGTTTCCACCGCTACCGACCTTTTCCCGATGCCGGTGGCGATGACGGTGACCCGGATTTCTTCGCCCAGGCCGTCGTCGTACACCAGGCCCACCTTGATGATGGCGTCCTCGTGGGCCTCGTTCTGGACGATGCCGCCAATTTCCTTAAATTCCTCCATGGTGATGTCGGGGGAGGCGGTGATGTTGACCAGGATGCCCCGGGCGCCCCGGATGGAGATGTCCTCCAGCAGGGGGCTGGAAATGGCCTTGTTGGCCGCGTCTGCGGCCCGGTTGCCGCCGCTGGCGATGCCGGTGCCCATGAGGGCCATGCCCCGTTCCTTCATGACGGTGCGCACGTCGGCGAAATCCACGTTCATGAAACCGGGCACCATGATGAGGTCGGAGATGCCCCGCACCGCGAAGCCCAGCACTTCGTTAGCCATGGCGAAGACGTCTTTGAGACGGGAATTTTTGGAGCTCAGGGACAAGAGGCGGTCGTTGGGGATGGTGATGATGGTGTCCACCACCTTGCGCAACTCTTCGATGCCACTGTCCGCGATGCGCCGTTTTTGCTTGCCTTCGAATTCAAAGGGTTTGCTCACCACGGCCACGGTGAGGGCCCCCAACTCCCGGCTGATCTCCGCCACCACGGGGGAGCCGCCGGTGCCGGTGCCGCCGCCCATGCCCGCGGCAATGAACACCATGTCCGCCCCCTGGAGCACCTGCTTGAGGCGCTCCGTCTCTTCACGGGTGGCTTCCCTCCCCACCTCCGGGTCGCCGCCAGCCCCCAGGCCCTTGGTGACGCCGGGGCCCAGCTGGATTTTCACCGGCGCCAGGCTCCGGTCCAGGACCTGGGCGTCGGTATTGGCCGCCACGAAATCCACCCCCAACACCTGGGAGGTGATCATGTCGTTAATGGCGTTGCCACCGGCGCCGCCGATTCCCATGACCTTGATCTTGGCCGACAGCTCATTGGGGACTAACTGAATTTTCATGCTATAAATCTCCTTACACGGTTCATACCATGTTTCCTGGAGTTATACCACCTTACTTTCAAATGGCGCCACCCTGCCGGTTAACCTATTAATTATCCTAAATTATCTTAACCGAAAACTGAAAACTGTTAAACCACTTCCTTGAACCACTTCTTCAGCTTGCGCCAAAAGCCCCGCTGGCCCCGGGAGCTCCAGCGGCCGGGGCGGCCGCTATGCAGGTTCTTTTTCTGGGTCCGGTAGCCGTAAAGCACCAGTCCCACCCCGCAGGCGTAGGCCGGATCATGGATGACGTCGATGAGGCCGCTCACTCCCATGGGGTAGCCGAG
>VGSW01000238.1 GCA_016874915.1 Deltaproteobacteria bacterium
CATAGAACAAACGGATTTACAAGAAAAAAATTGCCGTTAGTTGAATTATTTCAATATTTTTTTTAAATGCAAAAATGTAATGCCAGATTCCCGGAGGAGGTGGCCCGCCCTAACGCTTCGACACCCTGGCCTCGAACTCACCCACCGCCCGGGGGATGAGCCTCCGGAGGAACACCGTCTGGTCCGCGGCCCGAAGTTTAGCGTAGGCGGGATAGTCGGGGTGGCTGGGCGCGAGGCGGGGCACCTCCCGGGCAAATTCCTGGCCTCGCCGGACCGCCTGCCGCACCAGTTGGATGATAGGGGTATCCTGCTCCAACACCTCTCCCACCCATCCCAAGCGGCGCATGACCTCAAAGCGGACCCGGTCCATCAGGGCAAAGGCTACATCCATGATTTTAAGCTTGGTGGCGTTGTCCAGGTCATCCAACCGGAAGCGCAGGGACCCCCCCAGGCCCTGGGCTCCCATAACCAGGTCGAAGTAAACATACAGATTCTCTTCCCCGGGGCTGGCGAGATAAAGGAGGGTCTGGTCGCTCAGGTCCTGAAGCCGGGTCTCGGGACCGAACTGCTCCTGAAACCGGGCCAGCCAGGTGCGGAAACCCTGATCCGCGGCCAACTTGGTCCGGAACCGTTCCAGATCAACCACTTCACCCATGACGGTTTCCCGGGGCCTGTCCCAAAATGGCCAGCCCGCGGTAGATATAATGGACCCCGGAAATCGCGGTGAGAGCTCCGGTGAGGTAGAAGCAACCCTTAAGGAAGACCGGCGGCAGGGGCCACAGTTTGCCCACCAGGACCATCAGCACCGTAAGGATTTGCAGGGTAGTGGAGCATTTGCCCCACAGGGAAGGCCGGATCACCAGGGAATGATCCGTCAGGCGCAGAACCAGAACCCCGATGACCAGGACCACGTCCCGGCTCAGGACCACCACCGTGAGCCAGGAAGGAATGAGACGGGCGATGCTCAGGGTGACGAAGCTGGCGGCCATGAGGAGTTTGTCTGCCACCGGGTCCAGGTAGGCGCCCAGGGGCGATTTCTGCTGCCAGAGACGGGCGATGAGTCCATCGGCCAGGTCGCTCAGCCCCGCCAGGACAAACACGATGAGGGCCTTCTGGTAGCGCCCTTGAATCAAGAAGATGATGAACAGGGGCGTCAGCAGTATCCGCACCAGGGTAATGAGGTTGGGGACGGTAAAACTGGTGCGGGTATAAGGAGATGAAACCATCGTTAAGTCTGGTTCTTCAGGGTTTTTGGTTTTGGGATATCCGGCGAGGCCGCTTCTCCTGATTGCCTCCCAGGTGATCCGGTTACCAGGAATTTAGCATAGAAATTGTCTGGTTACCAAGTTTTCCGGCAAAAAGATTTTCTGATGGCTTGGAAAAGTTGCCGGCGCCCACCAGTCTGTGACCTGTGTCCCCCCAAAAAGCCGGGCCTTTGCAGTCCTTGCCAAGAACCGCTACTCTCCGGACCAGGGAAACTTAATCCTGGGGCAGAATATGCGAGGCCGATAATAAATTAAAATTTAATGGGAAATAAATTAATTTCAAATTATGTAATAATAATTGTAAGATAATATCCCGAATGACTTGAGATTGCCGAACCATGGCTCAAGGAGGAGCAGATGATGAAAAGCAGGAGTTGGTGGATAGGCTGGTGTGTCTTGGTGGTGCTGACTTCGGGGTGTGGCTTATTCAGCAGCACTAAGCTCACCCACTACTACGATTCCGCCCGATGGGAAGAAGTGCAGTGCAGTTGCGATGTTTTGGAAGTAGCTGCTTTTTCTCGGGAAAAGCCCCCGGAGCCTGCCTCCCCTCCCAAGCCCCTTATGGAAAAACTGAGCCCGGAAGGGCAACAGGCTTTGATTCAGGCAATGGGGGGCAAGGCAAAAGATATTGCCGAACTGTTAAGTCATCTGGCCGATAAAGAAAAGGACAGCGACGCGCTCATTGATAAAACCCAATTCCAACGCCGGGTTGTCTTTTCAGTGGCCAAAAAAAACATCCAGGGATGTGAAGAAGATAATTGTCTTTTTCAAAGGGTGGGAAAATTTTTTTGGCCGGCTGACCGCATAAGCGAATTGCAGGTGATCCTGAGCCTTGATCCCCCCAATTCCTCAGCCCGAACCACCGCTGGACCGCCGGATGAGAGAAAGGCGTATATCGCTTCTTGGGACCGTTTTGAGACCAAAGAACAATCGGTGGATTTGGGAAAACTTAAGCGCACCCACGGGTATGAAGGGGAAGTGACGGCAACGGTGGAAGGTATTCAGATCCCCGGCGGGCCCACGGCGAAGATAGTGCCCCGTTTCAAGACGACGGAGGATATTACCGAGGATGTGGATCTTAAAAAACGGCGCATCACCTTGTCGGGAAGACTGACGCAAAATGGCCGGGAAGCAGTGTTGCGCCAGGAAGGGGCGCTGGACACTGACCTCACCGGGACTTTCGCCGTGGATTTCACCCTTCATTTGCCACATTCGGAACACACCCCGTATAAGTTTGTCAAGTTCGGCAACCTGGTGGCAGGCAAAGAATTCTCCCAACCAGGAAAAGTGACAGTGAATATCAAACCCATGATGTTGCCTAACCTAAGTGGTCCCCTTGAGTGCTATTTGGGTTATGAATATGTCATCCGTAAGGTAATCGGGGGCCATAAAAAAATCGCCGAAGGTTATCATAGAGTGGCATATTTGAGAAAAAAGACTGGTCTTAACCAATTGGGAAAATTTACTTTAATTGGCAATAAAGACATTCAGACCCCTGTGTTTTCTCTTATCGCCGAAGGAGATCTTAAAAACAGGGTTCAAATTAAAAGTGAAATAGAAACTATCGGTGATATTCACCTTGAAACCTATGAGGAGGCGAAGGAGTTCCTATTGTGGTTGCGCAAAATGCAAAAAAATTCTTTAGGTAATTACAGTTTGTTTCTAAGAGGCAAAGCGTTGGAGCCTAACGTCATTGATAAGTTAAAAATTTATATCAGGAAAGTCCCTTAAAAATACAACTCCATTCTCTGCCCGCCTTGCCTTCGAGGCGCGGCTCCCGTAAAATTAAAGCCACTCACTTTGGGGGCATGGGGAGGAGTGGCATGCGGGCGGTGGTGCAGCGGGTCAAGGAAGCCTGGGTCCGGGTGAATGGCGAGGAAGTGGGGCGCATCGGCGCCGGGCTTCTCATCCTGGCGGGAGTGGCCGGAGACGACGGCCCCGAAGATGTCCTTTACCTGGCCCAAAAGCTGGCCCACCTACGGGTCTTTGCCGGAGAGGGCCGCCTCATGCACTTCTCCCTGTTGGACATCCACGGGGAGGCGCTGGTGGTCCCCCAGTTCACCATCCTGGGGGACTGCCGCAAAGGTCGGCGGCCCGCGTTTGACGCCGCGGCCCCCCCGGAAATGGCGGAAAAACTTTACGAAGACCTGGTCCAGGCCCTGGTGGGCTATGGTCTCAAAGTGGCCACCGGGCGCTTCCGCCAGATGATGGAAGTAGGGCTTATCAACGACGGCCCCGTTACCCTGCTACTGGACAGCAAGAAAACCTTTTGACAATTCTTGCCTGCAAATGTATGATTTTCCCAGGGTTATCCGGCTCAACCTCCAGGCCGCCCGATCCCCTATAACCCCTCGGAAGGGGAGACCCCATGAAAGTCTTCAATTTACAGGACACGGCCAAGTACAGTAAAGACCGGCCCTATCGAGAACTGCTCTTCGATTCCCCCAACCTGCGGGTTCTCAACTTCAATTTTGAGCCGGGCCAGGAGTTGCCGGTCCATTCCCACCCCTCTGACTCGGAAGTGGCCCTGCTGATCCTGGAGGGTGAAGGAGTTTTCACCGGGGGGCCGGAAGAGATCCCGGCCCGGCCCGGAATTCTGCAGATTATGCCGGTGACCGAACCTCACGGCCTGAAGGCCCAGACTCGGGTGAGGCTACTGGTCTTCATAGCACCCACCCTTTAGCGGCAGCGGTTGAATATTGAGCAGTTGCTCAGGGGCCGCTGGCGCCCAAGTAATGATGAAAAGCACTGGCTGCCCAGGCTTTCCAGCCTATAACTTTTCCGAACAGTTGCTCATGAGCCGTTGGCTCACCCGTAAAGGATGAAAAGATATTTTGGGGGGAGGGCCAGGGAGTTTTTTGTAAGTGCTCCCTGCCCTCCCCCCAAGCCCCCCTCCCAAC
>VGSW01000239.1 GCA_016874915.1 Deltaproteobacteria bacterium
GGCTTCGGCTACGGCCCCAAGATCTTCGGCGGCTCCTACGACATCCTGGGGCAGGCCCACGCCGGCCTGGCCAGCATCACCGGGACCCACGAGGACTTCGGGGGCCATGCCACCAAGTGCACCAACTGGTGCATTGACTGGTACTCCGGCACCCAGATCACCTCGTGCATCATGGCGGCCCTCATCTGGCGGCGCAAGACCGGCCTGGGCACCATGATCGAGTTCTCCCAGGTGCAGGCCGCCACCCGGATGTGCGGTTACACCGTGCCCCTGTACGGCCGCTTCGGCATCGTCCGCCAGCGCTGGGGCAACTGGGACACCCAGCTCTGCGTCCACGGCATCATCATGACCGGCAAGGTCGATTTTCCGGATAGGGACAACCCCCAGGAAAAGTTCGAGAGCCGCTATGTCATGGTCAGCGCCTTCGGCGACGCGGACTTCAAAGACCTGTGCGACATCATCCGGAAGCCCGACCTGTTCAGCCGTTACAAGAGCCATAAAGAGAGAGTCGGCGCCCCGGCCCAGATCGAAATCTACAAGGCCATTGAAGACTTTGCCGCGGACAAGACCCGTTCCGAAATGGTGAAGATCCTGAAAGACGCCGGCCTCCTGGCCGCGCCGGTGCTGAACGACAAAGAAGTCTATGAGTCCGAGCACTACCGGCAGCGGGGCACGGTGCGCTGGAACGACGACCCCCTCTTCGGGGATGTTCTGGTCCAGAGCGCCTACAGCGCCGGTCTGATGTCCAAGACCCCCAGACGGCATAAATGGTGCTGGCGGCCGGTGGGCGCGGACAACGTCAAAATCTACCATGAGCTCCTTGGCTATCCCATGAGCAAGGTTGAAGAGCTCTATGCCAAGAACATCCTCTAAGCGGAGGGGTGACGATGACTGATATCATCTGGTGCAAAAAAGACATCGGTGGCGGCAAGGTCTGCGACGTCGTCAATTACCTGGACCCCTACTGCTTCTGGAACTGGGAAGGCAAGATCGGCTGCGCCGGATGCGGCGCGGTCTATTACGTCCACATGATCCAGGGGCACATGTACCGGGGGCCGGATGAGAAACCCGGCGAAAAACCGGATATCCTCCCCCTGTATGCCGATAAGCCCAATGACGGGTACGAATGCTATATGCCGGGGGTGGAAGGCCGCACCCGGCCCTTTGCCTGCCTGCCCCGAGCGGTCTACCTGGGGCACGCCGACATGGTGAAGTTCAGCATCCGGGGCCGTCCGGTGCGGGGCTGGCGCCCCCAGCCGCCCGCCGGGGGCGTCGCCGGATCGTACGGCTTCTTCTGGGACATCGAGAAGCTCTCTCCTGAGGTCTGGGCCGAATATCAGGAGAAAATCAAAAAAGGCGAAGTCAAAGACTGGTAAGGGGAGGAGCGTCTCATGAAAAAAGCTGAAATGGCGGAAGCTAAAAAGTTAAATCCGGTGGATTTTCTCGCCAAGGTTCTGGAGGCGGAAAAACACACCGACCACGTCTGCTGGAAATGCAAATACTTCAAATGGGTGCTGAAAGGCTCCGGCTTCCCGCCGGCGGACATCGTCGGCTGGTGCAAGAAAATCCACTGGCCCCATTACTGGTCCATCTCGGAAATGGATGTGGTCAAGAAGTGCTATGCCTTTGAACAGCTGGCATAAAGGCAAACCGCGCATCCATGAATCCTGAGATCAATAGGGAGCACGGAGCCCAGGAACTCCAGATCCTGAGGGGGAAAATGCTGCTCTGGAAGGAAGATTACTTCCGTTCAGTCCCTCCCGAAGGGGGAGAAGACTATCTGTTCCTCTGCCAGGACTTTGCCTTTGAAATCGAGGAATATGTCTATCCCTATGTGCGCCGGATGGTGGAGACGCAGCATATCGAACCGTCCGAGGCCAGCGAGTTCCTGGACTTCTGCTACCAGTGTGTTAATGAGTTGCAAGAGGCGCTTACCCAACGACGGTAAGTCCATGGTTGTTTGTATAATCACCAGAGCACGATAGGAGGGTCATTATGCCCGAAAAATGCCGTGTAGGTTTGTGTGGCTTTGATCCCATGATCGTTCGGGGATATGTCAAGACCGGATTCAGAGCCATATGGTTTTACCTCCCCGACGAGTTGTTCGCGGATTACGATGTCCAGATTGGGGATAGGGTCAAAGGGACCTTGTTAGGGGTGATCAACGGTAAAGAGGAGAAAACCTTCTCCCCCAACGAGCCCTTTGAATGGCTGGCCAGCAAGGAGACGGGCTATGCCGTCTTGGTTCCCCCTGATGCCATCACCAAGTACGAGCTCACGGAATTTCACTTCGTTGAGCTGCAAATTGACCAGATCCTGCGGAAGGAGGCCGGAGGCCCCATCGGCCGGGACCAGGACGAGTTTACCGCGGTGGACGTCTATCCCGGTGAGGTCAAGCAGCGCAAGTGGTGGCCCGACGGCAAGATGAAACTGAAATACATCCTGCCCTACGCCGCTCCGTAAGCACGTGTAACCAATATTTATCCTCTCCCCCGACCCGGGGGAGAGGATAAATCCTTAATGGCCATTAACCTTAATATCACCCCCTTATCCTTATCCTAATAATTTCGGGGTAGGATGAATCATCTGCGGAATTTGAGAGAACCGAATGGAATTTCCGGAATTTGGCTATGTTCCTGACGAAACGAGCTGGGAGTCTTTAGCTTCTCTGTTGAAATCTTCACAACCCTTTTTTGAAAACACCCTGTTTCTTCAAGGCTACGAATTCTCCTCCAATATTTACCTCGTTAAGGGAGATTATCTCTCCATTATTGATCCGGGCAACGATTATACCGCCTTCATGGACCTCTTTGCCCTGGGATTCAAGCCCCCGGACGTTAAGAAGATAGTCGTTACCCACGGGCATCAGGACCATGCGGGGGGGGCCATTGAAATATTCCGAGCCTATCGGGGTCATAAGGATATTGACCTGGAAGTCATTTTGCATGAAGCGGGCCCCGAGCAATTAAAAGCAATCCTGCGGGAGCAGGGCTGCCGGCTCACCGAGGCCAAAGGGGGGGAAATCCTGGACCTCAGCGGCTTTGAGGTGGAAGTGATCCACACCCCGGGGCATACCATTGACGGCATCTCTCTGTATCATGCCCCCAGCCGCACCGTCTTCACCGGCGACACGGTGCTCCCCCATGCCATGGCGGAGCCGGACCAGGCCGTCGGGGGACGCCTGGACCATTATTTATATTCCATCCGCACCTTGCTGAAAAGAGACATTGAGAACGTTATGCCCGGCCATGGGGGCCTGGTGGTGGGAATTGGCCGGTTGGTCATCCAGGATACCTATGAAGGCCTAATCAAGAAATTGGTGGGCGCGGAGACCCCCTGGATGGAAGGGGCCAACACCCTGGCCCAAAAGGGGTTGCTGGAGGAAGCGCTGTTTTATTCCAACAAAGCCCTGGCCGAAGACCAGGAAAATATGCAGGCGGTGGAATTCAAAGCCTTCCTGTTAAATGACCTGGGACGCAGCGCTGAGGCCTCGGAATTTTTTGACCGCCTCCTGGCCCGCGCAGGGGAGAACCTTTACCGGCTCCTGGGCAAAGCCACCGCCCTGATGGGCCTGGGAAAATACGAAGAAAGCCTGGATTATTTCGATCGGGCCTTGCAGCTTGATCCCCAAAGCAAGGAGGCCCTGATCCATAAAGGCATGGCCTTGTATCTGGCCGGCAAGCCGGAAGAAGCCATGGATATCGAGGTTTTTAAAAACGAGTTCACCGGCAGGTTCAAAGAAGAGCTTATTAAAGGTTCATCGCCGTCCCCATAGCGCGGGCTCCTTATTCATTGAACTGGCCAGATTGATCGGGAACATTTATAATGGGTGAAATCGTCCAACTCAACCGGGAAAAAGAGGCCATGGAAAAGGCCATCCAGGCCCTGACCTCTGTGACCGTAGAGCAGATTGTGGTTATCGCCAAATTCGCCGACGGCTCCGAAGAAGTGATGTTCTATGGGAGTCCCAAAGAAATTTTCAAGTTGCTGGCCCTGGCCCAGTTCCAGATCGGCTTCCGCTATCCCCTGGCGGTTTGGGATAAGGACAAAGAGGACGATCAGGGTTGAATTATAAACATTAATAAAAGCGTGAAAAGATTCCACTTCCCTTGAGGAGCGATTGGCGAACCGCCCCTCAAGG
>VGSW01000240.1 GCA_016874915.1 Deltaproteobacteria bacterium
AACCTTGAACTTTGAACTTTTCAAAGCAGACTGCGGTTACTTTTTCCTGCGGCCCCAAGGCCCCATGCCTTCCCCGTCCCCGGCCCCGCTCTTTGACCTCCGGGGTTATCAGGAAGGGAAAATAGACGAGCAGCACCGCCAGGATGAGAAAGGCCAAGGCAACCCGGCGGCGAACCTTTGGTTGGGGAATGAACCTTTCAAATAGGCCCAGAATTTGCTTCCAGTGCAGGATGATATGCAGGGTAAGGAGCCCCAGGAGGGTGAAAGCCAGGTAGAGGTGGATATCTCCCCAGTCATGGCGGTCCCAGCCCAGCCAGGTGAGGTCCACGGGGCCGCCGTACTGGAGCCGGGCCACCCGCCCCGGAGGCAGGATATATTTCATGAGCAGGCCCAACCCCGCCATGCCCATGATACAGGTGAACATCAAGGTGTCGATGAGGAAATTCAACCGGGGTTTGTCCATGGAGGTCCTCCTTTAGGGAAGGTAGCCAGGGGACAACGTCTTAAAATGCAGCAACAGGCTTCAAGCTGCGGCGGCACAGGCTGGAAAGCCTATGCCGCCATTATTCAAACTTCTCAGAGCAGTCATTCATGGACCTTAGGCCCACCCGTAAAGCATAAAAAGATGCCGATTGGCCTTATTAACTTTGAACCTTGAACTTTGAACTTTTCAGGACAGGACCTACCCCTGCCAATTAGCGGCTTCCTTATATGTAAGCATATCGCGTCAGGCACGGTTGGCGGGCACGGAGGCCAGTTCCACTAAAAAGAGCCTGCCGCGGCGCGCTCCAGCCCAGGCTAAACCTGCGGCTACGGATTTCGCCTCAGGCCGGATTATGACTGCGCTTCTCAATAGCGCCTTTTAACCACCCAGAGAGGCGCTCCGGAGGCATCCCGCAATTTCAGGACCTGGCCGCCTTTTTGGACCTCGGAGGCCAGGATCACCGGGACGCGCTTACGAGTTAGCACCCGAGAGCCGATGACCGTCACCTGGTCACCCGTTCCGAAGACGAAATTCTGCTGTTTCACATACCGGCCCGGGCCCAGGCTCACCGGGATGACTCCTTGCGGCGTGGCTACCAGCAGCCGCACCCGGTGGCTTCTTCGGAGCCGCACCCTTTCCACCGCGGTCACCTGGCCGGTGATGGTCTGGACGGTGGCGGTGTTGTAGCGGACCATGGCCTGGCCTTCCCCGGGAAGGAGGGCCCAAACCGTTAACAAGGTCAAAATGACGCCCAATCTTTTCATGATCCCCTCTTCTCAGGCCACCATAAGAGGCGGCCTGAAGAACATAATTCTTTTGTAAGTTAGATTGGGCCCGGCCTTCAAATTGTTAAGCCGAAAATGGCGGCGCCGCTCACTGCTGCTTGCCTTTTCCTTTCATCATGCCCTTGCCCGGCCACAAGGGGGCGCCCCTTTCATTCCGGAGTTTCAAGGTCTGGTCGCCTTTTTTCACCTCAATGGCGATGAGGGTGGGCTTGCCATCCATGGTCCCCATGGACCCCTTGACCTGAACCTTGTCGCCGGCGGCATATTTAGCGCCCTGCTGGTCCAGGTAAAAATCCGGGCCCAGGTACACCGGGAGGGTCTCCTTGTCAGTCTTCAAATTGAAGGTCACCCGGCCATGCATGCCTGCCATGGGGCCGGGAATTTTGTCCACGCTGACCACTTCTCCGGACATCGTCTGAATGGTCTTGGGATCTAACATCCGCCCGACGGGGGCGCCGGGGCCCCCGGCCTGGGCGTACGCCAGCCGGGCCAGAGGCAGGATAAAAAGAGCGCCCAGGGTGAAGATTATGATGAGCTTTTTCATAACCAGCCTCCTCTTTTCGAGATTTCGTTAGTAAAGGCATACATATCGGTTTGAGACTTCTCCTCTCCCCCCGCCAGCGGGGGGGAGAAGAAGCTTTTCCATTTGCTACAGCCCCACGTGTAACACATTGATTATCAAAACTCTTTTAACCGAAAACCGAAAACTGAAAACTGTATTTTTCAGGGTTTGGGGCTGCCCCACAGGGGCGTGCCTTTCTCATCCCGGAGCTTCAAAGTCCGGTCGCCTTTTTTCACTTCCGCCGCGATGAGCCCGGGCTTTCCCTGGAACATTACCCGGGAGCCGGTGACCTGGATTTTGTCCAGAGCGGAGATGGCAAAGCCCTGCCTTTCGAAAAACCAGGCCGGCCCCAGGATTACCATGAGAGTTTCCCGGTCGGTTTTCAGGGCCAGGTGGGCCGGCTGGGGCACGCCCCCCTTGGCCGCGGGCGGCGGCACGGCTACCACGATGCCGCTGACGGTCTCCACGGTTTTAGGATCAAAAAGTCCAGGGCGGGATTCACCGCTTTCTTTGGACGGGGCCAGCGCCCCAGAAACCGCGAAGGCCCAAAGAAAAAAGAGGGTCGCGAAAACTGCTGTTTTTTTCATTTTGTCGCCTGGTTAAAGGGGAGATTTTGGGCGTTAGTGATGAAGGGATAATTTATTAAACCAGAGGTGCGGGCCAAGAATCAATAAAATAGTGCTCATAAGGCAAAAAGCCCCAAACCTTTAAGGAATTGCGGGATTTTTAACGGCAGTTTTTCCCCGGTTCAAGATTTTAATGCCAGCCGGAGGCGGGTAATCTCCTGGCAACGCCCCTGGGAGTCAATATTTAAAACCACCCCCTGGAGCTGGAGATTGTGGGTGGCCACCTTGAAGGATTGGGGGCGCTGAGTGAGGAAGCGCTCCAGGATGACCTCCTTTTTCATGCCGATGACCGAATCCACCGGCCCGGTCATGCCGGCGTCGGTGATGTAGCCCGACCCCCCGGGCAGGATCCGTTCGTCGGCCGTCTGTACGTGGGTATGGGTTCCCACCACCGCCGCGACCCGGCCGTCCAGATACCAGCCCAGGGCCAGCTTCTCGCTGGTGGCTTCGGCGTGCATGTCCACCAGAATGACTTTCACTTCCGGGGGCAAGGCCCCCAGGACCTGGTCCGCGGTGCGGAAGGGACATTCCAGGGTGCTCATGAAGACCCGGCCTTCCAGGTTGACGATGGCCGCGGGTTCTCCCGCGGCGGTCTCCACGATGGTAAACCCCTGGCCCGGGGTCCCCGGCGGGTAATTGGCGGGACGAAGCAGGCGGTCCGAGTCCTCCAGATAGGGGACGATTTCCTTGTGCTTCCAGATGTGGTTGCCGCTGGTGAGGACGTCGATGCGCAGGCTGAAGAGCTGTTCCGCCACCTGGGGAGTGATGCCGATGCCCCCCGAGGCGTTTTCGCCGTTAGCCACCACCAGGTCAATGGCATGGCGGTCCACGGTGCGGTCCAGAAACTCTTCCACCGCCCGCCGGCCCGGGGCGCCCACGATGTCGCCGATGAACAGGATCTTCACTTTAGCCGTGCGCTTTCAAGTTCCAAACTGAACAGCCGCGGGCGGCTGTTCCACATTTTGGGAAGACCGAAGACCGAAGACCGAGGACCGGGGACCGAAGACCCAAACTGAAAACTGAGAACTGTATTTAACGGGCGTACTCCACCGCCCGGGTTTCCCGGATAACCGTAACCTTGATCTGGCCTGGATAGGTGAGGTCCTGTTCGATCTTCTTGGCCACCTCCCGGCTCAGGAGCGCAGCTTCCTCGTCGTTCACCCGTTCGCTTTCCACGATGAGGCGGATTTCCCGGCCCGCCTGAATGGCGTAGGACTTGCTGATGCCGCTGAAGGACAGGGCCACCTTTTCCAAATCCTCCAGGCGTTTCACGTAAGTCTCCAGCATTTCCCGCCGGGCGCCGGGGCGGGCGCCGGACAGGGTGTCTGCGGCCTGGACCAGCACCGCCAAAACGCTTTCCGGAGGGACGTCCTCATGATGGGCCGCAATGGCATGCACCACCTTGACGGCCTCCCCGTGGCGTTTGGCCAGGTCGGCCCCGATGAGGGCGTGGACCCCCTCGGCCTCGTGGTCCACGGCCTTGCCGATGTCATGGAGTAGGCCGGCGCGCTTGGCGTGTTTGACATTAAGGCCAAGTTCCGCGGCCATAATGCCGCAGAGGTAGCAGACCTCAATGGAGTGCATCAGCACGTTCTGGGCATAGCTGGTGCGAAATTTCAGCTTGCCGATGAGCTTGATCAACTCCGGGTGGAGGCCGTGGACTCCGGAGTCAAAA
>VGSW01000241.1 GCA_016874915.1 Deltaproteobacteria bacterium
ACGGCGGCGATGATTTCCACCCGGCCCTTGATGCCGTAGGTGAAGCAACCATAGGCCCCGGCGAACAGAACGGCGAACAAGTCAGTCCCCACGGCAATGGCGGTGGGGCAGCCGATGAGGTAGATCAAGGCCGGCATGCGGATGAAGCCGCCGCCCACCCCCAGGAAGCCCGAGAGCCAGCCGGTGAAGAGGAAGACCCCGGTCACCGTCCAGAAGGAGATGGTGATTCCCGAGGCCGGGAAGTGCATCATGGGGGGCAGGTTCCAGGACTTGCGGGGCGCCATCTCAACCCCGCTCCGGGCCGCCGCCGCCACCTTGGCGGCCTGGGCCGCCGCCCGCTTGTCCTTGGTCAAATAATCATAGAGCATGTAGAAGCCCAGACCGAAAAGCAGGATCATGTAAGTATAGCGCACCACCGGGCCGGCAATGCCCTTGGCAGTAAGCCACATGACGTTCTGGGCCCCTATCTCCAGGCCGATGACCGAACCGACGATGGAGATGAGTCCCAGTTTGACGTCCACATTGCCCATTTTGCGGTGTTTGGCGGTGGCCACGATGGACTTGCCGAAGATATGGGCCAGGTCGGTGCCGATGGCGTAAGCCATGGGGAATCCAAAGATATTGAGAGCCGGGGTGACAATCCAGGCGCCGCCCACTCCGAAAAAGCCGCCCAGTACGCCCACCGCAAAGCCGATGAGGACCAAGATAGCGGCGTTAAACTCCATTTCGGCGATGGGCATCCACACATTCAAGAAATCAAACATGGTGCATTTCCTCCCATCGGGGCGTTATTCGAGATGTTCGATTTTGCTGACATCCAAGCCGGCCATTTTCAGAAAGATGTCAGTGACAAATGCGATGATGCCGCCCACCGCGCCCATGAGCACGGTGACGATAATGGCATAGACCCACAAATTGTCGTTGTACCATTTGGCGAAGAAGTAATTGACGCCGCCGAGCTTGGCCAGATTCACCTGCTTTTGCAGCATCTCCGCTTTCTCCGCCGCCGCCCAGGCCAGGGTGGGCAAGATCAGCAAGAAAAAGTTAAAAAAGACCACCAAAATCCTTTTCAATTTCTTCACCTCCCTCTCCACGTTAGATTTATAATAAGTCCAGGCGCGGTCCCTAAACGTTCCCTGCCGCCTGAACTGGTGGAACCTTTAATTAAAGTGGCAATGCCTGTGCCATAATGGGAAGGGAATGATAATTGCAATAACTACCTGAAAAGAGATGGAAAAATATGACATTCCTTTTATTTTCGGGCAAGATAGGGCCACCTCTGTCAGGTTTTCTTACAGTTTGTAATTTTTAATGATGTGAAATGTTTCACATTCTTTTGCATATTTGTGCCATGTCAGTAAAATAAAGTCAAGGTAATTTTTCCCCATGGGCCTCCTTGATTGGTTTCGGAAAAGAAAAAAGCCGCCAGCCGCGCCCGGCCCCTCTTTGAAAGAGATCTGGCAAGGGTTTCAGCAGGTGCTCGCCGCCAACAATGAAGCCTTGATCATCATGGGGGACCTGGAAGAAAAATTGAGCGGCCGGGACGGCTTTGACCTGGCTTATCTGCGAAACTGCATCGCCAGCCTGGACCAGCATGTAGCCCGTTTGGTCGCGGCTCTCCGGCGTATGTCCGGGGACCGCTGGCCGGAACTGGAAAACTCCCGGGTCCGAATCCTTGAAGAGATTCACCGCCGGCTGGAAGAGCGCCCGCCTTTCCCGGCCAGCCCGCTGCTGGTGCGCCTGGAAGAGGCTGGCCCCGAACTTTACCCCGCCCTGGGGGGCAAGGCCGGCAACCTGGCCCGGGTGAAAAACGAGCTGGGCCTGCCGGTGCCCGAAGGAGTGGTGGCCACCATTTCGGCTTATAAACTGTTCATGGAGCAGCGGCTCCCGGGGGAAGAAGCAACCCTGCTGGCCCGCCTCCAGGAGCGGCTGGCCGGCCTGGATCTGGGGGATGAAGGTCTGGTGGGCCTGGCCGCCCGGGAATTGCAGGCCCTGGTCCTGGCCCAGCCCATCCCGGCGGAGCTGGCCGAGGCCATGGTGGCGGAAGCCCGCCGCCTGGCAGCCACAGTCCCCGAAGGCGCTCTCCTGGCGGTGCGTTCCAGCGGCATCCGGGAGGACATCGCCGCCACCTTCGCAGGTCAATACGAAACCTTTCTGGGGGTGGCCCCGGAGGAGGCGCCGGAACGCTGGCGCCAGGTGGTGGCCAGCCAGTTCGGGGACCGGGCCTTGTTCTATTACCACAGCCAGGGGCTGATTCTGGAAGAGGCGGCCATGGGGGTCCTCATTCAGCGCCTGGTTAGCGCCCAGGCCGCGGGAGTCATGTTCACCACGGACCCGGAAGCCTGCGATCCGGACCGCATGATTATCAGCGCCGGTTGGGGTCTGGCCGCGGACCTGGTGGGCGGAGAGGTCAGCGCCGACGAATATGTGGTCTCCAAAGAAAGCGGCCAACCTAAGGAAGCTCGCGTGGGCCGCAAAGAATACCGCCTGGCCTTGGAAGACGGCCGCCTGGCGCGACAGGCGGTGCCCGAAGAGCTGGTGGCGGCCCCGGCCCTGGAGCCTGCCGATCTGGCGCGGCTGGCTGCTTACGCCCGGGTCCTGGACGCCCATTGCGGCTGCCCTCATGACGTGGAATGGGTGAAGGATGGCCAGGGAGAGATTTATGTGGTCCAGTCCCGCCACCTGTTCCTGGCCGATGTCCGGGAGCGTTGCGCCGTGGAAATTGGCCAAGCCGCGGCCGGGGCGGAGGCGCTGTTGAGCGAAGCCCGCATCGGCTCTCAGGGGATGGCCGCCGGCCCCGTCTTTCACCTGCGTGACCTGAATCGGCTGGGGGAGGTGCCCCCGGGAGTGGTTTTGGTAACCCCCCGCACCGTCCCCCGGCTGGCCCCGGTTCTCCCCCGCATCGCCGCCCTGGTCACCGACGTGGGCTCCGCCACCGGCCACCTGACCCTGGTGGCCCGGGAGTATGGAGTCCCGGCCCTGGTGGATACTTTACAAGCCGGGCAGGTGTTGCCGGAAGGGGAAATGGTCACCGTGGACGCTTACCACGGTAAAGTTTACAGGGGCCGGGTGGAAGAACTGCTGCGCCTGGCCCCCCGGCGTTCTTCTCACCTCCTGAATATGCCCCTTTATGAGAAACTCCGGGCGGTGGTGGAGCTTATCGCACCCCTCACCTTGGTGGACCGGCGCAGCCCCGATTTCCGCCCGGAAAACGCCAGGACTTATCACGACATCACCCGGTTCACCCACGAGAAGTCCATCCAGGTGATGTTCGGCCTCATGGACGAAGTGGCCGCGGGCAAGGTGCCGGCCCTGCGTCTGCTGAAACTTAAGACCAACCTGCCCCTCAACCTCCACGTGGTGGATTTGGGGGACGGTCTGGCCAGCCACTATACCCCGGTGCCGCCGGAAGACATCCTTTCCGTGCCCATGAAGGCCCTGTGGAAGGGCATCAGCACCCCGGGGATCTCCTGGGCCGGGCCGGTGCCGGTGAACCTGGGGGGATTTCTCCAGGTCCTGGGGCAGAGCGCCATCCGGCCGCCGGAGCAGTTCTGGGACAAGACCTACGCCATCGTGGGGGCCAATTACGTCAACTACGCCTGCCGCCTGGGCTACCACTTCCAGAGTGTGGACAGCTACTGCGGGCCGGTGGCCACGGACAACTACATCAATTTCACCTTCAAAGGGGGGGCCGCGGACGACGTGCGCCGCATCCGCCGCATCCGCTTCCTGGCCACAATCTTGGAAAAATTGGGGTTCGACATGGAAATCCACCACGACATGATCCGGGCCCGGTTCCGCAAGCGCCCCATGGCGGAAACGGAGGAGCGCCTGGACCTCCTAGGCCGCCTCATGGCCTACGCCCGGCAAATGGACATGCTCATGAGCGACGACAATATTCCGTTGGTGCTGGCGGAGCGCTTCCTGGCCGGCCACTACGAGCGCCCGGGGTAGGAGGAGTGAGAGACAGTTGTCAGTTGAGAGTTGACAGTTGTCAGTTGTCAGTTGTCAGTTGTCAATTTTTAGAGGCGTACTCGACTTAATAGCGATCTTGAAAGTTCAAGTTGATGGATTCGTAAAAAGTCGCTTA
>VGSW01000242.1 GCA_016874915.1 Deltaproteobacteria bacterium
TCCCCAAACCCCATCCCCCAACCCCATAAGGGTTAATTAAAAGCAGATTTTCTAACTAACTATTTAATATCATTGGAAACTAACATGGGAGGGCGGGGATGTCAAGGGAATTGGCGATTCGGTAATGGGTCAGTTTGGAGGCGAGGTAAGAAAAAAAGCGGGTCTGAGGCCGCTAAAGGGGATTTAATTAGAAGGAATTACTCCTGGATTGGTTGTCTTTCATTAGGGATTAGTGGTTACATATATTCATGTGTGCTTTCCCAAAAACCAAAACCAAATTCGTTAAAGATGGTATCTCTGCCAAGTAACCCGCAAAAAAGTGGGTTAAATGAAAGGGTCGATAAAAGATGGACAGGGCATTGAATGGACTTGCCAAATATTTCTAACTCCGCAATATATTTATAAGCATCTACTGTGCCGCCCCCTGTCCCTGTTTGGACTAATTCCCCTTGGTCCCAAGATTGTAACCCCAGAAGAGGGTAAAGGTCAGCCCTAAGTGTTGTCACACTAGCGCCGGTATCAAATAATAAGGGCAAGGTAATCCCTCCACCTCCCTGTACTAATAAGATTACTTCAACTATTGGCAACCATACTGAATTGCCATTCTGGTCCTTAACCTCATAGAACCGAATTGTTTGGTCAAAATCCTTGGAAACCATATGTAAATGTCCATACTGTAGGTTCAGCCGGAATAAATGTAATAAGAGGTTTATCTTTGTCGATAATCAAAATAAGAAGTTCTTGCAGAGAAGGAGCCGAGCCAACTATCTCATTATCTCCGATGCCTATCCATTGGCCAGCATATTTTTTCTGGATTGTCTGAAGATTCTTACTTAACCAATCCATTTCGTCTCCTTCCATTGGCGAAGACTGGCTGGATCGAATAATTCCCGCATATTCTTCAGAAACAAAGCCTTCAATAATTTGCCAACATTTTACTGCTAAGTCTCTCTTTTCAGTTACATAGCATTCCAATCCGATTTTGTCAAGATGTGCCAGAATTTCTTCAGCAGATTTCGCTCCAGTTGACACTGATTCTATGGTTTTTCTCAAATCACAAATTGTATCCTCACGTAATTGCACTTTTTGTCTCCTTTGTCCTTTCAATTAATAATTGGCCAAAATTTCGAGCATGAGGAAGGCTTAATGTGATTGTCGCTCTCAACCGAGTTACCACCTTTGTTATTTTGCCATCGCGACCTGGAGGCGAAGGAATAGTTTCATAAAGTTGCATTACTACTTCATTTCCCGTCGAAAGTATTTGGGCAAAATCAGAGTAAAATGAAACTGCATTTGGCGATTGATCAAAAGTCCATTTTCAAACTAACCTACTACCGGCGTTTGGGGCACCATGCGGGGAGCGCCCTACGCAGCAGTTTTAGGCTGTGTTCTTCGAGTCCCCTGTGATAAAAATTTCATTATGTCTCATAACTCTTCACCCCAGGACAAAAGCCGCCAGGTGCTGGCCCATTTCAACCGGGTGGCGGCCCGCTACGACCTGATGAATTCGCTTCTGAGCTTTGGCCTGCATCATTGGTGGAAGCGGGTGGCCGTGGGCCTGCTGGCCCTTAAGCCCGGAGAGCGGGTCCTGGACGTGTGCGGCGGCACCGGCGACCTGGCAATGATTGCGGCCCGCCCCATCGGCCCCCAAGGCCGGATAGTGGTGTACGATTTCAGCCGGGCCATGCTGGAGGCCGGCCGGCCCAAGATTGCCGCCGTATCTCTGGCCGGGAGAATCCTCCACGTCCAGGGGGACGCTCAACGCCTGGCCTTTCCCGACGGCCGCTTCGACGCGGCCATGGTGGGGTTCGGCATCCGCAACCTGAGCAGCATGGAAGCGGGCTTTAAAGAAATGCACCGGGTGCTCAAACCCAGCGGCCGGGTGATGTGCCTGGAATTTTCTCGCCCCGTCACCCCTTGGTTCCGCCGCGTCTATGATCTTTACTCCTTTGCGGTGATGCCTCTGACGGGGAAGATCATTGCAGGGTCCCGGGAGGCTTATTCCTATCTCCCCGAGTCCATCCGCCAGTTCCCCTTGCCGGACGAATTGTCGGCCCTGCTTCGAAACCTGGGTTTCACCCGGGTAAGCTACCGCCGCCTCACCAACGGCATCGCGGTGGCGCACATCGGGATAAAAATGTGATTTAGCTCACGCAAAGTCGCAAAGTTCGCAAATAAAAATTAGGGCCATAATAGCACGGTGTAGCCGTGCCCTGATGGCCTTAGCGTCTTGGCGTCTTTGCGTGAGGAATTATTCCCGTCTCCCGCGAAAACTCCGGATCAGCCCGTAAAACCCCCCAGCCACCGCCACGCTGAGCAATCCCGTGAGCAGAAAGGTGAAAGGGAACCCCATCTGCTGGATGACGCTCCCCATAAAAGCCGAACTGAGCATCATGCCCAAATAGATGCAGGTGTTGTAGCCGCCCATGGCCAGGCCCCGGGATTCGGGCGGCACCGTTTCCGAAATGAGCGCCCCCAACGGGGTAAAGGCCAGACCCATGCTGACGCCCAGGGCCATGGCCAGCAACAGGAAAGATATCAGCCCGTCGGCCAGGGCGAAGGCCCCCATGGAGACCCCCAAGGCCCCAAAACCCAGGGCCGCCAGGGCGCCCCGATGACGGGCCATCCGGTCCGACAGCCTTCCAAAGGGCAGGCGGGACAGGGCGTTCACCACCGCCTGGATCGCGAAGATCAGCCCCACGTCACTGACCGTTAACCCCTGGGCTTGGGCGAACAGGGGAGAAAAAGTGACGAACATCCCCAGGCCGAAGCAGCTTCCCAGGGTCGCCAGCCAGCAGCCCAACAGGGGGCGGTTATGCAGAAGCTCGCCCCAGCCGGGGGAACTTCCGGATTCCTCCAAGGGATTTCGCGCCGTTTCAGTGGCCGGCAGAAACCAGGCCGCCAATCCCACCAAGAAAAAGACAAAAAACCCGGCCACCAAAAACAGAAGGCGGAATCCCAAGCCCTCGGCCAGGAAGCCCCCCACCGCGGGCCCCAGGCTCATGCCGCTGTAAATCGCGGTGGTGTACCAGCCGTAGGAGCGGCCCAGATGGGTGGGCGGAGAGATGTCCGCGGTGTAAGACATCAGGGTGGGGCCGATGGCCGCCAGGCCGCAGCCGAATAACAGGTAGATCCAGATGAGCTGCCCGGGGGTTTGGCCTAGGCAAAGGAGCAGGGAGGTGGCGCCGGAAACGGCCAGCCCCGCCAGGACCAGGGGTTTGCGGCCCCAACGGTCGGAAAGCATCCCGAAAGGCAGAGCCAAGGCCCCGGACATGAGTAAAAACGCGGAGTTGATGAAGCCCACTTCCTGGGTGGTGGCCCCCAGCTCCCGGGCGAACAACGGCACCACCGGGATGCGCATGTACGACGCAAAGTAGCTGGCAAAGGCCAGGCTGCAGCAAATTAAAAGGAGCTTCTCGTAGGAAGCAAAGCCGGATCGGTCGCCAGGACGGAGCATGATAGTAGAGTTTGATGGTCAGCGGGCCACTGTATGGCAGGAGTGGAATCACCCGATGGTAGGGGCGGGGTCCCCCCCCCCAACAATTTCCCGTTCATTTCATGTTCTTTATTTATAGAACCTGGCCGGGACAAAAGACATCCGAAAAATGGAGTATAATACATTTTCCGGATGCAACCATGAAAATGTGTGGAATGGCCGCCCTCGACTGTTCTTGTAGGGGCGCCCCGGTGGGGCGCCCGAAGGTCGCGTTTCTCCTGAACGGGCGAGCCGCCGGCTCGCCCCTACCAGCGCCGGCTAAAGCATCATGGCCGCCAAATAGCCACCCCCGAAAATGAAAATCTTTTGTAGGGGCGAGGCATGCTTCGCCCCTACGGTGGGACTTTCACGGTAAAGCCTGCGGCTACAGATATGAAGGGGGCGCACTAAGGACCGCGCACCATTTTGAGCGCGTAAGACGCCCTCTACACAATAATTTTCAAGGCAGTTGCTCATGAGCCGTTGGCTCACCCATAAATTATGAAAAGTTTTAGAGACATGCTAATCTGATTTTGCCGACGATGGCTGAAGGTCGTAGTTCAGTGATGCTTTGAGCTCGCAGGGCAGTCTGACCCGGACATCGCCACGAAC
>VGSW01000243.1 GCA_016874915.1 Deltaproteobacteria bacterium
CCGGGGACAACGTGCAGTTGCTGGTGAGCTTGATTTCGCCGGTGGCCTTGGAAGAGGGGCTGCGCTTCGCCATCCGGGAAGGCGGCCGCACCGTGGGCGCCGGCGTTGTGAGCGAAATTCTGGAATAACTTATGAGAGATATAATCACTTTAGCCTGCAGCGAGTGTAAGCGCCGGAACTATACGACCACCAAGAATAAGCGGCGGACCCCGGATCGGCTTAACTTCAAGAAGTACTGTCCCTTTTGCCGGACCCACACCCTGCATCGGGAGACCAAATAGGGGGAAAACTGCAGGCCAGTAGCTCGAACGGTTAGAGCGCCGGTCTCCAAAACCGGATGATGGGGGTTCGAATCCCTCCTGGCCTGCCATTTATGGCACAAGGAAGTCCGGTGCCGGGGTCGTTACTGGTGAGGATCCCACCGAGAGAAAGATTCTCTCCTGCAATTCCCCATATAGACGCATTTGTAAAAAGGCCCGAGGCAGAGGTGCCGACCCTTTAGCCTCCCACTACCCATGGGGGTGTCCGGATTTTCAGGGCAGGTTGAGTAAGGCGAAATTTTCATGAAAAAAAATAAGACCAAGCCCAAGGCAGCCACTAAAGAGGCGGCCCCCAGCGGAGTTAAGGGGCAGGTGGTCAAGATCAAGGCCCGCAAGCCCAAGCCCTCCCTGGTGAGCCGGCTGCCCTCGATAAAGCAATATTGGGCCAATACCAAGCAGTTTATCATCGAGGCCGCCCAGGAGCTGAAAAAGGTGACCTGGCCTAACCGCAAGGAAGCCTTGGGGGCCACCGGGGTGGTCCTGTTCCTGGTCATAGTCATCTCGATATTTTTGGGGCTGGTGGATTTCGGCCTCTCCCGGCTGGTCCGCACATTTATTCATTAAGGTTGGGTAAGGGCTGTGGCCCACAAGTGGTACATCATTCATACGTATTCCGGGTTTGAACAGAAGGTGAAGAACGCTATTCTGGAGCGGGCCAAGGCCCGGGGCCAGGAGCACCTGATCAGCCAGGTGCTGGTTCCCACCGAGATGGTGGAAGAGATGGTCAAAGGAGAACGCAAGGTCACCGCCCGAAAGTTCTACCCCGGTTACGTGCTGGTGCACATGGAACTTACCGACGACTCCTGGCACCTGGTGAAAGACACCCCCAAAGTCACGGGATTTATCGGCAGTAAGGAAGAGCCGGTGGCCATCCCCGAGGCCGAGGCGGAAAAGATTATCGCCCAGATGCAGGAAGGGGTGCTGAAGCCCAAGCCCAAGATCAAGTTCGAGATGGGGGACAAGGTCCAGGTCATCGACGGTCCGTTCACCAATTTCACCGGGGTGGTGGACGAAGTGAGGGCGGACCGGGGCCGGGTCAAGGTGATGATCAGCGTCTTCGGCCGGCCCACGCCGGTGGAGCTGGAGTTTACTCAGTTGGAAAAGGTTTGAGGAGATATTGAGTTGTTGGTTTAGCGGTTCAGCGGGTTAGCGGGTTAGCAGGCGCTAAACCGCCAAACCGCCAAACCGCCAAACCGCTGAAAGGCAAGATATGGCAAAGAAAGTCATCGCTCAAATTAAATTGCAACTCCCGGCGGGGCAGGCCAACCCCTCCCCGCCGGTGGGTCCCGCCCTGGGTCAGCATGGGGTCAACATCATGGAATTCTGCAAGTCCTACAATGCCCGCACCGCGGGGCAGGAAGGGACCATCATCCCGGTGATGATCACGGTGTACGCCGACCGCTCCTTCACCTTTGTCACCAAGACGCCGCCGGCCTCCGTGTTGCTGAAACAGGCGGCCCAGTTAGCCAAAGGCTCCAAGGAGACCAAGCGGGAGCAAGTGGGGCAGATCACCAAGTCCCAGTTGGAAGACATCGCCCGCCAGAAGATGCCGGATTTGAACACCACGAACCTGGAGATGGCTATGCATTCCATCTCCGGCACCGCCCGGAGCATGGGCATCGAAGTGGTGGATTAACTTTAAAGAAGAGCTTTGCAAAACCCCTTTTTGTCATTCTGAGCGAAGCGAAGAATCTAGATTCTTCGGTCGCTTCGCTCTCTCAGAATGACAAATTAGGCAAGTTTTTTTACTAAGGAGAGTTTCGGATGCCGAAACATGGAAAGCGATATCGGGAGGTGGCCGCCAAGGTCGACCGCGCGCACCGCTATCCTTTCGCCGAGGCCGTGAAAGTGGCCCTGGAGACGGCCAGCACCAAGTTTGACGAAACCCTGGACGTGGCCGTGGCCCTGGGGGTCAACCCTCGCCACGCCGACCAGATGGTCCGGGGCGCGGTGGTCCTGCCCCACGGGCTGGGGAAGACCGTCAGAGTGCTGGTGTTTGCCAAGGGCGAGAAGGAAAAAGAGGCCCTGGACGCGGGAGCGGATTACGTGGGCGCGGAAGACTTCATTGCCCGCATCCAGGGCGGCTGGCTGGATTTTGACAAGACCGTGGCCACCCCGGACCTCATGGGCCAGGTGGGCCGCATCGGCAAAATCCTGGGTCCCCGGGGCCTTATGCCCAACGTCAAGGTGGGGACCGTGACCTTTGAGGTGGCCAAGGCCGTCAAGGAACTCAAAGGCGGCAAAGTGGACTTCCGGGTGGACCGAGCCGGGGTGGTGCACGCCGGCGCGGGCAAGGCGTCCTTCGGCGCAGAAAAGCTGCTCCAGAACCTGGCGGCATTCATGGACACCCTGGTGCGCCTCAAGCCGACCACCAGCAAGGGCACCTATCTCAAAAGCATCCACCTATCCACCACCATGGGTCCCGGAATTGCGGTGGACCCTGCCGACGTCAAGAACCTGGTGCGAATGCAGCTTTAAAGGAGGACGGGGTGGAAAAGCCACAGATTCAAGGAAAAGCGGCAATCGTCCGGGAAATTAAGGGGAAAGTGGGACAGGCCCATCTCAATATTCTGGCGGACTTCAAGGGACTGAAGGTGGAGGACCTGAACCGCCTTCGGCGGCAGCTTCAAGAGACCGACGGTGAAGTCACCGTGGTGAAAAACACCCTGCTGGAGCGGGCAGCCGAGGGAGAGTCCCCCATCGCCCCTCTGGCGGCTTATTTCACCGGCCCCAATGCTCTGACCCTGGCCTACCAGGATCCGGTGGCGGTGGCCAAGATTCTCATCAAGTTCGCTCAGGAGAAGCCCCAGTTCAAGCTCAAGGCCGGGGTCATGAGCGGCATGCTGCTTACTCCCCAGGACATTGAGGCCCTGTCCAAACTGCCGGCTAAGGAAGTGCTGCTGGCCCAACTGCTGGGGTTGATGAAAGGCGTGCCCACGGCCCTGGTGATGGTGCTGAGCGGGGTCATCCGCAACCTGCTCAATGTGCTGGTGGCGCTGAAGGACCAAAAGGAGGGCAACACCGGCGTGGCCGAAGCGCCTGCCGCCGAGGAAGATTAATAACCCTTATTTAAGAGGTCACTAATCTCCCAACCTGGAGGTTGGCTGATAAAACAAGTAAAATACTGGCGGAGTGGCCGCCTATAAGGATTAAGGAGGAGAACATGTCTATTACCCGGGCCGAAGTGGTGGATTTTCTGGCCAATATGACGGTGCTGGAGCTGTCTCAGCTCATCAAGGAGTTGGAAGAGAAGTTTGGGGTGTCCGCGGCCGCGCCCATGGCGGTAGCCGCGGTGGCCGCGCCCACCGCGGCGGCCGCGGCGCCGGTGGAAGAAGAAAAGACCGAATTCGACGTGGTCCTTACGGTTTGCGGGCCCAACAAAATCCAGGTCATCAAGGAAGTCCGGGCCGTCACCAACCTGGGCCTGAAGGAGGCCAAGGAAGCGGTGGAAAATGTGCCCACCACCCTGAAAGAGGCCATTTCCAAGGCCGAAGCAGAGGAGGTCAAGAAGAAGCTGGAAGCCCAGGGAGCCACAGTAGAAATTAAGTAGGGTTAAAAGGTTAATTAAGTAGGGCGAAAAGGTGAAAAGGTTAAAAGGGGAAAAGGGAAAGCAATCCTTTTCCGCACTTTTAACCCTCTGCCTTTTCGTAACAGCCTAAAGATTGATGAACTAGTAAAAAGTTCAGGCAGCCATTTTCAACTCGACTGGGTTGTAATCGGCATCCGGGATCAAAAAATCGATGATCGCGGTTCCCAGTCC
>VGSW01000244.1 GCA_016874915.1 Deltaproteobacteria bacterium
CTGACCCTGCCTCAATGGTTCGACCAGAGGGAAAAGCTGGTTAATTCTTGCTGAATCTCCTCCAAGCCGCCAGGCCCAGCAAGCCGCTGCCCATGAGCAGGAGGGTGGCCGGGGCGGGAGTCACGGGCGGGGGGGGCGGCGGTTCATCTATGTAAAAATTGTCGAGTCCAAAACAATACGAATGTATATAGGGAGTAAATGTTACCGAGGTGACACTGTCAAAATTTGAGTCCAAATATAACCTCGCGACACCGTCGCCTAGTGCTCCAAAAAAATCATATGCAAAACCCCAGGTAGAGGATGGCAATTGCATCGAATACCCGGAATTGTTGGTGATGTAGGATACCTCCGCTCCGGTTTTTTGCCCGCCACCAATTTGCGTATTGGAGGTAAGGTCAATGTAGTTGAGATCGAATGACCCGCCGCCAACTTTGGTAATGACCATTGCCGTCACATCTCCCCAGTGGGCATGAATGACGTCGTTGTTAACAACCCCCCCGGCTCCGATGGAATAGTAATCTCCTACGATGCCGACATTTGCTAGGACATCACCACTCCCTCTGAATTCGTATCTCATCCCACCTTGGATATAATAACCTACACTATAATATAAGTTAAGGTTATCCGTAGTCCCCAGAACAGTGCCATCCGCCTGGTATGCGGTGCCTCCGGTAAAGTCAATTACCACCGCATTGGTTACACAAAGGCCACCGAACAGGCACGAAAAAAGGACAAAAGCCGCAAGAATTGTCTTTTTCATTGTTTTATCCTCTTTGAGTAGTCATAATTTTATTCCGCCCCGGTGTGGGGGGTGGAAGATCAAAGAAGGTTCCTCATCCGTCCCGGTGGACCGGCGTTAGTAATAAAAAACCGGACTGCCTCCCGGCACCCCGGCTTTCTTCGAATCCATGAAAAGCCCCGTGGTCTTCCGTCCCGGCCTCTCCCGGGTTTCCGGTTTTTTACTACTATTGCTACACTGAATTAATTTAAACTCAATGTCAAGTAATTTTTTCAAACATTGTATTTTTTTAGAGTGGAGCTTAGTCCGCTTAATTTACCAATGAAATTGCGTTATTCTCAAAATCCTGAGTGTTTATCAGGAGAACCCGCCGCGCCCTCCAACGGCAGGCTATCTTCCCTTAGGGGCACACCGCGTTGTGCCTTATGAATTTTCGGGGTAAAAATAATGGTGGATATTTTAGCTTTTGCTTAATGAACCTGGGCGCCTTAAGATAAAATTTAGCTATCAAGCCCTTATCGGGTCCTTATGGCTCGGTAACGCTTCTTTTTTCACCCGATAAATTCCCATCCCTCTGCCAGCCAAGGCCCCTGAAAATGGCGGGCATTGCCCTTCTTACGTTTCCTGACCCCTGACTAATTCCCAGACACCCTCCACCCTTGCCTTTTACTCCAGGATGATTAGCTTTAGCCAAAAATTACCGTGGTAGGCTGACGCCTCCACCCGAGGAAAGGAGCAACTTATGGCTTTAGAAATCTGCTGGCTCGACAACCTGGCCAAGGCGCAGGAAACCGCCAGGCAGCTCAAAAAGCCCATCCTGCTGGATTTTTATAATCCCATGTGACTGGGCTGCCAACAGTTGGGTGCAGTTACGTACCCCGATGAACGCGTGGCCAAGTTTCTCTCTCTGAACTTTGTTCCGGTGCAGATGCAGACCACCAATACGGAGCTGATGTCCAAATATTCGGTGTCCTGGACCCCTACCCTGCTGGTGCTGGACGCCGACGGCAAGGAACATTACCGGGCCGTGGGCTTTTTCACCCCCGATGATATGATCGCCACTTTCATGACGGCCAAGGCCCGGTGGGCCCTGGATACCGACCAACTGGAGGACGCCCGGGCCTTGTTTGAAGAAGTCATCGCCTGCTACCCGGACAAGGACGCGGCCGCGGAGGCCACCTTCTTCCTGGGAGTGGCCCGGTATAAGGTGGCCCATGACCCCAAGGCCCTGCGGGAGACTTACGACCTCCTTAAGGATAAGTTCCCCCACAGCTCATGGACCAAACAGGCGGACCACTACCGCCTTATCAGCAAATGACGGTTTTCGTTTTTCGATTGTGACCTTAGCTCCGGAAAGGGCCTTTGAATATCGGCTGCCTCTTGCTGAAAAAAAAATATAACGAGGCTCTTGCAAAATTCCTCCGTGGCAGGAATGGTCATTCTGAGCGAACTATCATAACCTAAGGGTCACAACGAACAATGAAAATTAAACCTTGAAAGGTAGGGCCACCATCCACTGCCACCCACCGGCAGGCGGGCACGGAGGCCCGCCCCACCAGGTATTTTCATATAAAGCGAAGAATCCCGTATTTCGAGATCCTTCACTTCGTGCAGGATGACAAAAAATCATGTTTGCAAGGGCCTCAATGATATGAGTGGCACAGGCTTCCAGCCTGTGGGAGGGTTTCTTGGAAGTCATTAATGAGCCTTCGGCTCACCCGTAAAGCATGAAAAGATATTTTTGGGGGGGAGGGCCAGGGAGCAACGCTCCCTGCCCTCCCCCCCAAGTCTTATTTCATCCGCTTTCCTCCAGCGCCTGGCACAGGCGGGAGAGGAGGTGGTCGAAATCGCCGTTGGACATGAGCAGGGCGATGTCGCCGGGCCGGAGGCGGGATAGCAGGGTTTCCAGGAGCTTGTCGGTGTCGGGGAAGTAGGATGCTTCCTTTCCCTGGGCTTTAAGGTCCTGCATCAGTTTTTCCGACGAGAACCGGTCTTCCGGGGGCGCCTTCCACAGGTCCGGGGGTTCCCGCACCAGGATGAGGTCCGCGTCCTCAAAGGCGTGGGCGTAAGGCTCCTGAAAGATCCGCCGCCGGGAGGTGTTGGTGCGGGGCTCGAACGCGGCCACGATGCGGCGCTCCGGGTATGCCTGGCGCACCGCGTCCAGAGTCACGGCCACCGCGGTGGGGTGATGGGCGAAGTCCTCTAAAACCAGGATTCCCCGGAATTCCCCCGCGGGCTCCAGCCGCCGCTTCACTCCTTGAAATGCCGACAGGGCCTCTTGGAGGCGCTCCGGCCCCTCCCCCAATTCCGCCATCACCCCCAGGGCCGCCAAGGCGTTTAACACATTGTGCGCCCCCAGGAGCGGCAGAAAGAACTCCCCCCAGGGCTTGCCGTTTTTCAAAGCGGTGAAGCGCATGCCGCCGGTTGCGGGAGTTATGGGGTCGGCCTGCCAGGTGACCTCGGGCTTGAGGCCGTAAAAGGATACGGGCGCGCCGTTGCGCCGACACACCTCCCGCACCAAGGAAGCGTCCCCCCAGGCCAAAACCCGGCCCCCGGGCTGCACCTGACCCAGGAAAGAATCAAAAGCCTGGATCACGTGGTTTAGGTCCCGGTAAATGTCGGCATGGTCGAATTCGATGGAGGTGAGCACCCCCAACCGGGGTCGGAAATGGACGAACTTGGGGCGCTTGTCGAAAAACGCGGTGTCGTATTCGTCCCCTTCCAGGACCACGTAAGGGCCGCGGCCGGTGCGGTAGTTGGATTGAAAATTCCGGGTGATGCCCCCCACCATGAAGCCGGGATCGTAGCCGCAGGCATAAAGGAGCCAGGAGATCAGGGCGGTGGTGGTGGTCTTGCCGTGGGTGCCGGCCACCACGATGGCTTGGCGCTCCCCCACCAGAAAGCGGTTCAGGGCTTCGGGAAGAGAGATATGAGGCAGTCCCCGCTCCAGCACCGCCTGGGCTTCGGGGTTTTCCCGGCGGATGACGTTGCCCACCACCACCAGGTCCGGGATGGGGTCCAGGTTGTGGGGGCCGTAGCCGTTCTGCACCGGAATCCCCAGGCCCTCCAGGAAGGTGCTCATGGGGGGGTAGGCGTGTTCATCGGAGCCGGTGACCCGGTGGCCCTGTTCTTTGAGGATGCCGGCCAGGGCCGCCATGCCGGTGCCGCAGATGCCTAAGAGATGGATGTGCATTTCAGGTTTCAGGTTTTAGGTTTTAGGTTTTAGGTTTTAGGTTCCGGGTTTTAGGTTTTGGTTATATATGATGCATACAGCACACTAATCTATGACTATTATCTCCGGAACGTCCGGGTAAACCCCAAGGCTAGGGATGCGGC
>VGSW01000245.1 GCA_016874915.1 Deltaproteobacteria bacterium
CAAGATTCGCCCCTATGGAGGCGCCTGAGGACAATTAAGAAAAATACCCGCAACCGGATAAAAACCCTTCCATATCCCCAATGACGTGTTTATTTTTATGGGGAACAATCGGCACTCATATCGCGCTCAAGGAGGCTTTTCATGGAAATTCGCACCATCCTGTGGCCCACGGACCTGTCTAAAAATTCGATTAAAGCCGCCAAACACGTGGAGTCCCTGGCGGAAAAATATCAGGCCAAGGTTATCGTCCTTTATGTGGGAGTGGACTTGATGAGCCACTTCGGGGCTTACAGTTATCCCGACGAGGCGCACGTGAAGCATTTTCAGGACTTTGAAATGAAAAACGCCCGGAAGCGCCTGGAGGAGGTCTGCGAGAAAAACCTGAAAGCCTGCCCGGCTTTTGAGATGCGCCTGGTCCAGGGCGATCCGGCCAGGGAAATCCTCAAGGCGGTCCGGCAGGAAAACGCCGACATGATCGTCCTCACCACTCATGGCCGGGGCGCCGAGGACCTGGACCAGCGCTCCCCCGAATTCGGCAGCGTGGCCCGCAAAGTCCTGGGCAACTCCCCGGTGCCGGTGCACCTGGTCAACCCTTTTAAAGATTGATCCACAGATTGCACAGATTCTCAACGATTCTAATTTAATCTGTGCAAGTCTGTGTAATCTGTGGATAAAAAAACGCCGGCCTGATGCCTCAAGCCGGCGTTTTCCATTAAGAGAAATATTCCGGATTAAGTCTCGGTTATCGTGATAGCCGCGGAGGGGCAAACCTCGATGCAGCTTTCACAGCCCAGGCATTCGTCTTCATTGATTACCACGGCTTTGTCTTCCTGCATTTCAAAGACGCCCGTGGGGCAAACATTGACACATTCTTCATCGCCGGTGCACTTATCGGCATCAACTTCCACACGCCAGGCCATTAAGCTTACCTCCCTTTTGTTTTATGCATCTGTTATATAAAAACGTCAGCCCCATGGGTGGCCCGACGTTTTAACCTATCGTATTGCCAGGTTATTCCTTGATCTCCTCTTTGACGGACACCGCCACCTTGTAAAGGATGGTGAGAATCAAGAAGCCCATGGCCCACACCCCCAGGGTGATGATGGCTTCCGGCGCCGTGGGCCAGTATTCCGTGACTTTTTCCAGGGGATTAGGCACGAAGCCGCCGGTCATCAGCCCCAGGCCCTTGTCGATATAAGTAGTGATGATGATCAATCCGCACGTCAAGGCCAGGGTGGTCTCATTCTGGCGGATCTTGGGAAAGACCATCATGATGGCCGCGATGGTCATCCCCACGATGGAGAACCACATCCAGGGCACCAGCCGGGCCTTGCCGTCCAGGCCGTAAAAGAGGTACTGGAAGTGGAGCATGTGGTCCGGAATCTGGCTGTAAAACACGGTGAAGACTTCGCAGAAGAAAAAGAATACGTTCACCAGAATGGCGTAAGTGACGATCTTGGCCAGGGTCTGAATCTGCTCCCGGCCCGGGTCGAACTTGGTGTACTTCCGCACAAATAGGGCCAATAGGATGAGCAGCGCCGGACCCGCGGCAAAGGCCGACGACAGAAACCGGGGGGCCATGATGGCGGTGAGCCAGTAGCCCCGGCCCGGCAGCCCGGCGTACAGGAACGCGGTCACCGTGTGGATGCTGGGGGCCCAGGGGATGGACAGGTAAATCAAGGGCTTCACCCACTTGGGCGGCGCCACCTCGTTGCGCTCCGACTCCAGGACCACCCAACCGATGACGATATTGAGGAACAGATAGACGTTCAGGACGATCATGTCCCAGAACAGGACGGAGTTGGGGGTGGGATACTTGAGCACGTTTAAGATCCGGTCCGGCCGACCCAAGTCCACCACGATGAACAGGATGCACATGGTCACCGCGGCCACCGCCAGGAATTCCCCCAGGATGGTGACCCGGCCGAAGGCTTTGTAGTTGTGCAGATAGTAAGGCAGGACGACCATCACCGCGGAGGCGGCCACTCCGACCAGGTAGGTGAACTGGGCGATGTAAAAGCCCCAGGACACGTCCCGGCCCATGCCGGTGATCCCCAGGCCGAACTGCAACTGCCGCAGGTAGACGAGAAAGCCCAGGAGGACCAGGCCGCCCAGGATGCCCAGGAGAGTGTAATATCTCTTGCTGCCGGTTAGCGCATTTTCAAGCATGACCTACCTCACACGATATAGTAAACTTGCGGGTTGGTACCCAGGAAGGGCTTGCGCCGGATGGTGAATTTTTCCTTCAGGGCTTCCCGGACCTTGGACTTGGCATCCGTCAGGTCCCCGAAGATCAAGGCGCCGTTGGAGGCCACCACGCAGGCCGGAAGCTGGCCCTTGGCCAACCGCTCTTCACAGAAGGTGCACTTCTCCACCACTCCCGGTTCCCGGGTGGGATATTCCTGGAAGACCTCTTTGACAAAGGGCCGGGGGTCGCGCCAGTTGAAGCTCCGGGCGCTGAAGGGACAGCCCGCCATGCAGAAGCGGCAGCCGATGCAGCGGTGCATATCCATCATCACGATGCCGTCGGGCCGCCGGTAGGTGGCCTGGGTGGGGCAAACCCGCACGCACGGCGGATTGTCGCAGTGGTTGCACAGCAGCGGAAAAGGCAGATGCGCCACTTTCTCCACCATGTGCTCATATTCCGTTCCCGGGAAGGCATTGTGGTAATGCTCCGTCCAGATCCACTTGATCTCCCACCGCACCTTTTCCTCGGAGCTCACCTTGTCCTTGGGATTGATGGGGTTATCCAGGTTCGGCACGTTATGGACCTTGTGGCAGGCTTCGACGCACTTCCGGGCGGTGGCTTCGTCCATCTTCTTCATGTCCACCACCATGGCCCAGCGCTTGCCCTTCAGGGCTTCCGGTTTGGCCTGGAAGGCCGCCTCCAGCTCACCGGGAAAGAGCAGTTCAAAGGCTGATTTACCTCCCAGTCCCACTAAGGTGGAGAATCCGGCGACTTTGATAAATTTTCTTCTGTCCATGCCCATCACTTTGCCTCCGCCTTAGCCACCTGCTTCTTTTCCTTATCCAGATGGCAGCCCCAACAGGTGGGTGTAACCGCAACGTAATTGTGGCACGAGTCGCAAAACTGACTCTTGTTGGAATGACAATCCATACAGGTATTGGAAAGACTGGCGGCGAATTTCCGCCCATCGGAGGCGGTGTAATCCCGGGGGCCGTTGCGCACCACCTCTTCCCGCCAGTCCACCAGCATCTGCATGTGGTTGGCCCGCATCCAAGGGGTAGGCTCCACGCATTTCTTATCCTTCACCGCGAGCTTTTGGATGGCCGGGGTGTCCAGACTGGGCTTGGGCGCTGGCACCACCTTTCCCAGGTTGTTCCACAACGGGAGAGTCACCAAAACCAGGAAGATGGCCAGACCGGCAAAAACTCTATTGCGGTCATAGATCTTCTTCTGGACTTTGGGCTTCTCGGCGAATACCCCAAACTCGTTTTTGTAATTGCCGTTGCCAGCCATTTATTCACCTTCCTCTGCTTCCGCTGCTTCCGCGGTTTCGGCCTCAACTTCCTCGGCTTCTTCCCCGGCCTCACCTTTAACTATGGGGTAAAGCAGCTCCCGGTCACGGAGATCGGTGTCCCGATCGATTTCGTCATCGAACACCAGGGCGTTGCCCACCAGCTCGGTGATGCCGGTGACTTCCATGCCCGGCACCCAGTAGTTCACCAGGGTGGGCAGCGTCGCCCGGTCCAGAGCGCAGATGCAACCCAGGTGGTTCACCCCATACTTTTCCGCGACGTATTGCACCGCGTTGGCCCGGGGCAGTCCGCCCTTCATCCGGGTCTCCATGAATTCATCGGCGTTCAGGGCGGCGCTGCTGCCGCAGCAGAAGGTCCGCTCCCGGATGGTGTTGGGGGGCATTTCCACGAAGTTCCCTTCGGGCAGAACGTTCTTGATGATGTAGCGGGGTTCCTCGAAAATGCCCATGCCCCGGCTGGTGTTGCAGGAGTCGTGAAAGGTCATCTTGATATGGGCGTT
>VGSW01000246.1 GCA_016874915.1 Deltaproteobacteria bacterium
CTCCAAACTGCGCGTCGACGAATAAGGCGCCCGCCCCGGATAACAGGGAATTTCCACCCGATTCAGGGATAGTCATCCTTAAACCGGGGGAAATTCCTTTTTTTATGCAAGCGTCGCCAATAATTGCGCCTCCGTCCAAAAGATTTTTGAAAAATGGGCCTTTTTTTATTAATCTATAGCCGCAGGCTTCAGCCTGCGGGGTTGGGCTCCCCCAAAAGCCTGCGACCAGATTCCCCGCACCTTCAACTAATTAATATGATAACATAGTGGCGCTGATGGCCGGGATTGGGTTTTAACTGCTCACCGGCCAGGCCGGGGCCGCAGGGTATGCAAATGAACGCCGAATGAATATAGGCAGGGGAGAGCGCAGCCCCAGTCTGAAGCCTGCGGCGGCGTTATCTCATGTTCTCCACCGCTAACTGAAAACTGAAAACTCAAAACTGGAAACTCAGCTATGCTCAAAGTGGCCTTAACCGGCGGCGCCGGCACCGGCAAAAGCACGGTGCTTCAGATGTTTCAGGAATTAGGCGCGCCGGGACTCAACGCGGATAAAATCGCCCGGGAGGTGGTGGCCAAGGGCGAGCCCGCCTGGGAAGAGCTGCGCCGGGCTTACGGTCCGGAGTTCTTTCAGGAAGACGGCGAACTCAACCGGGCCCGGATGGCCAGCCTGGTTTTTGCCGACCCGGAGGCCCGGTGCGCATTGGAGAAAATCGTCCACCCCTGGATGATCCGGGGGATTCAGGCCCACCTGGAAGAATTGGAGCGGCAGGGGGAAGAGGTGGTCATCGTGGAGTGCGCCGTTCTTTTCGAATGCGGCATACAGGATGGCTATGACCGGATTATCGTGGTGTACGCCGAACCCGAGGACCAGATGCAGCGCCTCCAAGACCGCGACCGCCGGGAACCGGGGGTGATCTCCGGCATTCTGGAGGCCCAGATGCCCATGTCGGACAAAATGGCCCGGGCTGACTTTGTGGTGGACAACCGTGGATCTCTGGAGGACACCCGACGCCAGGTGGAAAATATCTGGCGCCAATTGCAAAAAATCATCTTGACAGGAAAAAATAAAAAGGTTAACTTGAACTAGCCTTCCTTAGCAAATCCCAGGTTTGAAAACCCGATTGCTTTTAACAGATTAACTTGACCCCGGCATTCCCCTAAGTGAAAGTAGGTGCCTGTCTATTCCCGTAATTTTTCTGCACCACTTCCCGGTTAAGGCTAGGGATTCATTACTGAAATTAATTATATCCAAAATTCCAATACCCCCCAAATAGCCCCGGCAATTTTTCCGCGGCTTCCATAAGGTTTTAAAGTATGCAACTGCGCAGCGTGTCTGACAAAGAGGCAATAATGAATCTTTCCGAGTTGAAACACAAGAAAATCAACGAACTGGCCGCGCTGGCCCGGGACCTGAGCGTAGAAGGCGCGGCGGGGATGCGCAAGCAGGAACTCATCTTTGCCATCCTCCAGGCCCAGGTGGAAAAAAACGGCGTCATATATGGCGGCGGCGTCCTGGAGATCCTGCCCGACGGCTTCGGATTCCTGCGGGCCCCGGACTACAATTATCTCCCCGGGCCCGACGATATCTACGTCTCTCCCTCCCAGATCCGCCGCTTCAACCTGCGCACCGGGGACACCATTGCCGGTCAGGTGCGGCCGCCCAAAGAGGGGGAACGCTACTTCGCCCTCCTTAAGGTGGAGACGGTCAATTTCGAAGACCCCTCCGTGGCCCGGGACAAAATTCTGTTTGATAACCTGACGCCCCTTTATCCTGATGAGCGCGTCCGCCTGGAGACGGACCCGGATAACCACTCCGCCCGGGTTATGGACCTCATGACCCCCATCGGCAAGGGCCAGCGGGGGCTCATCGTGGCCGCGCCCCGCACCGGCAAAACCATGCTGCTCCAAAACATCGCCAACTCCATCGCCCGAAACCACCCGGAAATCGCGCTCATCGTGCTTCTCATCGACGAGCGCCCGGAAGAAGTCACCGACATGGAGCGCTCGGTGAAGGCGGAAGTGGTGAGTTCCACTTTTGACGAGCCGGCCCAGCGGCACATCCAGGTGGCGGAGATGGTCCTGGAAAAGGCCAAACGCTTGGTGGAGCACAAAAGGGACGTGGTGATCCTGCTGGATTCCATCACCCGGCTGGCCCGGGCTTACAACACGGTCATTCCCGCCAGCGGCAAGATTCTCTCCGGGGGTCTGGACGCCAACGCCTTGCAGCGGCCCAAGCGCTTTTTCGGCGCCGCCCGGAATATCGAAGAAGGCGGCAGTCTCACCATCATCGCCACCGCCCTGGTGGATACCGGCAGCCGCATGGACGAAGTGATCTTCGAAGAATTTAAGGGCACCGGCAACATGGAAATTCACCTGGACCGGAAGCTCACGGAAAAACGCATCTTCCCCTCCATCAACATCAACGCCTCCGGCACCCGGAAAGAAGAACTGCTGCTGCCGGATACCGACCTGAACCGCATCTGGATCCTGCGCAAACTCTTGTCTCCTTTAAGCCCGGTGGACAGCATGGAATTCCTGTTGGAAAAACTCAAGGGCACCCGCAACAACTCCGAGTTCTTGGCGTCCATGAATCGTTGATCTGTCAAATCTGCGTAATCCGTGAATAAATGTTTATCCACAGATTGCACGGACTTACCCAGATTTGCTTTGCCCTCTTCCCTTTACATCCTCCGGCCGGGGGTATATTTTAAAAGCATCAAGCCTCAAGGAGGCCGTATGCACCCGGCCAGGTTTTGGGAAAAAATGGGGGATAGCAAAGTCCAGTGCCATCTGTGCGCCCACGAGTGCAAAATTGATCCGGGAAAACGGGGCCTGTGCCACGTGCGGGAAAACCAGGAGGGCGTGCTTTATACCCTGGTGTACGGCAGGGTCATTGCTGAGAATGTTGACCCCATCGAGAAAAAGCCCCTCTTTCATTTTCTCCCCGGCAGCCGCTCCTATTCCATCGCCACAGTGGGGTGCAACTTCATGTGCCTCCACTGCCAGAATTACGACATCTCCCAGTATCCCCGGACCCATGAAGGCCGCATCGCCGGCAAGGACCGCACTCCCCAGGAGATCGTGGCCCAGGCCCTGGCCTCCCGCTCCGCCTCCATTTCCTACACCTACGTTGAACCCACCATTTTCATGGAGTACGCCCTGGACGTGGCCCGGGAGGCCCGGAAGAAGGGCCTGCGCAACGTCTTCGTCTCCAACGGCTACATGACCGAGCAATCCGCCGCGGCTCTGGCGGAGTTCATTGACGGCGACAACGTGGACCTGAAGAGCATGCGGGATGATTTTTATCGCAAGGTGTGCAAGGCCCACCTCCAGCCGGTATTGGACACCATTCCCCGCCTCAAAAAGGCCGGGGTTTGGGTGGAAGTGACCACCCTGGTCATCCCCGGCCACAATGATTCGGACGAAGAATTAACGGAAATCGCCCGGTTCATTCATGGCGTGGACCCGGGCATCCCCTGGCACGTTTCCGCGTTTTACCCCACCCACCAGATGCTGGACCGCCCCCGCACCCCGCCAGCCACCCTGCTCCAGGCCCGGGAGATCGGCCTCAAAGCGGGGCTGCGCTATGTGTACACCGGCAACATCCCTGGGGAGGGGGGGGAAAACACTTACTGCTACCAATGCGGGGAACTGCTCATTCGAAGGTTGGGATACTCCATCCGGTCTAATAAAATCGAGGAGGGCAAATGTCCCCAATGCCAGGCGGCCATTGACGGCGTGTGGAAGTGAGGGTGTTCTGTTTAGAAAAGTTCAAGGTTCAAGGTTCAAAGTTGATGGATTCGTAAAAAGTCGCTTATTGTTAATTATCTGAAATAATTTAAGATTATGGTATTTTTTTCTTGTCGGGCGTCGCTTTTTATGGCATAATTCGGTGAAAAATCAACGGGTTAATGGCAAAAAGATGATTCGTACACGCGATCCCCGACAAGCCTCATTAATTGATCCCTGGGGGGATTTAGGTCCTAAGCGCCGCCAGTT
>VGSW01000247.1 GCA_016874915.1 Deltaproteobacteria bacterium
CCCAACATGAGCAAAAGCGGCTCAAGAAAAGCCTCCAGGCGACCACGGGCCTCGAGCAATTCTTGTTTGTCCATGCTCCCCATGTTTGCACATGGGAAATTAATTGTCAACACTTAACGTTATAGTAGTAATCAGTATTCAGTATTCAGTGGCTGTGGGTTGTAAGCAATTTTAAGCTATCAAAGCGCGATAAGCGGTGAGCAGTCTAATCAGGCCCTTCATTAAAGGTCACTGGTAATTTGTCACTGACTACTGAACCGATTACTGATCATTGATTACTGATTACTGCTCACTGGAGGAAACATGACCGCCACTGCAACCCCCGAGGCCACGGTGTTCGTCATCTTCGGCGCCGGCGGCGATCTGGCCTGGCGCAAGCTCATCCCCGCTTTGTACAACCTTTTCCTGGACCGGTGGCTGCCGGAAAAATTCCTGATCCTCGGGGTAGGCCACCGGCGGCAGAACGAAGCAGACTTCCTTCAGCACCTGCGCCAGGGGGTGGACCGCTTTTCCCGGCGTTCCCCGGATGAGGTGCTCTGGGACCTGTTCGCGGCTCACCTGTCCTTTATCACCTCCGAACTGGACGATCCCGGGACCTACCTCGAACTGGCCCAAACCCTGGCGGTCCAGGACAAGGAGTGGGACACCCGGGCCCACCACATTTTTTACGTGGCCACGCCTCCCAAAATGATCGAACCCATCGCCCGGCATCTGGCGGGGGCCAAACTCCACCGGGATCGTTCCCATGCCCGCATCGTCATCGAAAAACCCTTCGGCCGGGACCTAACTTCGGCCCATGAGCTTAACCGCGCTCTTAGCGGCATTTTTGAGGAGTCCCAGATCTTCCGCATCGACCATTACCTGGGCAAGGAAACGGTGCAGAACATCCTGGCCTTCCGCTTTGCCAACACTCTCTTCGAACCGGTGTGGAACCGCCGCTACATTGATCACGTGCAGGTCACCGTGGCCGAGCAGGTGGGGGTGGAAACCCGGGGCCGCTTCTATGACGACACCGGGGCCTTGCGGGACATGATTCAGAACCATCTGCTCCAAATCCTCTGCCTCATCGCCATGGAGGCCCCCATCTCTTTTACCGCCAACGAAGTGCGCAACAAAATGGTGGACGTGCTCCATGCCATCCGGCCCATTCTTCCTGAACAGGTGCACCACTTTGCGGTGCGGGGCCAGTACGGGGCCGGCTGGATCCGGGGGGAGCGCCTCAAGGGCTACCGGGCTGAAGACCACGTGGCCCCGGCCTCGGCCACGGAAACCTTTGCCGCGGTGAAATTCTACGTGGACAACTGGCGCTGGCAGGGCGTGCCCTTTTATCTCCGCACCGGCAAACGCATGCCGGCCCGCATCTCCGAAGTCTCCATCCAGTTTCGCCCCGTGCCCCACCAGCCCTTTCCCGCTACGGCCATCCTGGACTGGCGCCCCAACCGCCTCATCATCGCCATCCAGCCGGAAGAGGGCATCCTGCTACGCTTCGAGGCCAAGCACCCCGGCCCCACCATGCGCCTGTCTCCGGTGATGATGCAGTTTTATTACCGGGAAGCGTTCAAGATCCAGGCCCCGGATGCCTACGAAACCCTCCTGCTGGACGTGGTGCGGGGCGACGCCACCCTGTTCATGCGGGCCGACCAGGTGGAGGCCGCCTGGGAGGTCGTCTCCCCTATCCTGGACACCTGGGAGGCCATTAAGCCCACGGACTTCCCCAACTACCAGGCCGGCACCTGGGGCCCGGAAGCCGCGGAAGGCCTGGTCTCCCAGGACGGCCACAACTGGGTCCTGCCCACCTTCCTCCAGTGCCAGGAAGACATCGCGGTGTGCCGGGTGACCATGGCGCCGTAAAAGCAGTGATCAGTGGCCAGTGAGCAGAAAAATGGCGGGCCTTTCCACCTCGTTCCCATGCTCCTGCTTGGGAACGAACCCTTTGGCGCCAAGCTCCGCTTGGCATTAAAATTACGTTAACATCTTTAAAAAGTTGGAGGACGCGTTATGTCAGAAGAAACTTATCCCGGCTGGTATAATCTTATCAAAGAAAAACATCGGAAATTTATGGACGCTCTGGAACGATTGGGAGAGACGGTGCGGAAGGATGGCCCGTTGGATGAAAAGACTTCACATCTGATCCAATTAGCCGCGTCTTACCGAGGTGATGATAACACAAATTTTCGTTAACATGAATTTTCTACAGATTTCGAACATACCACCCCCTTGGTGCGGAGATTCTTTAGAGGGGTCACGCAACAAGGAAAAGGACGAACTTGACAAGAACGAAAGGGAATTTGAGGAAATCGGTTTGGCGGAAATACTAACTGCTAACCCGCTAACCCGCTGAACCGCCAAACTTTGAACCTTGAACCAACCTTGAACCTTGAACTTTAAACTTATCCCCTTTCCCCTAATTAAAAACCTCCGCGTAAATCTCTATGACGTGGCGCACCCGGATGCCCCCCCCGGCTTGGGAAATCATATCCACCAACTGCATCATGCACGCCGGGCAGCCGGTGGCCACCACCGCGGCCCCGGACTTTTTGATGTTCTCCAGCTTGCGCCGGCCGATGGCCGCGGAAATCTCATAGTGCTGCAGACTGAAACTGCCGCCGGAGCCGCAGCACCAGTCGGCTTCCGCCATCTCCTGCAACCGGTAGCGGGGGTTGGCCTGGATGAGCGCCCGGGGCGGGGCCGCTACTCCCAGGGACTTCTTTAAATGGCAGGGCTCATGATAGGTCAGGGGAATCTTGGGACCGTCTCCATTGGGGCCCGGCTCCAGCCCCACTGTTTCCGCCAGGAATTGATTGATGTCCAGGGTTTTTTCCGCCAGGCGGGCGATTTGCACCTGTTTTTCTTCAGGGTATTCCTGGGCCATCAGGGGCCAGATCTTCTTGATGGCGGCAGTGCAGGTGGCGCAGGGCGTCACCAGATAGTCGAATTCTGGCGAGCTGAAGACCTTTAGATTGTGCCGCACCAGCTTGTCAAAGGCCACCGGGTCCCCGGAGGACAGGGCCGGAATGCCGCAGCAGCCCTGGGTTTCAGGCATAAAAACCCCGACCCCGCGGCGCTCCAGGACCTTCAGAGTTGCGTCCCCCACGCCGGTGAAGACCTTGTCCACCAGGCACCCGACGAACAAAGCCGCCCGGAGGTTCGAAGCCCCCGCCGGGGTATTCCGGGAGCCGGATTGCTGGATAAAAGACACTGGCGCCAGGGGTTTGAAGTGCCGCCTCTGGAGCAGCGGCGACAGGAACCGGGAACAGGAGGAGCCTAGCAAATCATCCACCGGTTTAATGAAGATGCCCTGGAATTTGGCGCCCCAGGAGAGGATGCGGTTGAAGACGTCCGGGTGAGCCAGCATCTTGCGGAAAACCGCTTTTTTCAGCGGCGACAGGCCCACATAGCCTCCCAGGATGGCCCGGGCCTTGATGAAGACGTCCAGGACTTTGACCCCGCTGGGACAATTGGCCGCGCAGGAGCCGCACAATAGGCACCGCGTTAGCCGGTCCTGCACCGCCCGGGGGTCCCGGAGCAGCTCCTGCATGAGGCCGTCCAGCAGGGCCAGCTTCCCCCGGGCCAGGTCCGCCTCCCGGCCCGTTTGGGCGAACATGGGGCACACCGTCTGGCACAGGCCGCAGCGCATGCAGACGGCCACCTGGTCTTCCAACTCCTTCATGAGTCTCGCCAGGGCCTTGAGGCTGGGCATTGGTTGCTCCATTTTGCGGGTTGGCGGGGTGGCGACTGGAAATTTTTCCTGCAAGCCCGCTAATCCACTATCCGCTAAGAAAAGTGCATGAGTGGCCCAGGCTTCCAGCCGATGGAAAAGTGGCTAGACAGGCGGCGCCAACGGAAATTCAAAGTTGATGAACTAGTAAAAAGTTCAGGCAGCCATTTTCAACTCGACTGGGTTGTAATCGGCATCCGGGATCAAAAAATCGATGATCGCGGTTCCCAGTCCGCTAATTTGCTCTTTGACACGAGAACAT
>VGSW01000248.1 GCA_016874915.1 Deltaproteobacteria bacterium
GCCTCCGTGCCTGCCTAAAACAACCTTATCCGGCCGATGGCGATGGCGGGCGCGGAGGCCCGCCCCACCCAAAATAAAAAAGCCTGAGATTTAGGGGAAATCTACCCCCCCGGCCTCCCGGGGGAGGCCACTCAGGCAAGGCGTCATCGGACCTGAAACCGGTCGCATCGGGGATCTCTAGGAGTTATCCCATCATGCCACAGGCGCCAGGAGATGTCAATAAAAAGGGTCCGTAAGGTGGGTTTGACGCCCCAACTCTCCCCGCCTCCTTTCTCTTGCTCTATCCCACTAAAAATTGGTAAAATTCTGCTACCTTATTATAAATTCACCATAACATGATCTCCCTCAACCTGAAGCCCACTCATCAGGCGGTCAAGGCTTACTACGATAAGCTGAAGACGCTGAAGACCCTGGATTTTGATCACGAGGGGGCGGTGTCCCCGGTGTTTGCCGCGCTATTGCGCCACTGCGCCAAGCAAGGCGGTCTCACCCTTGCAGAGCAGTATCCCCTGAAAAAGGCCGGACGCACCCTTTTCGTAGATGGGGCGCTGGTGGACTCATTTAAATTTCCCCACGGCTATTGGGAGGCCAAAGACACCAAGGATGACCTGAACCAGGAGATTAAAAAGAAATTCGAAACCGGCTATCCCAAAGACAACATTCTTTTTCAGGCCCCCCAGCGGGCCGTCTTGTATCAGAACGGCAAGGAAATCCTGGACGCCGACCTCACCCAGCCGGACAACCTGGTGGAGGCCCTGAAGGTCTTTTTCGCCTACCGGCCCCTGGAGTTTGAGGATTGGGAAAAGGCGGTCCTGGAATTCAAAGACCGCCTCCCCCAACTGGCCCAGGGATTGCTGAAACTCATACGCGAGCAGTTAGACGTCAACCCCAAATTCAAACAGGCTTTCGAAGACTTCGCCCAACTCTGCCGCCAGGCCCTCAACCCCAACCTCTCCACCCCGGCGGTGGAGGAGATGATCATCCAGCACCTCTTGACCGAGCGCCTGTTCCGGCGGGTTTTTAACAATCCCGAATTTAGAGAGCGCAACATCATCGCCCGGGAAATCGAAAAGGTCATCGCGGCCCTCACCTCCCAGCATTTCAGCCGGGACGAGTTTTTGAAGTCCCTGGACCGCTTCTACCTGGCCATGGAAGCCGCCGCGGCCCTCCTGGACGACTACTCCCAGAAGCAGACCTTTCTGAACACCGTCTATGAGCGCTTTTTTCAGGGCTTTTCCGTCAAGGTGGCCGACACCCACGGCATCGTGTACACCCCCCAGCCCATCGTCAATTTCATGGTGCGCTCGGTGGAGGAAATCCTGAAACGGGAATTCGGGCGCTCCCTGGGGGACGAAGGGGTTCACATTCTCGACCCCTTCGTGGGCACGGGAAACTTCCTGCTGCGGGTCATGCGGGAAATCCCCAAGCACAAGCTGGAGCGCAAGTACGCCCGGGAACTCCACGCCAACGAGGTGATGCTTTTGCCCTATTACATCGCCTCCATGAACATCGAACACGAATACTATGACCTGACCGGGACCTACCGGCCTTTTGAGGGTATCTGCCTGGTGGATACTTTTGAGTTAGCGGAAGTAAAACAGCCTCCCCTCTTTCCCAAGGAAAATTTGAAGCGGGTGGAACGGCAGAGAAAGACCCCCATTTTTGTCATCATCGGCAATCCGCCCTACAATGCCAAGCAGTTAAATGAAAATGACAACAATAAGAAGCGCACCTATAAGATTATTGATAGCCGTATCAAAAAAACTTATTCCAAGGATTCCAAGGCCACCAATAAAATCTGCCTGTATGATCCTTTCGTAAAAGCAATTCGCTGGGCCACTGACAGAATTATCAAGAATGAAGAAGGCATAGTCGCGTTTGTAACCAATGACAGCTTTACGGACCAGATAGCCTTTGACGGCATGCGCAAACATCTGGGCTGGAATTTTGATTCCATCTATATCCTGGATCTGGGCGGCAATGTCAGAAAGAACCCCAAGCTTTCCGGCACGACCCACAATGTCTTTGGCATCCAGGTGGGCGTCAGCATCAATTTCTTTATCAGGAAAAAGGGCGGTCCTTATAAACGAGCCAAGATTTGGTTTGCGGAAGTCGACAGGGAGTGGCGCAAAGAACAGAAATATGATTTTTTGCAGGATAAGAATGACTATGCTCATATTGACTGGACGGAAATTATCCCGGATAAAAAGCATACTTGGCTTACGAAAGGTTTACAATCGGAATTTGAGACCTTTTTGCCGTTAATTGCAACCGGCCCCAAAAGCCGAAATGCAATTTTTAAATTATTTAGCAATGGAGTAAAGACCAACCGTGATGCCTGGGGCTATGATTTTAATCGGAATAATTTAAGTAAAAAAATGCAAATAATGATAAAAACTTATAATGACCATGTAGTAAGATGGCAAAATTTGAAAGAGAAGCCAAATATAGATGATTTCGTTTTGACTGATGATACGAAAATCAGTTGGTCCGAAGGGTTAAAGAAAGATTTAGAAAGAAAATCTTTTATTAATTATTCTGAAACTTATTTACGTAATTCAATTTACCGTCCATTTGTCAAGCAATTTATATATTTTGATAAACATATAACTGAACGCCGCTACCAGATGCCTTTTATTTTTCCTGTGGAAGACCTTGAAAAAGAAAATAGATTAATATGTGTCAGTATTTCAGGAGAAAAACCTTTTACTTGCTTAATAGCTAATACATTTCCAGATGTTGTGATGTGTGGAGGTTTCGGAGCCCCAACCCAATGCTTCCCCTTCTACACCTACTCCGAGGATGGGTCGAACCGCCGGGAAAACCTCACGGATTGGGCGTTGGAGGAGTTCCGCAAACATTATCAGGATGACTCCATCGCCAAGTGGGATATTTTTCACTACATCTATGCCCTGCTGCACCATCCGGCGTACCGGGAGAAATACGCGGCCAATTTGAGGCGGGAACTGCCCCGCATCCCCTTCGCTCCCGACTTTTGGGGCTTTGCCCAGGCCGGGGCCGGACTGGCGGAGATTCACGTCAATTACGAGTCCCAGCCGCAACACCCGTTGAGTTTCGTGGAAAAGCCCGGCAAGGCCCTCAACTGGCGGGTGGAGAAAATGAAGCTCTCCCCGGACAAAACCGCCATTATCTATAATGACTTCCTTACCCTGACAGGCGTTCCCCCGGAAGTTTTCGGCTACAAATTGGGCAACCGCTCGGCCCTGGAATGGGTCATTGACCAGTATAAAGTGAGCACGGACAAGCGCAGCGGCATCTTAAGCGACCCCAACCGGGCCGATGATCCCCAATGCATCGTCCGACTCTTGGCCCAGGTGATAACCGTCAGCCTGGAGACTTTGAGAATCGTTAGGGGCTTGCCGCCCCTGTAGCCCCTGTAGGGTGCGCACGGCGCACCATTTTTAACATTTTTTTCACCCCCACCCCAACCCTCCCCCCTCAAGGGGGAGGGGGTAAAAGGAAGGGTTTCCTTTCCAGGCTCTAAGGGGAAGATTGAACTTTTCGGAATAAACGGAAGAAGCGGGGCGCGGGGCGCACCTTGCAGGAAGCGACAATGGTGCGTGAAACGCACCCTACATTTAACTGGTTCCCGGCGGGAGCTTGGGAACGAGACTGGCATGATGGTGCGTGAAGCGCACCCTACAGGAGCGCCCTATGGACCGGTTGTCTCAGTTGCTGCGCCAGCTTCCCGCGGTGGATGAACTGCTGCGCCATCCTCGTCTGGCCGCGGCCATGGCCCCCCTGCCCCGTTCCCTGGTTGCCGCGGTGGTGCGCCGCACCCTGGAGGGGGTCCGCCAGCGGCTCAAAGCCGGGGCCCCGGAAGACCTCCCCCCCAGGTTGGACGAAGAGGCCCTGTTCGGGGAACTTGGGCAGGCCCTGGAGGCCGCGGCCCGGCCGTCCCTGAAGCGGGTGATCAACGCCACCGGGGTCATCATCCAC
>VGSW01000249.1 GCA_016874915.1 Deltaproteobacteria bacterium
GAACTTAGGGGTTATTATTTAACCAACTGCACGTAGGGCTTGGTCTCGAACTTCCATTCGTTGGTGTCCTTGTCGTACTGGGAGATGGTGAACACCTTCCACTTGCTGTCATCGATGCTCAGGAAGTCCGCCCGGTAGTAGTACCCCGGATAGCGGGACTCTTCCCGGAACAGGATGTGGCGCAGGTGGGCCTCACCGGCCAGGATGCGGTGGTACTGCTCCCAGGCCCGCATCAGCTCGTGCAGGTCCGCCGCCGCGAGCCGCTGCGCGTCTTCCTTCAGCCAGGTGAGGCGCTTCAGGCCTTCCTCCAACATGGGTTTATTGGTCATGTACATGGTGGCGCAACCGGCGACGTACTCGTCCATCAGCTTCTGCAGCCGGGTCTGGACGTGCTTGGGCATCAGGTAGTTGGGATTGATGTCCGGCGCGGAGGTGTAGTTCTTGTACTTCTCGTAGATCTCAAAGGGCAGGTAGATCTCGGCGATGACTTCGTCGATGTCCTGCGCCGCTTCCAGTTTGTCGTCCTTGTGGTCCAGGATAAAGGCAATGGCGGCTTTGGCGGCCATGCGGCCCTCGGCATGGGACCCGGAGGAGAACTTGTGGCCGGAGGCGCCCACGCCGTCGCCGGCGGTGAACAGGCCTTCCACGGTGGTCATGCGGTCATAGCCCCAGAACCAGTCATCGGGCGCGCCCAGGTAGTTCTTGGCGGGACCGGACACCCACAGACCGGCGCAGCCGGCATGGGAGCCCAGCAGGTACGGCTCGGAGGGGATGATCTCCGAAGGCACCTTGTCGGGTTCCATGTTCATGGAGGCCCACAGGCAGGCGGCGGAGATGGACATATCCAGGAAGTCTTCCCAGGCCTCCGCTTCCAGGTGCTTGAGCTCTTTCTTGGAGAGCACCTCGGCCAGTTTCTGCATGGCCTTGTCGGTGTGCATCATGATGGGGCCGCGGCCTTCCCGCATTTCAATCATGGCGGCATGGTTCCGCAGGCAGGTGCCGGGGGCGTCGGCGTAGCCGGGATATTCCTTCTTGACCTGCTCCCAGTTCCTGGCCATGTAATCTTCGCCGTAGGCGTTGGTGGCCTGGGCCTTGAAGAACAGGAACCAGGCGCCTACCGGGCCGTAACCGTCCTTAAAACGGGCGGGGACGAAACGGTTTTCCATGAGGACCATCTTGGCGCCGATTTCCGCGGGCATGGCATAGGTGGAGCCGGCGTTCCATACGGGGTACCAGGCGCGGCCTTGACCTTCGCCTACGGACCGGGGCCGGAAAACGTTGACCACGCCGCCGCAGGCGACGATCATGGCCTTGCACTTGAAGACATAGGTCTTATGCTCGCGCACGCTGAAACCCACGGCGCCGCACACCCGGTTGGAGTTGTTCTTGTCGGTCAAGAGCTTGACGATGAACACGCGCTCGTAGATGTTTTCCATCCCCAGGGCGTTCTTGGCGGCTTCCGCCACGATCACCTTGTAGGACTCACCGTTGATCATGCACTGCCAGCGGCCGGAGCGGCAGCATTTGCCGCCGTCTTTGAGCATGGGCAGGCCTTCGTCTCTGGCCACCTGGCCGTCCACGGTGTGGTTTTCCGCGTCCTTTTGCCAGATGGGCAGGCCCCATTCCTGGAAGTCATGCACCGACAGGTCCACGTGGCAGCCCAGGGAATGCACCAGGTCTTCCCGGATGATGCCCATGAGGTCGGTGCGCACATATTTGACATAGTCATTGACGGGGTTTTCCGCGCCGACATAGGTGTTGATGGCGCTCAGACCCATGGCCACCGCGCCGGAACGGTCCAGGGCGGCTTTGTCCACCAGGGTGACTTTCAACCCGGTGACTTTGCCATAGGCAGCGGCCTCGACGGCCGCGCCGGTGCAGGCCATGCCGCCGCCCACCAGCAGCAGGTCGGTCTCCACGGTTTCCACCGCCGGTTTCGCACAAAAAGACCATTTGCAGAATTCTCTTTCCAGAGCCATATCTCGTTGACCTCCTTGAATTTTCGCTGCTATGCAGGGTTACTCGGTCCGGGCCGGGGCGGTGAAGAAACCGGGTTTCTTCAGGTCTTCCAGCTTGGGCAACTCTTTGCCCTTGAAACAGTCAATGGAACCTTCCGGAGTGGTCCGGACGGGGAACTTGAACCGCTTGATGGTCTTCTGATTCCGGAACTTGATGGTCCAGGTGATGTCGTTGCTGGACCGCATGGGGATGGTGCTGGAGCCCAGGGGCATGATATCCGCATAGTGGCGGACTTCAATGGCCTGCACCGGGCAAATCTTCACGCAGTTGTAGCATTCCCAGCACTGTTCCGGTTCCTGGTTGAAGGCCTTCTTTTGCTCGGGTTCCAGGACCATCAGGTCGTTGGGGCAGATGTACTGGCAAGCGGTCTTGTCCAGGGCTTTGCAGCCGTCACACTTCTCCACGATTACAAAACTCGGCATAGCGTTAAACCTCCTCTTAGGGTTATGCGGTTTTAGGTGTTCTTAACAGTTTCCGTTGGGTGAAGACTGCGCTTCGGGTGGGTTCCACCTCCTCTCCCCAAAATGTCGGGGTTGCCGGGTTATGTTTGGATTTTCCGCCCGGGGCGGAAAAATCATTTCCCCTAGCTTCAATCCCGGGGCTCTGGCCGGTGGCAGCCTTTGGGCCGCCTTATCGGTTAAGCCCCGGAAGCCCTAGCGTCGTCTCAGGCGATCTCCTGATTCCAGAAGGCGTCTCCCGCCTTCTCGAACCCGGCCAGGAACTCATCTATGACGGCCAGGGACTTCCTCTTCACCGCCATGTCGTAAATTTTGTCCTTCACATACTTGGGCAACAACTCGATGCTCTTGGTGGTGGCTGCATCATATTTGGCCATGGGGAATACCTTGAGGACCTTATCTCTTTGGGCCTCGGTGCAGGGCACAATCATGACCTTCATCCCGGCCAGCTCTTCCTTCAGCATACCTGCGAGGCCGGCTTCTTGCAGAGCCTTAAACCGCTCTTCGTTGATCCATATATTAATGGGAAAAGTCTCAGCCATTTCCTTTCCTCCTATGGTTTGTCTCAGGCAGGGGCGCCTTTAAGTTAGCAATTACAGGGTTAGCGAGCTCCACTAGCCAAAGCGTCAACACCTTATAAGGGTTCAAAGCTAAAGGCCGGCGCTGCCTGGGCCAGATATTCCGGAGTTACGAAAGGCGAGCCAAACCCGTATTTCTTGGCGGCGTCCATGACCACATCAAAGACCTCGGGCCGGAAAATCAACCGGGTGGGCTTCACTTCATCCAACAAGATGGACCGGATCTTGGTGCCGCTGAATTTTTGCAACTCGTTCCAGTGGCCGCATAACCCGATGCAGGTGACTTCGCCGCAGTGGGGGCAATAAGCCCATTCCAGCACGAAGATGGGGGTGACGAACAATTTCTCTTTGGGGATGCCCATGAGCAGCCGGTGGGCTTCATAGGAATCATAGTAGGTGCCCACGCCGGCGTGGTCCCGCCCGAACATGTGGTGGGTCAGTCCCAGGTTGGCCCGGATGATGGAATGGTGCACCGCCTCCTTGGGGCCGGCATAGCGCATATCCCAGAAGGTCATGGTGGTCATGTGGATGTCCGGCCGGAAGTAGCCGGATGTGCGCAGCTCATCCTGGGACAGCACGATGGCTTCGTCAATGTAGTCGCCGCCCCGCTTTTCGCCCACGATACAATTGACCAGAACGCCGCTGATGGCCTTGCCCATCTCTTCCATGGACTCCACCGGCAGTTCGCCGTGGGCCGCGATGTAAGCGTGCTTCATCAGCCACTCATGGCCGGAGTGGGGCACGTTCCGGGTCTGGTGGGCTACGATCCGCTGCCAATTAAGCTCCTT
>VGSW01000250.1 GCA_016874915.1 Deltaproteobacteria bacterium
GCTTCCCAGGTCCGGGGGTCAATGACGAACAGGAGCTCACCCTTCTTAACGTCCTGGCCTTCCCGGAAATTGACCTGCTTCAGCTCGCCGCCCACCCGGGCCTTGATGCTCACGGTGGCGAAGGGCTCCACCGCGCCGATGGTGCGGATCTGCACCGGCACGTCCTGCTTCACTGCCGCGGCTACGGCCACCGGCACCGGCGGCGGCGGCCCTTTGGGCTTCTCCCCGGAGCAGGTTGGGAGTATAATTAATAAAGCTAAGATAAATAAGAAAAGAGAATTCAGCATAGGTATTTTCTTCTCATTTCCTTTCTAACAAACCTGATTCAATGTATCCCGGAATACTTGAAAACTTTTGGATGAATTTCGCATGGGGTCCATATAACCTGATATTCTCCTAGCTGCTTCCTTCTTAGGCAATCCGGCACGGTGATAACCAACTCTCTGCAGGACCTGTCCCAATGCCTTTGAAGGTTTTTCTATTGCATCAGGGTTACGATACTTCTTATTCCTGTCCAACCCCTTCGGCACTTTGGGATAGGCATTCCGGAGAGCAATTGGATCTCCAAAAAACCAGGCCTCCAATTCTTGGATTGCTAATCTATTAATTACTTGAAATGACCCATTGATTCCTTTGTTACTTTTAGTATATAAATTTTCTTTTAGAGCAATATCTTCTAATTGTCTCTTTACTAGTTGACACCCTTTATTGTCTTCGTCAATTAATATTACTATGATCCAACCTGAGGGTAACCAAGAACGGTAACCCCTTAGTCTATTAGGTAATTTTTTCAATAGGTCAAACTTACCTTCGTAAGTATGGATATCATAGGTATTACCCGGCCCAATAATTTTGGGGACAATATTATGAAGAGCAGCCTCTGCCGACGGTTCTTCAACAAGAAACTCAATATGCATCAGACTATTATCCGATCCTGTCTGTTTTATTACCAGAAGAATGGAGCTTTGGCCCACCACCTGCCGTTAAAGGATCGCCCACTTTAAAGTAACCTTCCATCCATAAATGTCCTAGTTTGGCTCCTGCCTCCATAAAATTTTGAATGCCGTTCATATCGGCTGCTCTTTCCGCTCTGGTATAACCTTTCTCATCCCGATAAAGAGTCCAAACCTCCTCTGGGTGTAATCCGTTGACAAAGAAAGGCGAATGGGTGGTCACCATAAGTTGGGTGCGATCAGTTACATTTCGACATTCTTCGGCCAATTCCGGTAATAATCGAGGATGGAGATAATTTTCAGGCTCTTCAATTCCTATTAATTGAGGAGGATCTGGATCATAAAGCATAGTTAAGTAAGCCAACATTTTAAGAGTCCCATCAGACGCAAATTTTGCCAGAATTGGCCTTTCAAAAGGAGCATCCTTAATCTGCAACAGCAATCTACCATCAGGCATCATTTCGGCTTCGACCTTCTCAAGTCTAGGCACGCGATTTGATAAAATCTTTAAAATTTGGTCAAGACGGTCCGGGTGTTGTTCTGCTAGGTATTGAATAACGTTTGGAAGATTATCCCCGGTAATCGAAAGACGTTCTTGGGGTCCGGCCTCTGGGGTGCCTCTAGTGTTGTCTGCTGACAGATATGATAAGTACCATCCAGTAATAAACCGGCGCAAGGCGCTAACCCTTGGGTGTTTAGCTAGTTGCCCCAAGGTGTTGACCGCCAGCATTTCTGGGGAATCTAAACGTTCTTCCATCCTTACGTCTTGTTCGTCTGGCATTTCACCAGTAATTACGGTTCCTTCTCCTTCCTTAAATTCAAGGAACCTGAAAGGCTTGCCCCTGCCTCCATGTCCTCGACGCCATTTCAACCATTCCTCAGCCACAATTGGCCCCTTCCCCTTTTCGTTAATTGCCAGATGGTATGTAGTGATCGGGGCCCCCATTTGCTCTCTGTATTTTAACTCAAAAACTATTGGTCCATCGGCACCTCTGGTTCGTAATTCTTTGAATCGCCCTCGTTTGTCCCAGGCTTTACGCAAACCTATAGAAAAACATTCTGATAAAAAAGCAAAAACATCAAAAATTGTAGACTTGCCGCTCCCATTAGGACCCAAAAATACTGTTAATGGGGTAATTTTTATTTCAAGTTCCCGAAGAGCCCTATAATTCTTAACCTTTAAGTATTCAATGCGTGGAACTGACTGCCTGGAAACTTTTTGTTTACTCATAAATTTTTCCCCATTTTCAAGAAGAACTGAATTAGCTTCACCGCCCAAAATGAATCCACTTAAGGGGTTGGGTGAGAGGGTTTGGGAGAGGGGGCAGGGGCTATGCGCCCCTGGCCCCTCTCCCAAACACATTATACCCTTCTTTCCCTACTTCCGCTCCACCCGCACCGGGGCGCCTTCGCCCACCCGGGTGAGGCAGCAGGGGTCGTCGGTGACCCGGCCCACGAGGTTCACCGCGCTGGCCGGCCGGATTTCCCCGGGGACGCTGGAAGGGGTGTAGCCAAAAAAGATGCAAAAAGCCTTCCCCGAAGGCCAATAGCCGATATCCCCCACCTCCACTGCCGCCCGGGCGGTGTCGTCCAGGTCCGCCACTACATGGGGCACCGGGAAGTAAATCTCGTCCCCCCAGCGCCGGGCCTCACCTTCCAGGGGCAAGGCCGCGGCCAGGGCTTTAGCCGTGGGGGAGTCGTTCAAAACGCCGTTGATTCTGATGTCATCCACGACGATGACAATCTCAGTGGGCATTTTTACCTCCGATAGTTATTCCATATTAACAGGATGCAGCCACACGGATATTTTTGTAGAGACGCAATTTATTGCGCCCGTAAAGGCGGGCGTGATAAATCAAGCCCCTACAAATCCTTGCCTGTTGAACGCGTTGTGATGGAACGGATGACAATTATGTCGTTGATAATCCAATATATTTTTAACTAAAAACTGAAAACCGAAAACTGAAAACTAAACCCCCATCTCTTCCACCACCGCCGCGGCCAACAGGGGGAAGAGCAGTTCGTGGTGTCCGGTGAGGGCGTAGCCCTGCCCCGCGCCCTGGGTGGGCCGCCGGACCACGTTGGTCAGGGGCCGGTAGTGCTGGATAAAGTCCAAATTCACCGTGGTCAGGGGCGCCACCGGGTGACCCAGGTTCCGGGCCAGGGTCAGCGCCTTCAAAAATACTTCGGGGATGATCACCGCGGAGCCCAGGTTGATGAACACCCCCTCCTGGAGTTGGGCGACCAGGGCCGCCAGCAGCCGGAAGTCCAAGTGGGTGGCGGCCCCCAGGGCCTCGGGTTTCACCGACGGGTGCATATGGATGATGTCGGCGCCCACGGCCACGTGCACCGTCACCGGGATTTCCAACTGGGCCGCGGCGCCGAGCAGGCTCAAATGTTTATAAGGGAATTGGGACTCCCGGAGGCGGCGCCCCACCGCCTCTCCCAGCCCCAATCCTTGGCCAGCCCCCCAGGCGATGGCTTCGTTGAGGAATTCCCCGGTTTCCCGGGCCATGCCGAAGCGCCCGCAGCCCAGGTCCTGATCCACGTCTTCCGAGGTCATTCCGGCCATGGCCAGTTCCGCGTCGTGGATGATGCAAGCGCCGTTCATGGCTACGGCGGAGAGCAAGCGCCGCCTAAGGAGGTCAATCAAAATGGGATTGAGCCCCACTTTGATGGGGTGCGCCCCCATGCCCAGGATCGCCAGGCGCCCCCCTCGGCGAGCTTGGACCCAGGCATCCACCACCTTTTTCAGGGTCCGGCCGGCCAGGAGGTCCGGCAGCCGGTCCAGAAACTCCCGGAAGCCGCCGCCTTTAGCCCAGGCTTGGCCGAAGGCCCCGTGGCTCACCTTGGAGTGGCGCTCTTTGAGACTATAAGTTTGAATGCCT
>VGSW01000251.1 GCA_016874915.1 Deltaproteobacteria bacterium
ACCCCCTCCCCCAAACCCCCACCCCCAATCCCTTAAGGGGGATTTTATTTGGCTGGGGAAGGCGGTGCCGAGGCACCGCCTTCCCCAGCCCCTTAATAGAGTGGGGGATTGAAGTTTGGGGAGCGGCTGAAGGATTTTTTCAGCGTCAAAAATCGATACAGGGATTTAAAGAAAAAATTTTTGCTGAAAGCTGTAAGCTGATAGTCGTAAGCTATCCAGCCCTCCCCTCAAAAATGTGGGGTGGGCAAGGCCCACCATTAAATAGGAGCTTTAATGCGTCAATATCTGCTGGACGAAATTCGCAAAGGGGACCTTACCCGGCTCCGGGATTACCTCAACGACCACGCCATCGCCGCGGGCCTGGAAGGAATCTGGTGGGTGGACCTGCCGGAAGACCTGCTCAGCCCGGAGCAGTTCAGCCATCGGGACCACCATCCTTTTCGCTTTGCCGTGGAACTGGGGGATGACTTCGTGCGTTTCGAGTTCCTCATCCGCAGCCGGGAGACCATGCGCTGCTCCTGCATCGGCTACGCCACCCGCCCGCAACGGGACTTTATCCTGGGCTTTGCGGATAGGCTGGTGGAGGAGTTGGCCTTAAAGACGTGAAGATAGTTCGGGGGCTTCAGGGGGTGGGGATACCGAGATCTCGGCAAATCTTTTGAGCCAGGTTGTCTGCAATCTCCACATATCGTGGTAAAGTTAAAATTTTCCGGGTTGAAGTATGCCAAAAAACCGAATGGTTCCCGCCTTCCCGCAATTTTTCACAGGGGCCTCCCGACCGACATGGACCGATTAGTTTCAATGATCAGCTTAACGGCCTCTCTTAAGTTTTCTCTGGCTTCCTCTAAAGTTCGCCCTTGTGAGTTAGCGCTGGCAATTCTTCCACATAGGCAATCCACCATTCCCCTGCTTGTTCAAAAATTGCGGTGAATTTTTCCATCGTCAATGCTCCCTGCTTATTTCTACCATAAATAGCCGCTCATAAGAACATGTACCATTATTAATACGGCGTCAGGGTGTATTTCTGCTCGCCTTTAGGCACATACCACTCGCGGAAGTTGTAGTCAATGCCCGCGGCCGCGGGTTTGATGCCCCGAAAGCGCCGGTGGATGGCGGGGAGGGCGTCGGGGACGAACAGGAAGGTATAGGGTTGGTCCTGGGCCAGGACTTCCTGGAGCCGGAAGTAAGCCCGGCGGCGTTTTTCCTGGTCGAAGGTGTGGCGGCCTTCTTCCAGCAAGGCGTCCACTTCCGGGTTGTTATAGTGGATAAAATTCAACTCTCCCTGCTTGGTCTTGGAAGAATGCCAGATGTCGTATTGGTCGGGGTCCATCCCGGTATTCCATCCCAGGATAATGGCCTCGTAATGTCCCTTGTCAATGAATTCCTTGATAAACGCGGCCCACTCCACCGTGCGGATCTTAACCAGGATGCCGATCTCCCGCAGGCGCCGCTGGATGATCTCCGCAGTGCGCACCCGGATGTCGTTCCCCTGGTTGGTGAGGATGGTGAATTCAAAGGGCTTCCCGTCCCGTTCCAGCACCCCGCCGGGGTTGGGTTTCCAGCCCGCCTCGGCCAGGAGAGACCTGGCTTTCTCCGGATCGTAGGGAAACTTGGGCACGTCGGGGTTGTAGAACCAGGCCCCGGGCTTGTAAGGGCCGTAGGCTTCCTGGCCCAGCCCCATGAGCACTCCGTCGATGATTTCCCGCTTGTTGATGGCGTGGGTCAGGGCCTGGCGCACCTGGCGGTCCGCGAAGCGCGGGTCTTCTAAATTATAAGCCAGATAAATATAGGAAAAGGGCATGTAGCGGTACTTTTTATACATCCGCTGGAACCGGGGGTACTCCGTCTGGCGGGTGTACTGCAGCGGGGTCAGGTTCATGCGGTCGATGTTGCCGGCCTTCAGCTCCAGAAACATGGTAGCCAGGTCCGGCTTCACCACATAGAGGTAGCCGTTGAGATAGACCCGCCCCTGGAAATAGTCGGGGTTGTAAGTAAGGTAAATCTTATCCCCGGCCTTCCACTCCTGGAATTTGTAAGGGCCGGTGCCGATGGGGCGCCGGGCCAGGGGCGATTGGGTGATATCCTGGCCGGCCAGAAGGTGTCGGGGGAGTATGGCCAGCCCCCAGCTTCCCAGGGCCGGGGCGAAGGGCTTGGGATAAGTGACCCTGAAGGTGTAGTCATCCAGGACTTCGGCCTTTTTCACCTGGAGGTAGTCCCCGGAATAGGCCGTGGGGGTCTTGGGATCCACCATGGTCTGATAGGTGAAGAGCACATCCTGGGCGGTAAAGGGGGCGCCGTCGTGCCACTTCACCCCCCGGCGCAGTTTGAAGGTGATGGTTAGCCCATCGGGGGAAACTTCCCAGGACTCGGCCAGGTCGCCGATGAGGGTGAGGTCGCCGTCGTAGCGCACCAGCCCGTTGTAAATCAAAGAAGCGATGCCGTGGGAGGCCGCGTCCGAGGCCAGAGGCGGAATAAGGGTGGAGGCGTCGCCGATGGAACCGTCGATAAAGATGTCGCCGTAAGCGGGGCCGGTGTCCGGGCCCCCGTATTCTTTATCGGCTTCCGGAGGCTTGCAGCCGGAACCGGTGAGAATTGCCATATAAACCAACAAAATAAGCCAAGAATTTCGCCATCCAGGTTTCATTTTAATCTTTCTAAAGGGTATTAGATTGGGAGGTCGTGTTAATCAATAAGCGGAGCTGCGTGGTTTGACGGCCAGGATTATTACGATTTTCGCTTCCTCATCTACTTCAAAAAAATACGCCAGTTACCTACTCTTGACTTTTTCTCCCGTTCCCCCATGATTACTTGGCTGGAGATCCGGGGGTCATGGGGATTCAGAGCAAGTTCGGTTAATCTGGCGTGTAGGCGTTTTTTGGTTTGTTTATCCAGAGACTTGATCGTTTTGGCGGCCAGCTTGTCAATATGGAACGCATAACTCATAGGCCCAGATCTTTTTCCAACCCCTCCAGGGTAACATATTCTCCCCGTTTGATGGCCTCCCGGGCGGCTTGAATATCAGCCCAGTCTTCTTCCGTCAGGGGTTCCTCATCGTATTCTTTATGGCGATAAAAGAGCAGGTCAACAAATTTCACCAACAGGTCGGCATCCGGACCCTTCAGAATGGCCTTCATTTTGGAGAGGAATTGTGGATCTATCTGTCTTTCCATGAACATATCTATATGCCACAGAAGGTTTGCTTTTCAACGTCCAGATTAATAAAAAAGCCCGGTATTGTCAACCGGGCTTGGCGAAAATCCATGTAATTTTATGAAATTAGAATTGGTCTCGATCTATTCCGATGGGGGAAAAACCCTTTCTGCTTTCCACTAACAGGAAGTTTTTATCCTCTTGCCTTGAGAGCGCCTTTGGGATAAATTTAGGGTGTCGGGACGTGGCTCAGCCTGGTAGAGCACAGCGTTCGGGACGCTGGGGTCGGAGGTTCAAATCCTCTCGTCCCGACCATCCGGAATAAAATTACCGCCTCATAGGGGGCGGTTTTTTTTGGTGGGCCGGGGCATCATGCCCCAAAACTTGCTTGCCAGGATTCATCCCCTAAATGGTGGGCAGCATCCACTCTTCATTGTAGTCTCTCATGAGCCGCGGGCTCACCCATAAATCATAATAAGGTGCTCATAAGCTTATTAACTTTGAACTTTGAACCTTGATGAACTAGTAAAAAGTTCAGGCAGCCATTTTCAACTCGACTGGGTTGTAATCGGCATCCGGGATCAAAAAATCGATGATCGCGGTTCCCAGTCCGCTAATTTGCTCTTTGACACGAGAACATA
>VGSW01000252.1 GCA_016874915.1 Deltaproteobacteria bacterium
TGGACGTGCTGTGCCTGCTGGAAAAATGCGAGCAGGACCACGAGTTGGGCTATGAACTCCTGAAGCGCTACGCCCATTACCTGGCGGTGCAGTTCCGGGTGACCAAGCTCCAGCTTTTGGATATGTATGGAAAATAAAGACCGGAGACCAAGGACCGGAGACGGGAGACGAGCATTCCCAAGTCTTTTCCCGGTCCCCGGTCCCCCGTCCCCCGTCTTTTTATGGCAAAGACCGGCAATATGGATACGCTGTTTGACCCCATGACCCACCCAGCCGCCGCGGCCCATCCCCTGGCGCCCCAGCCCTTTACCGTGCAGAACGTGCGTCGGGAAACCGCGGACACCTTCACCCTGACCCTGGCCCCGCCCAACCCGGAAGACGGGCTGCTCTTCGCCCCGGGGCAGTTCAACATGCTCTATGCCTTCGGGACGGGGGAAGCGCCCATCTCCATCAGCGGCGACCCCGACCGGCCCCACCTCCTGGTGCACACCATTCGAGCGGTGGGCAACGTCACCCAGGCCTTGTGCCACCAAAAAGTCGGGAGCACCATTGGCGTCCGGGGACCTTTCGGCGCCCCCTGGCCGGTGGCCGCGGCCCAGGGAAATGACATCCTGGTGGTGGCCGGGGGACTGGGGCTGGCCCCCCTGCGCCCGGCTATCTATTACCTCCTCACCCGGCGGGCGGCTTATGGGAGCGTGGAAATCATTTACGGCGCCCGGACTCCCCAGGACCTCCTCTATCGGCGGGAGTTGGAGCGCTGGCGGGGCCGTTTCGACCTCCGGGTCCATGTCACCGTGGATTCGGCCCCCCCGGAATGGAAAGCCAACGTGGGGGTGGTCACCGCGCTCATCCCCCGGACCCGGCTGGACCCCTACCACACCGTGGCCTTTATCTGCGGCCCCGGGGTCATGATGCGCTTCACGGTGCGGGAATTGTTGAATTATGGGCTGAAAGAGGAGCAGCTCTTTGTCTCCCTGGAGCGCAACATGAAGTGCGGCCTGGGGATGTGCGGCCACTGCCAGTTGGGGCCGGTCTTCGTCTGCAAGGACGGCCCGGTCTTCCGCTACGACCGTATTAAGGACTGGATGGACCGGCGGGAAGTGTGAGACAGGTTTCAGGTTGCAGGTTTCGGGTTTCAGGTTTCAGGTTTCAGGTTTCAGGTTTCAAAACCCCTGAATTTAATTACTGATTACTGACCACTGATTACTGACCACTGATCACTGATCACTGATTACTGATTACTAATTACTGGCTTATTTAAAAGAGAATCCGGGATAACATGGTCAATAAGAAACCCAAACTGGCCGTTTGGAAGTTCGCCTCCTGCGACGGCTGCCAGCTCTCGCTGCTGGACTGCGAAGACGAACTCCTCACCCTGGCCGGGGAAGTGGAGATCGCTTATTTTGTGGAGGCCACCAGCCGCAACGTCCGGGGCCCCTACGACCTTTCCCTGGTGGACGGCTCCATTACCACCCCCCACGACGCCGACCTGGTTAAGGAAGTGCGGCGCTCTTCCAGAATCCTGGTGACCCTGGGAGCCTGCGCCACCGCTGGGGGTATCCAGGCGCTGCGGAACTTTGCGGATGTTAAAGAGTATGCCGCGGCCGTCTATCCCCGGCCGGAGCTCATCCAGGCCCTGGATAAGTCCACTCCCATTTCCGCCCACGTGCCGGTGGACTGCGAACTCCGGGGCTGCCCGGTGAACAAGGGCCAGTTGCTCTCCGTGATGGGGGCCTATCTCCAGGGCCGGGAGCCGGTGCTGCCCCGATATAGCGTCTGCCTGGAGTGCAAGCTCCAGGGCAATATCTGCGTCCTGGTGGCCCGGGGCCTCCCCTGCATGGGGCCGGTGACCATCGCGGGCTGCGGCGCGCTTTGCCCCACTTACCACCGGGCCTGCTATGCCTGCTTCGGGCCCAAGGAGACGCCCAACACCGCGTCCCTGGCCGCCCGGTTCAAGGGCCTGCGGCAGAAGGAAGACCAACTGGTGCGCCTGTTCCGCACGTTTTATTGCGGGGCCGAGGACTTCCACCGGGAAAGCGAGGCCCATGAGTAGGGTGCGTCTTACGCACCATGACCATACTGATCACTGATTACTGATTACTGATCACTGTTCCGAACATGATGCCCATGAAAAATAAGACCATCAAAGTTCCTTACCTGGCCCGGGTGGAAGGGGAAGGCGGGCTCCACATCAAAATCAAGGGCGGCCGGGTGACTGAGGTGCAGCTCAACATCTTTGAGCCGCCCCGCTTTTTCGAAGCTTTCCTGCGGGGCCGCCAGCTAAGCGAGGCCCCGGACCTCACCTCCCGCATCTGCGGCATCTGCCCCGTGGCTTACCAGATGAGCGCGGGGCACGCCATGGAAGACGCCTTGGGGATCCGGGTGGCGGGGCCGCTCAGGGCTTTGCGCCGCCTGTTGTACTGCGGCGAGTGGATCGAGTCCCACGCCCTTCACATTTTTATGCTCCACGCCCCGGACTTCCTGGGATACCCCGACGCCATCCGCATGGCCCAGGAACACCCGGAAATGGTGAAGCTGGGGCTGCGGCTGAAAAAAGCGGGAAACGCCCTTGTCACCTTGCTGGGAGGCCGGGAGATTCATCCCATCAACGTCCGGGTGGGCGGGTTCTACCAGGTTCCCACCCGGCAGGAGTTGGCATCCCTTAAAGATGAACTGGAGTGGGCCCGGGAGGCCGCCCTAAAAACGGTGGCCTGGACGAGTGGCTTTTCCTTCCCGGATTTTGAGCCGGACTACGAGTTCGTGGCCTTGCGCCACGAATCCGAATACCCCCTGAACGAAGGGCGGCTGGTCTCCAACCGGGGGCTGGATATTGACATCAAGGAATACGAGGACCACTTCCAGGAAGAGCAGGCGCCCTATTCCCACGCCCTCCATTCGGCCCGCGTGGGCCGGGGGCCGTACCTGGTGGGGCCTTTGGCCCGCTACAACCTGAACTTTGACCGCCTGCCCCCCCTGGCCCGGTACGCCGCCCGGCAAGCGGGCCTGGAGCCGGTTTGCCGCAATCCCTTTAAGAGCATCCTGGTGCGGGAAGTAGAGCTGATTTTTGCCTTGGAAGAAGCCTTGAGTATTATTGAGGCTTACGAAATGCCCGAGGAGCCGGCAGTTCCTCTGGAACCCCGGGCCGGAGTGGGCTACGGCTGCACCGAGGCCCCCCGGGGGATTTTGTATCACCGTTATGAGATTGATGATCAGGGCCTTATCGTAAAGGCCAAAATCGTCCCCCCCACGGCCCAGAACCAGAAGATGATGGAAAGCGACCTATACAACTATGTGGGCCGGCACCTGGACCTGCCTGATGAAAAACTCACCTGGCAGTGCGAACAGATAGTTCGCAACTACGACCCATGCATCTCCTGCGCCACGCATTTCTTGCGGGTCAACATTGACCGGCAGGTTTGATTATCTCGCAAAGACGCCAAGACGCAAAAATAGAAGGGGCACGCCAACAAGCATGCCCCTCATTTATCATTCTTTGCGCCTTGGCGTCTTTGCGTGGAGATTCTTCTTTAAGTTTTTACTGAAAACCAGTTCTGTCCGGTTAAAAAGCAGAAATAGTCCGAAAACGCCCTTAAATCTGTTACAATGGGTTTGTCCTAACCTATCAAACAGAAAGGGGAATTCGGACTATGGCCCATTGTAACACGATCTTTGGTCAGATGCTAAAACTAATTCCGAGACATCATTTCTCCAGCCTGGAGCAGGAACACGGCACTGGTCGGGCCGCCCGCTCTTTCAGCCGCTG
>VGSW01000253.1 GCA_016874915.1 Deltaproteobacteria bacterium
GCCGTAGGATTATGGCAGTCATATCGGGCTGGAAAGGTGCGGACACGCGGCTTATCCAGAATTACCTGGGCCCCCGAAACATTCAGCACACAGAGGGGTCAGGTACACGGCGGCGAACCCGGCGAGGTTTGAAAGGTTGTGGCGGTAACTATGGTTGAATCCTTCAATGCCTATTTTGAGCAAATTAAAAATCTCGATACCAAGGAAGCTACCGAGCACACGCTTCGCCCGGTCCTGGACAACCTTTTGAAGGCTTTGGCAGGGGGCAAGACCAAGGTCATTCACGAGCCCAAGCGGGACGAGACCGGCAAAGGTGCGCCGGATTTCAAATTTAAGACCAATGAGTGCATCCTCGGGTACCTGGAGAACAAGAAGATAGGAGAAAACCTTGACCAAGTTCTGAAGTCGGACCAGATCGCCAAATACATGCAACTGTCCGGCAACCTGATCCTGACCAATTACCTGGAGTGGATATGGCTGAAGGACGGGGCAATCCTGAAACGGGAAACTTTTTGTTATCCCAGTGATATCGGCTATCGCAAAGCCCGCCTGGACCCTGACAAGGCCGAGAAGGTAGCGGCCCTCATCGAAGGCTTTCTATCCACTCCCCCGACAGGTATAGGAAGGGCCAAAGATTTGGCTTTTGCCCTGGCCATCCGTTGCCATGAACTGCGCGAATTTTTAACGGAAGAATTGGTCCGGCAGGAGCGGGAACAGCAGCAGGGGAAACTCTTCGGCCTGTTCGGGGTTTTCAAGAAGGACGTTTTTCATGAGTTGAATCTGGCGGACTTTGCCGATGCCTTTGCCCAGATGCTGGGCTACGGCCTGTTTCTGGCGCGTCTGAACAACGGCCATGGCTCGCCCATCAGCCTGCATAACGCCAAGCGGTTTATTCCGACGAATTTCGAGCTTATCCAGGAACTGGTGGATTTCCTGGATGAACTAGACAAGGAGGAATACCGTGCCATCAGGTGGCTGGTGGAAGAAATTCTCAGCATCATGAACACCCTGGATTTGGGGGCCCTGCGGGAGGATTTGGCTTTCAGCCCCAGACAGACCCGTCTCTTTCCCCAAACCGAGGAGGAGCGCCTGCTGTTTGCCAAAGACCCCTATGTTTATTTTTATGAAGGGTTTTTAAAGGCGTACGACAAAAAGATGCGCAAAAGCCGTGGGGTTTATTACACCCCGCCGCCAGTGGTAAATTTTATCGTGCGGGCGATCAACGATATCTTGGAGGATACCTTCGGTATTAAGCAGGGTCTGGCCGACCGCAAGCGGGTGACAGTACTTGATTTCGCCACAGGCACGGGGACGTTCCTTTTGGAGGTTTTGCAGCAGATATTCGAAGAAGTTCCCGAGGGGCTGCGGGACCAGGTGATCCGTGAACACGCCCTGAAAAATATCTACGGCTTTGAATACCTCATCGCCCCCTATACCATTGCCCACCTGAAGCTGTCGCAGTTCCTGCATGATAGAGGCTACGAGATGCAGCCCAGGGAGCGATTGCAGATTTATCTGACCAATACCCTGGAGCCTATTGAACCCCAAGAAAACTGGCTTTTGCCAGCGCTTTCCAAAGAGGTGGAACAGGCCCAGCGGGTGAAAGACAAACAGCCCCTTCTGGTAATAACCGGCAATCCACCGTATTCAGGGCACTCGTTGAATAAGGGCGACTGGATAACCGGACTGATCGCCGCCTATCGGCAGGTTGACGGGCAGTCCCTGGGGGAGAGAAACCCCAAGTGGCTCCAGGACGATTACGTCAAGTTCATCCGCTTCGCCCAATGGAAGATGGCCCAGGTGGAGGAAGGCGTTGTCGGCATCATCACCAATCATTCTTTTCTGGACAACCCCACTTTCCGGGGTATGCGACAGAGCCTGATGGAGACGTTTAACCGGATTTACGTCCTTGATCTGCACGGCAACACCAAGAAGAAAGAACGGACTCCGGAGGGCGGCAAGGATGAAAACGTCTTTGATATCGAACAAGGGGTGAGCATCTCCCTTTTTATCCGGAAGCCGGGGTTGGCGCCGAAGATTTTTCATGCCGACCTGTGGGGTCGGCGGGCCGACAAGTATCGGGCCTGCGCCGAGACGAAATTCAAGGCCGTCCCCTGGGTGGAGGTCCAGCCGCAAAGCCCGTTTTATCTGTTCATCCCCCAGGATCAAGGGCTATGGTCTGAATATGAACAGGGAACGAAGATAACCGAGATTTTTTCGCATACTTCCGTCGGCATCGTCACGGCCCGGGATGACTTGACCATTCACTACACGCCCCAAGAGGTGGGCCGGGTTATTGACGACTTTGCCGCTCTCCCAATCGAGGAAGCCCGCCGGAAATACAACCTGGGGCGGGACACCAGGGACTGGAAAGTACAGTTAGCACAGGATGACCTCAAAAATAGCGGCTTGCAGAAAAGCAGGATCGTCCCTATGACCTATCGTCCCTTTGATGTGCGCTACACATATTACACCGGCAAATCCCGGGGTTTCCATTGTAGGCCTCGGGGCGATCTGATGCGGCATATGTTTGCCGGTACAAATTATGGAATTAGTTTGTGTAGGCAGGTTAAGACTGGAACAGAATGGCAACATGTTAACATCGCTAATCATCTTACTGAATCAACGTCCATTTCGAATCGCACTTCTGAAATCGGGTATTTATTTCCGCTCTATATTTACAATTTTCCTGATGATAAAAAGCCAAAACAAAGATCTTTTAAAGAACCCGACCCCTTTCATGGAAAAGTACCTATCGAAAACTTTTCTCCCGAGTTCCGCACCTTCATTGACCAGCACTATGGCCACCATTACGAACCCGAAGAAATCCTGGGTTATATCTATGCCGTATTGCACAGCCCGACATACCGCCGGAAGTATGCCGAGTTCCTGAAAATGGATTTTCCCCGGGTCCCGTTCGTAGAGGACCGGGAGGTATTTGAGCGTCTGGCGGATACGGGGTGGGGTTTGGTCCAAGCTCATTTGCTGAAAGAGGTGCCGGACGAGCCCAAGGTTGAGGTGACGAAGGGAAGCGATAAAATTGCCAAACCGATCTACCGAGGCCAGGAGCAGCGCCTGTATTTCAACGATGAGCAATATTTTTCGCCGGTACCGGATGACGTCTGGAACTTCCATATCGGCGGTTATCAGGTGCTGGACAAATACCTGAAATCCCGCAAGGGGCGGCTGCTCTCCCTTGACGAGAAGGAAACCATCATCAATGTGGTCAAAGTGCTGCGGTTCACTATAGACCAGATGCAGGGCATTGATGAAATTTGGCGGCCATAGGCTCTTTTGAACTGAAAACCGGGCCTTGAAGCCCCGGCCCTTGTGCGCATTCACCTCCGCTTTTTCTTGACCAAAACCCCGCCGCAAGCCCCTGGCTTTAGCCATGGGATCGTGGTGCTTAGGCGTAAGCACCCCCAAGGGCTTTCAAAAGGTCACGGTGTGCCGGTGGAGGAAGAATAAGTCCGGCGAATTTTTTCCATTCAGGTCCGGCCACCCTTGGACGCAGGTCCAGATCAATCCACGCGGAAAAAATCTACCTCGAATCTCGTATCAAATTACCGAGGAGCCCTGGAAGGCCAGAATATCGGATTTGCGGCCACATGCGGCGGCAACTCCGGCGGGGAAAATCTCCCTATAATAAGGAAGGGACGGACCCGGCCTGCCGGGGATACCGTTTCAGGCCGGCAGGCCGAAGTCCTGGGGGTGGGATGATGGTG
>VGSW01000254.1 GCA_016874915.1 Deltaproteobacteria bacterium
TCGTTGGTCCACAGCCGCGCCCCCGGTTGGCCGCTAAGGGCTTCCCATTCTTCTTTATGCATCAGGAATCCCAGGTCCTCCGCCTTGCGGGCCATCACCACATAGGTGGTGCGGACGTAAAAGGCGTTTTCTTCATCTTCCGTCAATTCCCGGTTTTGGATTAAGGCCACCAGCCCCGCGTCCTGGGCCAGGTTGCCTAAAACCGGCTTCAGGTCCAGGTAGCGGTTGCTGATGTGGAATACCAGGATGCCGCCGTCGGCCAGCTTATCCAGGTAAAGGCGCAGGGCCTCCCGGTTCACCAAGTGGATGGGCACGGCGTCGGAACTGAAGGCGTCGAAGATGATGAGCCCGTACCTCTGGTTCGGGGCCTGGATCAGGGATAGGCGGGCGTCTCCCAGGATCACCCTTTTGTGGGCCTTGCAGTCCCGCAAGTAGGTGAAGTACTGGGGATTACGGGCGATCCTCTCCACCGCGGGGTCAATTTCATAAAAGTCCCATCGGTCCCCTGGGGCGGCGTAACACGACAGGCTCCCGGCCCCCAACCCCACGATGGCCACGGTGCGGGGAGCAGCCGAGGCCCAGAACGCGTCAAAAATCTGGCCGATGGGGCCAGTGGGCAAATAATAAGTCAAGGGCTCCCGCCGCCGCTCCGGATCGGTGCTCTGGGCCCCGTGGAGCGTAGTGCCATGGTAGAACATATGGTAATGGCCTCCGGAGTCAGCCAGTACCTGTATGACTCCGAAAAAGCTGCGCTCCGCATGGAGTACTTTGTACTGGCCGCCGGAATAAAGCACCCCGGCCAGCATTATGGCGCCTATTCCCAGGCCGAAGCGCACCGGCCGCCGGGCGAAGGCGAAGCCGGCCATAACTGCAGCACAAGAAATGATGAGCGTGGAAGTAGTGATTTTTCCTGAAGCAGAACCGGACTCCTGGTCATAAACCACCGCGGCCAGCACCGCGGCCAATATCAGGGGGAGGATAAAGTCCAGCCAGCGAGCTTTAGGAGAAGATGAAACCTCATTCACCTGGGGCCTTAGCAGGCAGGCCAGCACCAGGACCAGGGGGTATTCCGCCAGGGATTTGAAAATCAAGGGCGCGACGATGGCGTTAAAAATCCCCCCCAGGACGCCGCCCACCGCGATCCACAGGTAATATTCGGTAAGGTGCAAAGTGGGGGGGCGGCTCCGGGCCAGCTCCCCGTGACAAACCATGGCGGTAACGAAAAAGGCCAGGAGGTGCAGGAAAATGACCCACACGCCCTCGGCTTGCAGTCCCCACAAGAACAAAATGGCCACCAACAGCATCGCGGCGGGCTGCACCGCCACCATGAGCCGATGGCTAATGAGAGGGCGCCGGGAGAAGACGATGACAAAGGTAAGAAGATACAAGGCCAGGGGGATGATCCAGAGGAGGGGCACCGCGGCGATGTCGGTGGTGATATAGGTGGTGATGCCCAAAAGCAGGCTGGACGGGGCGAAGGACCACATGATCCACCAGAGGCGCTGGTTAACCGTTAAAGGCGATGCAGCCCCGGTGTGGTCCCCGGGATTGGAAACTGCCGCCGCGGCTTCCCCTGTCTTTTCCATCCGGCTTTCCGGGGACAACCACAGAACCAGGCCGCAGACCACGATGAGCAGGGCCAACAGCCCATAGCTCAGGCTCCAGACCCAGGCCTGCTGGGCCAGCGACAGAAAGGGCTCCACCAACACCGGATAGCCCAGCAGGGCCGCCATGCTCCCCAGGTTGGAGGCGGCGTACAGAAAGTATGGGTCTTGGGCCGCGGGGTGGCCGGTATGGGCAAACCACTTCTGGAGCATGGGCGCGGTGATGGAAATCACGAAAAAGGGAAGTCCCACCGACACCAGCAGCAGCATGAGCAGCCAGGGGGTGGGATTGGCCGTGGGCGGCGGCACCCACCCCTGGGCCGCGGCAATGGGCAGCGTCAGGAAGACGGCCAGCAGCAGGGCCAGGTGCGCCACGGCCTGCCACCGGACTCCCAGCCAGCGGGTGGACAAATGGGCATAAACGTAACCGGCCAGCAGCACCGCCTGGTAGAAAACCATGCAGGTGATCCACACCGCAGGGGTGCCCCCCAAGCGGGGCAGGACCATCTTGGAAAACATGGGCTGGACCAGGAAAAGCAGCAAGGCGCTAGCAAACAGGGAGATGGCGAAAAGGATCAGCAAGGTGACGGACCTCGTTTGTCTTTTGGGTTGGCTTTACTATACCAGTTTATCTGCGGTTAGGGTTGTCAGGTTTTAGGTTTCGGGGGTCAGGTTTTAGGTTTCAGGGGTCAGTGGTCCGGGCTATAAGCCGAACATATCCCTATAAGTGAAGGTTAATGAAAGGGAGGTTCGCGACCCATCTCTACTTTCATAAGACAGCAGCGAGGATTTCATTGTTAATTCCGTTGCATATCCGTCTTTTACTGAAAACTGAAAACTGTTTTTCACAGCCGGCGGTGGCGAAGGCAGGGCAGCTCCCGGCGCCGGCGGCTCAGGCCGGCATGATCCAGGCGGGCGTAAATCACCCCCTCGCCGTCGGGGGCCTGGGCCAGGATAAGGCCCCAGGGGTCCACGATGAGGGAGCGGCCGAAGCTCCGCCGGCCTGGCGAGTGCTGCCCCCACTGGGCCGGGGCCACTACGTAGGCCAGATTTTCAATGGCCCTGGCCCGAATTAAAACCTCCCAGTGGTCCCGGCCGGTGGTAAAGGTGAAGGCCGCGGGGAGGAAGAATAAATCCGCGCCTGCCGCGGTCATGGCCCGGAACAGCTCGGGAAAGCGCAGGTCGTAGCAGATGGCCAGCCCCGCGGTGAAGGGCGAGCCGGGAAGGGGGGCTACCGCGATTTCCTCTCCCGGGGCCACGCACTCCGACTCCCGGTAGGTGGGGCCCCCGGGGACCTCGATGTCAAAGAGGTGCATTTTGCGGTACCGGGCCAGGATCTGGCCGTCCGGCCCTAACAGCACGCTGGTGTTGTAAGGGCGCGCCCCCGGAGCCGCTGCTTCCGGAAATGACCCCAACAGCAAGCAGATTTCCCACCGTCGGGCCAGGTCCCCAAACTCCTTTACCAGAGGCCCCTCCAAAGCCTGGGCCGACGGCGGATTTTTATCCTCCGGCCCCAGGTAGGCGAAGTGCTCCGGCAGGGCCACCACCCGGGCGCCCTGCTTCACGGCTTCCTTGATGAAGGCCCGGGCCTTTTCCAGGTTGCGGGACATGTCCTCGGTGGAATTGAGTTGTATCGCGGCTACCCACATTCTTTAGCTTCCATATGTTTTGATTATTTTATCTTTCCCGATTATTGCCTTAGCTCCGAAGAGGGAATCCGGAAAAGTTGCAAAAAAAGAGTCCCTATTTCGAGCGAGACCACCAACCTGAAAAAATTCAGCGGCACCGGCCTCTGGCCTGTGGGCAGGGTTATTGATTCGGCAAGGCAACCACAGGCTGGAAGCCTTTGCCACTAAAGATATTGTCTTTTTTTCCTTTCCGTAAGAGGCAGCTCAAAGGTCCATTCCGGAGTTGCTTCGACTTCCGATAGTGATAAGATAGACATGGATTACTTTAACCTTTTTTATTTATTAGACACCAATATTTTCGGCAGTGACCCTTTAATGGTTGATAATATATTTGCCGCATGTTATCCTGGTTACCGAACTGGAGGTGAGCAGGATGGGCAAGCGCGGCAGAAAACCCAAATACCATCTGGGCGATGAAGCCTGTCCG
>VGSW01000255.1 GCA_016874915.1 Deltaproteobacteria bacterium
TGAACCTCATCGTGGGCACCACCCACAACAACGCGCCCATCCATCTGTCGGTCTTCCAGGCCGCCAAGGCCCTCATCCATGACGGTAAATACGACCAGGGGATCCTGAACAAGGTGGAGATGGCCATACGCGCCTACGACCCGTGACTGAGCTGCGCCACTCACCGCCTGGACGGCGGTATTGCTCTGGAAGTCACCATCGTGGGCAAAGACGGGAAGGTGATTGACCAGTTGCGAAATTAGCGGTTAGCTGTCAGCTATTAGCTTTCAGCTGTCAGCCAAAAAAAGGGAGCCGCAGGACTTAAGAATTGGGTCCTGTGGCTCCATTATTTTTCGCCGGTTATGGGTCAGGTGAGCTTGTGCCCGACGGGACGTCAAACTCTCAGTCTCCTCCCCAATACGACAACCAGCGCCATCCCCGTTCCCAAGAGGATCAGGGTGGAGGGCAAAGGGGTCGGCGGCTCCACATCCGTAAGGGCCACTTGCCTGATTCCCATAGGCTGGACCTCGTTGAACTCCACCATAAAGCGGTTCGCAAACCAACCGGGTTTCCCCAAATAGGGGGGCACGAGAGCGCCCCAAAATGACAGGACGCCATTGGAATAGGAATGATGAGGAAAGCGTTCATCCCAAGTCCCATTTGCATTCAAGGTAAGATCAGTTAAACGATGAGTGAAACCCACATCCCAGAATTCGAAATTATATCGGGACCAGGTATAAGGGCTGGTGTTGTCGAGTATAAAGAAAAAGCTTTTATGGCCAATTTGATCGGTGACTTTGTCAAAAAATTGGCCGCTTTGGTTGACAATGGCAGAGCCGGCGACCCCGGGGTAAGGCGCCAGATAGGTTTCTCCATAACGTTCAAAGACATCCAAGCTGTCATAGGGCCAGATTTGTTGACCGTAAATGACATTGGCATCGCCGGTATGGACATCGGAGACCCAAGCGGCCAGAGGCGTGGCCATTACCAAGGTGATTAACCCGCCAAGGAAGAGAATTTTACTGAGCTTGCTCATGGTTTTTCCCTCCAGATATGCCTCGAAACCTACCCGGAAGCTTTAACAGATGGCACAGGCTTTCCAGCCTGTGCCGACGCAACCTGAGGCCGGCGGCTACAGAGGCTCCGCCAGTTTCTATTATTGTTTGCCGAAGATTCTCCGGAAAGCCAGCAGGGCCAAGCTGGAACCCATGAGCCAGAAAACCGGGGGCGCGGGCGCCACGCCCAGCGACTTCACCTCAAAAAAGTCCACCTGGGCATGGGTGGATTGAGACCAATCGCACATGGCCACAAATCCCACCCAGTCCGGGGTGCCGTCCCCATAGGTCAAGCTGGCCAGGGGATTGAAGAAATTAACCCCGTCGGTGCTGTAGTATTGGGTGTAGGTGTTGTCCTCCTTGGTCAGGCGCAAATAAAAAGGGTCATTCCCAAAATCCCTCCCGCCTGTCCAGTAATCAGTCCCCCCTGAGGTTTCTCGGAGAAATTGGAGGGCATGTCCGTAAGCATCCCAGTTTTTTATATATCATTATTAATGAAAAAGCAAGCTATTCTTAAAAAATTAATGATATTCGGTTTGTAAATAATAATAGCTATAAAAAAAGGGGACTACAATACTAAGTATAGTACAAATTAACAAGCTTTTGGAAACTCGAAATGGTAGGAGAAGAATGTGGTTCTTGCCCATTAAAGGCGGGGGTGGTGAAATAGGTTCTAAAGTATCAGTAACGGAAGGATGGGCTGTTGCCTATGGAGACTTCTGCCCCCAGGCAGGTTGGGAAAGAAGATTTTTGGGAATGAAGAGGGCCAGGGATTTCAATCCCTGGCCCTCTTTCCCTTTCTCCTTGCCGGCCGACCCGCTCCACTCAGTGGGCCGACTCGGCTTCCGTGGACAGGAGCGGCAGGCGGTGGAGCCGTCGTCCTTCAAGGCCAGGAAGTTGGCCACCTGTTTTTTGTCGGCCACGGTGTAAGGCCGGCAAAGGCTTCCAGGGTGCGGGCTATTCCTGGATCCCCCTGTTTGAGGCCATGGGCGCCGGCTCCATCAAGGGCATGATGATCTGGGGGAAGAAGCCCGCGGTGGGTTCTTCCAACCTCAGCTTCTGGATGAACAAACCCAAGTTTTTCATCAGCACCCTTAAGGCCTTCCGGGGCGATGCGGCTCAAAAGGGCAACGACTTGTTCATATTAATATTTCACATATGTGAATAAATAAAAATAACAGAGATAGAGTTGCTTTTCTTTGGCTCAGTGCCTGGCGAGCCAAAATCAGGATTTCCGAAGGCCAAAATCAGATTTAGCCTGATGGCCCGGAGGAGCCGGAAGCAAGTATAGTTCAATCACCGTAGATGAATGCCTTAAGGGAAAACCTAAGAGCGAAGATTTATGGAGGATGAGAAAGATGGTTAAATGGCCAAAACCCTCGAAAACTTATCTTCTCCGCTCGCAGCAAGGGGGCGTTTGCCTGGAAATGGCTCTGGTGCTGCCTTTGCTGTTGATCTTGGTCTTTGGCCTGGCGGATTTTGGCCATGCCTGGTACATGAAACAGGAACTCACCACCGCAGCCCGGGAAGGGGCCCGGTATGCCACCCGGTATCAAACCGACGCCAGCGGCACGCATCTTTTACCCAACGCCCTTAGCCCTTCCGTGTCCGATTGGGTGACTACCAAGTACCAGCCGCTGCTGCCGACCACCGCCAACCTGACGGTTACTCCCACGGGGCCGGGATATACCAGCGGCCTGCCGGGAGACGACATCGCAGTGACGGTGACCGCCCGGAAACATTGGTTCGTGATGGGGTCCTTGATTCCGGCCCTGGGTAGTTACATGGATGTCTCCGCTACCACCGTCATGAAGGTGGAGTAACAAGGAGCACTTTATGAAGCCGCGGTTCTCCAGGAAGTTATCGGATGATTCGGGGATGGTGTCGGTGTTGATCGCCGTGGCCATGGTAATGCTCATGGGTTCTGCAGCCCTGGCCATGGACATCGCTCATATGTTGACGGTAAAAAATGAACTCCAACGGCTGACGGACGCCGCGGCCATGGCCGGAGCCCGGGGCCTGTGGCCCAGCACCCTTCCTTCAATGTCCTCCTCGCCTCCCCCTGATTGCGCCACGGCCCTGAGCCGAGGGATGAGTGTGGCCACCAACGCTAATAACCAAGTGGACGGCGCCCCTCTGACCACGGCCGCGATCAACCTGGAATCGGGCCGTTGGAATTACAACACCCGTGAATTTACCCCCGGCTGCGTCGCCAACACCAACGCCGTAAAGGCGACGGCCCGCAAAGAGGGGGTAAATATGTTTTTTGCCGGAATCTGGGGCCGGGGCCCGGCCACGATTACCGCCACCACCACCGCGGTGATGGATTTTGCCGGGGGAGTCGGCAAAGGCACTCTTCCCATCGCCATTAATAAGCGCTACGTGGTCCCGGGGCAATATCTTTTCATCAACTTCAACCCGGACCCCGTGGACAACGGCGGCTGGTTTGCCAATCCCCCCGATGGCGCCAATGCCCGGACTTTCCGGGATTATATCAACTACGGCACCTGTCCGCCTCTTAAGGTGGGCGACATCATTAGTCTCCAAAACGGCCAGGACACTTCAGTTCTTCATGACCTGCAGGCTAAATTGGCCGAGCACGGCGGCCAGTGGGACACTTTTCTGCCGGTGGTAAATACCGATACCTTTAACCAAAGCCAACCC
>VGSW01000256.1 GCA_016874915.1 Deltaproteobacteria bacterium
GCTGAAGCCTGCGGCTACATTTTCAGGACAGAACGCTCGATATTCCACGGTGAAATCAAAGGGGTGAAGGAATGCGGAGAGCCGCGATCATCTGGGTCTTTTCGGGGATAACGGTTTTACTGATCTGTCTGTGCTCCCCTTCTTTAGCTCCGGCCGCGGTTCCCGGAGCCGTAAACCCCTATGATGTGATAGCCAGCGGGGGCGCGTCCGTCCCGACTTCTCCCGCCGCCCCAGCCGGACTTTACGGCACCAGCATCATTTACATTCCCACCGAGCATGTGACCGGATATGTTGTTGCTACTGCCCCTTTCAGATGGGACTATGCTTACGACATCGGGGTCAGCGGCGGCCAGGTGTTAATCGACCTGGACATCCAGTTGACAGGCTACGATCCCGGAACGGCCTTGAAAACCCAGTGGGAAACGGGCATCGAGGGCATTTGGAGCGACAAGTACGGAATCACCGATGGGACATATGGTTATCCAATCAATGTGGACGTTCATTGGGTGACTGCCAATGCTGATCAGGTGGTTGAGGTTTTTAACAGCTACGGATACTATGACATGAATGACTGGTACACCGTAACTGACTGGGGGCCCGACTACCACGATGAAATGGCGGCCCACGAAGCCGGGCACATGTTCGGTCTCTTCGATGAGTACCTGGGCGGTGCCACCGACCCGGTGAACCCTTACTATTCCAGCGACCTGATGGGGTACCTGGGCCCGGTCCAGGAAAGATACTATAACAGATTTCTATCATGGGTGGAGGATCGCTCCGGGCAGGATCTTAGCCTGGAAATCGCGGGTGCCTCTCCTCCTCCCCCGGATGCGGTCATTCCCTATAACTTCAAGTTCACTTACAGCAACGGCGACTATTATACCGGCACGGTTTGGGCCAAGGCGGGCTACGGTTATAGCCCGGGAGACACCTGGCAGGTCACCGATCCTTACGGAAGCACCGGCACTTACCGGATAACCGGGGCAGGTCCGGCAGGAGACCAGACTGAAGGTCTGGTCTATGTCGCCAGCTATTACGACCGGGAAAGCCGCAAGACTGTTACTCCCTTGAACAGCGGCCAGCCCCTGGGAAGCAATTACCTGGGGAGCGAGGCGGGTTACCTTATTGACGAAACCGTGCCTCAATACTATTTCACCGGGTCCGGCCAGGGCATTTATGAAGCCGACATGGTGACGGGGAAATACGCTTTTACTTTCTATTACGGCAACGGCGATTATTATACGGGAGCGGTGTATGCGGACCCGGCCGCGTTCAAGTATTATCAAGGTTATACCGAAGCCTTTACCGACGAGAACGGTTTAAGCGGCTATTATAAAATCACCGGAAGGGAAACCGGGAAGTTCAAGCCGAAACCCGGCCAGGTTTTCGTGGACGGTTATTATGACAACGAAAGCAGCCAGGTTCTCACCCCCGTTAGTAACACCAGGGCCAAAGGTTCCCGATACCTGGGAAGCGAAACCGGCTATATCTATAAATCAGGCGTCTCTTATCTGAAGTTCGGCGGCGGCTATTGGGAAGCCGACCCCGCGGCCAAGTATACTTTCTCTTTTTACTATGGGAACGGGGATTACTACGACGGTTGGGTTTACGCCTTCGCGGGTGATTACCAAACAGGCGGCAGCTATTTTCTGGATAATAATGAAACCACCCCAGCCACCGGGAATCAAGGCTACTACCAAATCACCGGGACGGAATTATTGGGCTACACCCGGTATCTGGGCCAGGTCTTCGTCACTAACTATTACGACGCGGAAACCCTTGCACTTTATACCCCCGCGAGCCAGAGCCGGCGGGCCGCGGGGAGGGATGGCCTGGGCAGCGAATATGATTGGATCGTAGGCCCTGACCGGCTCAGGAAAAACACCTTATCGCCTTACTACTTCGGCGGCGGCTTTTACGAAGCGGACCTGCAGTAAAATCGCCACATTTATCCACCAATGCCAAGAACCTCAAGGGCCACTAAAAGGAACCATTTAGGCGTCCCGGGGTCCGGGACGCCTATAAATATTTCTTGATGAATCTTGGTGTCCTTGGCGTTTTGGTAGTGTAATATTTGTTATCTATTGAACGGAAATCGAAAACGTCACCATGACTCTGGAAGAAGCCCGGGAATTGTTGGGACTGGGGCTGGAAGCCACCCGGAAAGAGGTCCGGGCCGCGTACCGCCGGGCCGCGAGGCGCTGGCATCCGGACCGGGCCCCGAAGGGCGCGGAAGCCGAATACCGGTCCCGCATGCAGCAGATTAACGCCGCGTACCAGAAGATCGTCAAATTTATTGAAGATTATCAGTATCACCTGGCCGAGGCGGAAGCCCCCGACGATTACGAGAAGTGGTGGCAGCAACGGTTCGGAGTGGGGGTCTGGGGGCCGCCTAAAAAAGAATCCACCGATTCCACCGATTAACCCAAATTTATTAAAAGCTTTGATTGCAGCCAAGCTTCGCCGGCCGAATAAATGGGTAGAATCTCCTTAAAAGTTTTGGCCAGAGGTCTATTGCGGGTTTGCGCCATTTTTCTTCTCTTATCCGCTTCTCTGGCTGCTGCCCCCTCCCCAACCATCCTGGAAGCCTTACACTACAAGGTGGATGTTTGGGTGTGGCGGGATGCGGTCCGGGTCCAGGTCTCCTTGAAAAGGGTAGGGGAGGGGAGGTATGTGGGGGAAATCTCCGGGGAGACTTTAGGTCTGGCGCGAATCCTCAGCGGCAACCGCCGGGACATCTACCAGACGGAAATGGTCTATCGGGACGGCCGGCTGGTGCCCGTTGTTTACCGGGAGGAATCCCGACGGCGGGGCCGGCGCCACCTGAAGGAATACCGCTTCCTCTATGACCAGGGGCGGCTGGAGTTGTGGCAGTGGGAAGAGAACCAGCAGAAAATGTCCCGCAAGTGGCAGACCCCCCTGGATGGCTCCTTTCATGACCCCATCAGCGCGTTTTACAACCACCGCCTGGGTTTCTTCGGGCCGATAAAAGGCGGCGACACCTTAAAGGTGCCGGGAATCCCATATCCGGAGCCGGAGGTCATCGAAGTGCGGATCGGGCCGGAAGGGGAGGGGGGGAGGCAGTTGATGGTCTCCCTCCTCAACCGGGCCTATGAAAACCAGAAGGGCCTGATTTATGTGACCTTAGATAAGAACCAGGTTCCCACCCAGGCCTGGACCCGAGTGGCGTTTGGCAAAATCAGCGGCTACCTGCAGCCCGGAAGCCAATTTTTAAAAGCCCCCCTTGATTTGACGAAAAAGATCATTATTAAATAATTAGCAGCCTGAGGACCGGAAAATCTGCATCCGGCTCCCCCTGAAGCACTGCGACTGGTAGGGGCGGTATGTGGGGGTTGCAGTCCCACCAGGCTGTTTATAAATAAGAGCCATGCCAAAGGCATGGCTTTTTGTGTTTGGAGTCTGGAGTATTAATCTTGTTTTGAAAAGTTCAAAGTTGATGGATTCGTAAAAAGTCGCTTATTGTTAATTATCTGAAATAATTTAAGATTATGGTATTTTTTTCTTGTCGGGCGTCGCTTTTTATGGCATAATTCGGTGAAAAATCAACGGGTTAATGGCAAAAAGATGATTCGTACACGCGATCCCCGACAAGCCTCATTAATTGATCCCTGGGGGGATTTAGGTCCTAAGCGCCGCCAGTT
>VGSW01000257.1 GCA_016874915.1 Deltaproteobacteria bacterium
GGAGGGGGTTAAGGGCAAAAGCCCTTACCCCCTCCCCCAAACCCCCACCCCCAATCCCGTATGGGGGAAAATTAAGGGCGGGGGAAGTCGGGGCCGCCGGCCCCGCCTTCCCCGGCCCCCCTGAAAGGGTTGGGAGGGGGGTTTGGGGGGAGGGCAGGGACTTGCAGTCCCTGGCCCTCCCCTCAAAAAAACCATGCCAAGTCAATCACCAAAACGCCTGGGCCTCTTCGGGGGGACGTTCAATCCCATCCATTACGGGCACCTGCGCACCGGGGAAGAGGTGGTGGAGGCCCTGTCTCTGGACCGCCTCTGGTTCATCCCCGCGGCGGTGCCCCCTCACAAAGCGCCCCAGGGAATCACCCCCTTCGAGGTGCGCCTGGAAATGACCCGCCTGGCGGTGGGGGACAACCCCCGGGTGGAAGTATCGGACATCGAGGGCCGCCGGCCGGGCAAATCCTATTCCATTGAGACCCTCCGGCGCATCCGCCAGGAGCTGGGTCCGACTTGGGAGCTATACTTTATTCTAGGCCTGGACGCCATCCTGGAAATCCCCACCTGGAAAGACTTTCGCGACCTCTTCAGCCTGTGCCACTTCGTGGTCCTGGACCGCCCCGGCTACGGGCGCCGCCAGTTGGAGGAGGTGCTGCGGGAAGAGGTGGACCCTCATTTCCAGCCCTTAGCGGACGGGACCGGCTTCCAGCACCCCTCGGGCTGCCAGGTGTTGATGCAGGCCACCACGCTGTTGGACATTTCCGCCACCATGATCCGCGCCCTGGTGCGGTCCGGAAGGTCCATCCGCTACCTCTTGCCCGATGCGGTGCGGGGATATATAATTAAAAATAAGCTGTACCTGTAACGGCAATCTTGAAATCCTGATTTAACTTATTGCCATCTGCTTTCTCTTAATAGAAAACAGAAAACGCAAAACTCCTTAACCCGGACGAGCCGGAACCAAAAAGGAAGAAACAAATTTTCTGCCAGAAAAAGCACGAATCTTATTTCTAAGGTACTAAGGAGGTAATCACCGCGACCGCACCGGTTCCCCTAAAGTCGGAAGCGCTGATGGGGCTGGCCGTCCACACCCTAACGGCCCGCAAGGGCCTGGATGTGGTGGTCCTGGACGTCAAAAAGCTCTGTTCCTTCGCGGACTACTTTATCATTGCCTCGGGCGCATCCAAGCGTCAGGTGATGGCTTTGGCCGACTACGTGGAAGAGGCCGTGGCCCGGGCCGGCGCCAAACCCCTGGGGGTTGAAGGAATCCAGGAAGGCGTTTGGGTTTTAATGGATTACAACGACGTGGTGATTCACATTTTCATCGAATCCCTTCGGGATTTTTACAACCTGGAAGGGCTGTGGGCCGATGCTCCCCGGATTACCTCCGAATCCCTGGAACCGCTTACCTCTCCGACCATTTCCTCTCAGGAACCCCTGCGGCCTCAGAAGTCCGATCCGGACCAGGTACGACATGGCTGATTTCATTCTCCGGCGGCCCTTAAGATTGCTTCTGGTGGCCGCCCTGTTGGCCGTCATGCCCCTGAAGCCGGCCCGGGCCATCGCGGGGTTTTTCGACTCCCTGACTATTGATAAAGAGCGGCAATTGGGGGAAGAGTTTCTCCTCCAGGTGCAGCAGGTTCTGCCTATCATACAAGACCCCTTTCTCACTTCGTATGTAAATCGCGTGGGGCAAAGATTGGTGGCCCAACTGGGGCCCCAGCCCTTCAAATACCGCTTTTTTATCGTTAATGACCCCAACATGAATGCCTTTGCCGTCCCCGGGGGTTATGTCTTTATCACCAGCGGCATGATCCGCCGCATGGATCGGGAAGGGGAGCTGGCCGGGGTCCTGGCCCATGAAATTTCCCATGTCTATGCCCGGCACATTGCCAAACAGATGGAAAAAGCCAAAATCGCCAATATAACCAGCCTGGTGGGGGTGTTGGCCGGGTTATTCCTGGGAATTCCGGGCCTAACCGAGGGGCTGGTGGTAGGCAGCGCCGCCCTGGGGGCTAGCAGTATGTTGAAGTACAGCCGGGACTTTGAACGGGAGGCGGACAGCCTGGGATTCAAGTGGATGGTGAAAGCCGGCTACGACCCCCGGGATATGCTGGGCATCTTTAAAAAAATGAGCAAGCAGCGCTGGTTCGAAGGCCCGGAAATTCCGGTGTACCTCAGCACCCACCCGGAAATTAACGAACGTTTGGTGGACCTGTCCCACCAGTTGAGCATATATCAGGACAAACTTCCCCCTGGAGGGCAAAACAGTCCCAATTTCCCCTATTTTTCCATGAAAATGGAGGCCGTTTGCGGCAATCCGCACCAGCTGCTGCGGCGGGTCAACCAGGATCTGGCCCGGGACCCGAAAAATGCCGCCGCGGCGTATGGCCGGGCCTTGGCCCAAGCCCGGCTGGAGATGGGTGATGAGGCCATTGCTTCCTTCCAGCAGGCCCTGAAGCTGGCCCCCAACAACGCCCTGATCCAGAGGGACCTGGGCATTTTTTACTTCAGCCACAACCGCTATCTCGAAGCCGAAAAGATCCTGGAGCAGCTCTCCCGGGCCAACCCCCAGGATGACGTCATCCTCTACTACCTGGGGCGCATCTATCAGGAGCGCCGCCAAAACGACAAGGCCCTGCCCCTGTTCGAGAAGGTGCACAATTTGAATCCGGCTTTCAGCGACGTGTACTATAACTTAGGCACCCTTTACGGTGAAAAGGGGCAGTTGGGCCTGGCTCACTACTATCTGGGGTTCCACAGTCTGAAGGTCAAGGACTATCCCACCGCTTTGTTTCACTTTCGCAAGGCTTTGCAGAATCTGTCAGCTGCCGATCCCCGTAAGGCGGAGATGCAGCGCCAGGTAGCGCGGTTGGAAAAATTGCGGGTCCGGGTAAGGAATTAATAGAACCACGAAGAACACTAAGTTCACACTAAAAATCACGAAAATATTTTTCAGGTTGGCGATAAAATCGCCACCCTGAAAATGACTTTTGTATTCCTTCGTGTGACCTTCGTCATCTTAGGGGTCATCCTTCAACCATGCCTATTTACGAATACCGTTGCCAGGACTGTCGGCGGGTTTCCAGTTTCCTTATTCTCAGGGTGAGCGAACCTTTCACGCCTGTCTGCCGGAACTGCGGCAGCCTTGGCATGGAGCGCCTCCTGTCCCGGGTTTACGTGCGCCTCTCCGAGGAGACCCGCCTGGAGCGCCTGGCGGACCCGACCCAATGGGGCGGGGTGGATGAAAACGACCCCAAGAGCATGGCCCGGATGCTGAAAAAATTCGGTCAGGAAATGGGCGAGGACTTCCCCGGGGAAGTGGACCAGATGGTGGAAGAGGCCATGGACAGCCAGGCCGCCGAAGAGGCCGGCGGGCCGGGGGAAGAGGTCTGATATGGTTTTCAGTTTTCAGTTAAAAGAATAAAGAAATTTCGTTAGTTAGCATTTGAAAAGGAACCCTGGTATAAGCCGGATTACTACCCACCTGAAACCTGAAACCTGAAACCTGAAACCTTTCCTTCCTATCACTACTACGTTAAGTAATTTTAAGAATCATCCATTATGATTGAACGCCGACAACAAGGGCAAAAGCCCAGCTTCAGCATTAGCATGCGTTGGATTTCCCTCTTGGCGCGTGGGAGGGTCCACCCAG
>VGSW01000258.1 GCA_016874915.1 Deltaproteobacteria bacterium
AAAGGGATAAAGGTATCGGATGATATAATGGATTCCCTTAACATCCAAAAAGATTTATTCCACGGCGAGTGGAACTACACTATCTCTCCGAAGATGGCTCAGGATGATAGTGTTATTTAATGACAGACCCTTAACCAGTTTAAAGAGGCCGGAATCTTTAAGGGCAGGGGATTACTGACAATAGATAAGAGTCATTTTCATATACTTCCAGAACAATGGACTTGGACAAGATTGGGGGATATAAGCATCCTCAATCCCAGATTTAATTCCGAAGGAATACCGGATGATACAGAAGTTAGTTTTTTACCAATGCGTTCGGTTCAGGAATTAACCGGAAAAATAGATTTGTCGTTGAGCCGGAAAATATCAGAAGTGAAAAAGGGCTACACTTCATTTATAGATGGCGATTTGTTATTCGCCAAAATAACTCCTTGTATGGAAAATGGAAAAGTTGCTATTGCAAATAACCTATTGAATGGTCGTGGTTTCGGTTCAACGGAATTCCATGTGATTAGATTTACCCCACCTTTTATTACAAAATTCTTCTTTTTCTTTTTAATACAAGAATCTATTAGGGATGATGCCAGACGAAATATGAAGGGGACGGCGGGGCAACTTAGAGTTCCTTTAACCTATATGGAGCAAATCCCTATTGCCCTTCCCCCTATTATTGAGCAGGAAAAAATCATCGAAGAGATTGAACGGTATTTTTCTTTAGCCGATGCTGTATATAAGGCTCTTGATAATGGTCTTAAGCTATCTGAACGTCTCCGCCAAAGCATCTTGAAGAAAGCCTTTGCCGGTGAGCTTGTCCCCCAAGACCCGGAAGACGAACCGGCGGCGGCGCTCCTGGAGCGCATTAAAGCGGAGAAGGCCGGGAAACCCTCTACCGGGGGCCAGCGCCGGGGAAAACGAGCGAACCGGACGTTGTTTGGAGAGTCTTGAGCCGGGCGGCGCGCTCAAAAAAGGCGGGAAATTGTGATAAGATGAAGATTACCAGACTTCCCAACGGCGAACAGGCTTACATTCCGGCTCCCAAACTGGATGATTATCTGTTGGCCGACACTCACCCCATAGGCCGCCTGAAGGCGAAATTTTTCCAGGCCCTGGGGTTCAGCAAGGCCAACCGGGAGGAACTGGAGCGGCAATTACTGCATATCGCCCAGACCTCCCCCGTGGTGAGCGTTACGACCTCTCCCCACGGGGAAAAATTCATCATTGACGGGACGCTGAGAACGCCCCCAGGGACAGCCGCCAGGGTAAGAACCATCTGGATTATAGACGCCGGGGAGCGCCGCCCCCGCTTCGTGACGGCGTATCCTTTATAACTTTTACCGGAGGGCAACAGCCGATGTTTCAAGAGTTGGATATGGTGGTGCTGAGGCATGATATCGCCGAATACCGCCTGCAAAAGGGCGATATCGGCACGGTGGTGCATCTCTATGGCTCCGGGGAGGCGTGCGAAGTGGAGTTTGTCAACGCCCAGGGCGACACCGTGGCCTTGCTGACCCTGGAAGCCAAGGATATTCGCCCCTTGCAGGGCCGGGAAATCCTGCATGTCCGTGAACTGGCCCAGGCGACGGCATAGGGCGAATTTCCATGGCTAACGACGCCGCCGCCCTGGTGCAAAAATTCTGGAATTTTTGCAACGTGCTCCGGGATGACGGAGTGAGCTACGGGGATTATGTGGAGCAGTTGACTTATCTGCTCTTCCTGAAAATGGCCGATGAACAGAAACAGACGTTCCCGGACCGGCCCTCCTTGATACCCCGCAGCCTCGATTGGGAGAGCCTGCGCCGCCTGGACGGAGACGACCTGGAGACCCACTACCGCCACATTCTTACCACCCTGGGAAAAGAGGCGGGTTTGCTGGGGCTGATTTTCCGTAAGTCCCAGAATAAGATTCAGCACCCGGCCAAGCTCAAGCGCCTCCTCAGCCTCATAGACCAGGAAATGTGGTCAGCCCTCAACGCCGATGTGAAAAGCGATCTCTATGAGGGCTTGCTGGAGAAGAACGCCCAGGACGTCAAGGGCGGGGCCGGGCAGTATTTCACCCCCAGGGAACTTATCCGGGCCATGGTCACGGTTATGCGCCCGGAGCCGGGGATGACGGTATGTGACCCCGCCTGCGGCACCGGCGGCTTCTTCATCGCCGTCCATGACTACATCGCCCGGAACCCTAACCTGGATAGGAAACAGAAGCAGTTCCTTAAAGATTACACCTTCTGGGGCTGGGAGATTGTGGACGCCGCCGCCCGTCTCTGCGCCATGAACCTCTACCTCCACGGTATCGGCGGGCACCTGGAGGTCACCGACAGCCTGGCCCGTGACCCCGGTGACCGCTTTGCCATGGTGCTCACCAATCCCCCCTTTGGCAAAAAGAGCAGCATCACCATTGTCAACGGCGAGGGGCGGCTGGAGCGGGACACCATCACTTACGAGCGCCAGGACTTCTGGGCCACCACCTCCAACAAGCAGTTGAATTTTCTCCAGCACGTCAAGACCCTCCTCAAGATTCATGGGCGGGCCGCCATTGTGGTGCCCGACAACGTCCTCTTTGAGGGCGGGGCCGGGGAAACCATCCGCCGCAAGCTCCTGGCCGCCTATGACGTGCATACCCTGCTCCGGCTCCCCACGGGTATCTTCTACTCCCAGGGGGTCAAGGCCAATGTGCTCTTCTTCGACCGCAAGCCCGCCAGCGAAAAGCCCTGGACGGAGAAGCTCTGGATTTATGACTTTCGCACCAATCAGCACTTCACCCTGAAGACCAATACCCTGAGCTATGCCGACCTGGAGGACTTCATCAAGTGCTATAACCCGGAGAACCGTCACCAGCGCCAGGAGACCGACCGCTTCCGGGCCTTCCCCTATGAGGAGCTAATCCAGAGGGACAAGGCCAGCCTGGACATCTTTTGGCTCAAAGACGAGAGCCTGGAAGACCTGGAGAATCTCCCGGAGCCGGAAGTCCTGGCCCGAGAAATCGCCGACAACCTCCAAGCCGCCCTGGAGATGTTCAGCAGCATTTATGAGGAATTGGAGAAGGGTTAACCCCACTTGAAAAAGGGAAAAGAATGCTGAGAGACCTCATCCTGCACATACTGGTAATTTTTGAAAAGATAAACTGGCCGCCAACCCCAGTTGAGTTCCCTACATTATTTTTATTGAGTCTATGGAATCCACAAACTCCTTATTATAACGATGAAAATTCCAAATCACTTAGGGAGAGTATTTTGAAGGTTGGATTGGATGAACAAAAAATTTCCCAACCATTCCATGACATCCTTGCCAAAGACGAACATCTATTTAAGTGTTGCGGGAATATATTCAGCCTAGGCGTTCTCATTGATAAGTATTTTATGCCTTATTTAAGAAAAGATAATTTCCAAGTTGTTTATGATGCGTTTCACAATATGGTTTATAATTCAGGTCCTTTTAATAAATTGATTATGCCTTTAGCTCAGCAGAAGTTATGGTCGAAGTGTTGGCGCACGCGTTTAAGAGGCGATTGAACATTTGGGATTCCCAAAAGCGTCGGTTGAAGCGATAGCAATATTCTGAAAGATAACGAGAAAGGTGCTTTTGGCTTACGCC
>VGSW01000259.1 GCA_016874915.1 Deltaproteobacteria bacterium
CTGTGAGCAACCGCCCCCACGATGGCCTGGCCGCCCTGGTGGACGTGGACGTGCTCGACCGTGACTTTCTGATGCGATGTCTTTCCCTTGAGCTTCTTGAGGCACTCCACCTGGTCCAAAAAGATTTTCATGAACTGGATGGCCCGGGTGACATTGACATCGACCCCCTCGCTGCATTGCTGTTTATGCATGGCCCGGCGAGAAAACTCCATGGCCATGTTGTGAGCGGCGATTGTCTGCACGGCCAACATGGCCTCAACTTCATTTACCGGATTAATCCCGGCGATGGCGGCATGGACCCGGTTAAAGTATTTCTCCATTTCCTTTTTAAGGTTTTCTTCGGTGATTCCCATGGCGCCCCAGGATTGCGCCATAAACTGATATTGCAGTTCCATGTCCGCGGTTTCTAGGAATTTACCCCTGGTATCAGGGGAACTTACCGCTTTGTCCGCTTCCTTACATAGGGCTGGAAATTTTTTTTTGCCCCTGAGATGCTTATCTTTTGTTGTATTCTCCGCTGCTTTTTTCAATTCTACCTCCATCCTCTTGCTGGTTTTCGGACCGAGGTTCACCCTTTTGACCCTTGCCACGGTGTATGCAGCCTGCCTGCTGGCCCTTTACAAGTTGGCCGGCAGGCACGGAGCTGTTCTTCAGTCCAGGGTATAATTCAATGAGTGAGTCCCAGTCGCAAGCCGCACACAGGTCTTGCCCCTCGAGGTCAGGGATGAATATCGTCCCTCCGCATTTTTGGCAATAACACCGCAGGAAGAACAACACCTCGTCCCTACCCTCTTTAACCAATTGCAGGAGAGGCCGCACCTGGCCGGGATCGGGTTGGCCCTGGCCTTCAAAACGCCAGCGCAGCCACTTCCCCGCCGCCTCAAAGCGATAGCCCAGAGCCGTCAGCTTCATCACCGCTTCCCCAGGTTTCATATCTCGCCCTCCAGAAAGTCGTCCTCCTCCGATACAGAATTAGTAGGGAATTCAGCGTCCGAAGCGTCCTGAGCGTCCATCTCTTGGATTTTCCTATCTTTTTCGCTGGACGCTTCTTTTTGCGAAGCGTCCGGGTAAACGCTGGAAGCGTCCAAGTTGGGGGAAGCGTCCACGGAAGCGTCCGGCGGATTTTCAGATTCCTCCTGCCTTTGGGCGCTTTGGGCGCTTTGGACGCTTTTTTCGCTACCCTTTCTAATTGTTATCTTCCGGTCGCCTGATTTTGAGAATTCCACCTCCAGCCCCACCTTCCGGAGGAAGGTGGAAGCACGTTTCAACCGGTTGGAGAGGATGTGGGCCGCCTTGGGCCAAGGCTTGCTTCGCTTGGTGGATTCCGGGATGAGGGCCTCCAAAGTCTCCAGCAATACTGATGGGTTGCCTTCCCAGGAATCCCTCTCGGCCATGAGCAGCCGTACAGCTACCGCCACGTGGTCAGCTTCCAGGCTCTGCTCCACCGCCGCATTGCGGTTGCCGGTATAAGCCTCCAGAAAGCTTCCTGACGGCCAACCCAGGGCAGGCTCCGCGGCTGTAACCCAGATGGCGAAGTCGGCCATGCGGGGCAGGGCGTCAAGGCGCACCCGATCATGGTTCGCCAGGCTTCCAACTACCGTGTCCAAAAGGGCCCCCAGGATGCGGGGTCTGGCTTTCTCAAATTCCCGCCAAAATACCTTCTCAGGGAGCCTGTCCTTATCTTCTATTTGAGGGAGATCGATAATTACGGCCCGGTCGGCCAGGTCTTGCTTGGTTACTAGCGAAGTGATGCCGTTAAGGACTACCGGGCGCATGGACTCAAAGAGACATTCTTCGGCGTCGGTGTAGAGCTCCCGTGTTCCGAAACCCCCTCCTGTGGATAGCCGGCAAAAGGCATCTGTGAGCCAGTCCGGCAGGGTGCTCAAGTTATCAAAAGTGAGACACCAGGAATTGTTGGCGGCGATCATTAAATCCCGAACCTCTTTGGGGACGCTCCGCAGGGGCGTCGTGCTGGGATCAAGAAGCCCTTTCAGTAATCTGGCGGCCGTAGTCTTCGCCGCTCCCTGCTCACCCTGAAGCGCCAGGATGGGATAGGGGCCCGAGGAGAAAGCGGCGATCAGGATGGCCACGAAAAGTCGCCAACACCCCTCTGACTTGACATTTAAAAACCGCCGCAGTTCTTTTAGCCTGCCACCCTGCTGGGGGAGAGGCAACGCTGCCATCCCCTTGGAGCGACGGAATTTCACGGGCGGGTGGACCACCATCTCCCACATCTGCGAAGTGACCTTCAAGGCGCGCCATTTGTCGTCACACAAATCGATATAAATGGCATCCTCGGCATGTGCGACTCTGACATGGACTTCGTACTCCTGACCTTCTAACTGGGCCTGGGCCTCCAGGACTCCCAAAGCATCTTGTACCGCCTGTGCACCGGGAGCCTTGCCATGCGCCTTATAAAAACGTCGAAGCAGCCAACGCCTGAACCCCTTCGATCGGATTTGCCAGTTTTCTTTGTGGTCGTCGACCTGGACAGTGGCGTAGCAGACAAAGTCAGGGGTATGCCAGAGTTCGGCATCAGCCGATGACAGGAGGAGCAATTCGGCCTGGCTGGGTTTCCGCTTCTTTTCTCCACTTTGCTCACCCGGCTTATAGCGTCCCACGCTCTTAGCGATTTGGCGCACCTCGCTCACGGCGAGTGGAGGCTTACACCGCCTGGCGTTTACCGCCAATAGGGCCGTTTCTATTTCTTCCACTGTCATGCCACGCTGACGCATGGAACCGGCCAGGCTGGTCAGGGTGGCATTCCGTAGGTTCTCGTTGATGACATCATCGTCAGCGGTTTTTGACTTTTGGGAACGGCTGCCGTAGGAGGTCACGAGGCTCATAAGCCACTGTGGACACTGGGCTGGCGGGGTTGAATCGGGAGAAATCTGCCAGGAATATCTCTGCCCGGAGATATGAAGGGAAGGTGGGGCGACGATGCTCCCGCCTTTAGCCTTGATATCGATCCCGGGGTATCCGGTCAGAGCTGTGGATTTGATGTTATTACCCTTATGCTGTAGCACATGGTGCCACCCTCCGCCTCCAGTCCTGGAAGTGGAGGTCATGGGGAGCGTTCCAACTTCGGCTGTGATCTTCTTCCAAGACTCTTCGCCGCCATTGCGGGGATCCACATCCACCGCCAGCAGGCCGCTCTCTGGTCCGGTGACAATTGCCACGTTGGCCTGGGGATATTGTTTCCACCAACCACTGATTATTTTTGGGTCAGTGGTAGCATTATTTTTGCCTTTTGAGCCTCTTGCAAAATGCCCTAGAAATGGCTGTCAGTATGAGGCAATGGCGAAGTTTAGGGGTCCGGAACCGATTAAACCTTGCTTTTCTCAACCATTAACCGGAAATTGGGCCCTTTGGGGCGCTGTCAGGACATACCCTTCCCTTGACCTTGCCAAACTCCGGCCAGCCTGGAAGTTCCTCAGCTGATCAGCTTGAGCAA
>VGSW01000260.1 GCA_016874915.1 Deltaproteobacteria bacterium
TAGGTTGGGCGCATTGCATCGTCCGGGCACGAATCAAGGAAAACATATTTTTCATAAAAAGTCTAGTTTTTTGTAAACTTTTTTAATGCCTTATCGGAAAAAACTTTTGGCAATCGCTATAGTTTTCTTAGCTTAATTAGCTGCAGTAGATTTATTTGTTAAGAAAAAAATTAGGGCGGGGGAAGCCAGGGAAATTTTCCCTGGCCTCCCCCGCCCTTCTTAAGGGATTGGGGAAGGGGTTTGGGGAGGGGGTAAGGGCTTTTGCCCTTAGCCCCCTCCCCAAATTTATTTACTTATGTTTCCTACGCTGCCAACTTCTCCACTTTAACGGCGCAGACCTTGTATTCGGGAATTTTGGCCACGGGGTCGTAGGCCGGGTTGGTGAGCATGTTGGCCGCGGCTTCCACAAAGTGGAAGGGGATGAAGACCACGCCCCGGTCCACCTTGCGGCTGATTTTGGCCATGATCTGGATTTCACCCCGGCGGGAGCTCACCTTGACCCGCTCGCCATCCTTGATCCCCATCTCTTTGGCGTCGGTGGGGCTGATTTCCATGTACCCCGTTTCCAGTTCCCGGTGAAGAGTTGGGGAGACCCGGGTCATGGAGCCGGAGTGGTAGTGCACAAAGGAGCGGCCGGTGGAGAGCCACATGGGGTAGTCCTGGTCCACCACTTCGTTCGGGGGCTTATATTCGATGACGCTTAAGGCACCCTTGCCCCGGGTGAAGCGGTCCTTGTGGAGGTACACGGTGCCGGGGTGTTCCGGGGTGGGGCAGGGCCACTGGAGGCCCTTTTCTTCCAGCCGTTTATAGCTCATGCCGGCGTAGCTGGGAGTGAGCTTTTTGATTTCCTCGAAGATTTCTTCAGGAGAGGCGTAGTTCATGGGGTAGCCCACCCGGGTGGACAGGTCCTGGACGATCTGCCAATCGGGGCGGGACTCCCCGATGGGCGGGACGGCCAGGCGCACCAGGTTCACCCGGCGCTCGGTGTTGCTGAAGGTGCCGTCCTTTTCCGCAAAGGAGGTGCCCGGAAGCACGATATCGGCGAATTTGGCCGTCTCGGTGAGGAAGATGTCCTGGACGATGAAGATGTCCAGCTTTTTCAGAGCCGCTTCCACGTGGTGCAGGTCCGGGTCGGTGACCATGGGGTTTTCGCCCACCACGTACAGGGCCTTGATCTTGCCTTCGTCGATGCCGTTGAACATTTCCAGGATGGTGAGGCCGGGCTTATTGGGCAGGGGCCGGCCCCAGGCTTCGGAGAATTTTTTGTTAGCTGCTTCGTCCGCCACCGGCTGATAACCCGTGAAGACGTTGGGCAGCCCGCCCATGTCGCAGGCCCCTTGGACGTTGTTCTGGCCCCGCAAGGGGTTGACCCCGGCGGACTCGAACCCCACGTTGCCGGTGAGCATGGCCAGGTTGGCCAGGGACTTGACGTTGTCCACCCCGGTGGTGTGCTGAGTGATGCCCATACAATAGACAATGGACGCGGGCTTGTTCTTGGCAAACATTTCCGCCATGCGCTTGAGGGTTTCCGCGGGGATGCCGGTGATTTGGGAGACCTTGTCCGGAGGGTATTTCTCCAGGTGGGCGGCCAGTTCCGCGAACCCCTCGGTGCGCTCCTCCACGTAGGCTTTGTCGTGCCAGCCCTCTTTGAGGATGATGTGCATCAGGCCATTGAGGAGGGCCACGTCGGTGCCCAGGCGCTGTTGCACCGCGATGTCAGCCATATCCGAAAGCTGAATCCAGCGGGGGTCGGCCACGATAATCTTGGCCCCGTTGGCCTTGCCCCGGAAGATCCACTTGGCGGCGATGGGGTGGTTTTCCGTGGTGTTGGAGCCGGTGATGAAGATGCACTTGGCGTTTTGCAACTCCGGCAGGGAGTTGGTCATGGCGCCGGAACCGAAAGCCGCGGCCAGACCGACCACGGTGGAGCTGTGTCAGAGACGGGCGCAGTGGTCCACGTTGTTGGTGCCGATGGCCGCCCGGGAAAATTTCTGGATGAGGTAGTTCTCTTCGTTGGTGACTTTGGCGGAAGCCAGGATCCCCACTGCGTCGGGGCCGTATTTTTCCACCACTTTCTTGAGACCGTCAGCCGCGGCGTTCATGGCTTCGTCCCAAGAGACGGGGACCAGCTCGCCGTTCTTCCGCATCAGGGGGGTCTTCAGGCGCTGGTCACTGCCGATGAACTCGTGGATATTCCAGCCCTTGATGCACAAGCTTCCCTCACTCACCGGATGGGTCTTCACCGGCAGGGAGGCAACAACGTTTTCATTCAATACTTCCAATAAGATGCCACACCCACAGCCGCAGTAGGAACAAGTGGTGTAAACGGTGCGAAAGTCCATTTGGCGCTCCTAACTCTTTAAATTTCCAGAAGAAAATACTAAATAGAACAAACCATGTTCATATTAGCACAAATAGCGGCGGAGTCAAGGGGGGAGTTGGTTTTGAAATGAATTTTGTCCACAGATTACCCCGATTAGCACCTTAAATTAAGATTCAAATCTGGAGAATCTGGATAATCTATGGATAAAGGAAGGAAACCTGGCCGTGCACCCTCTTTTGTGTCCGCCTCAGCCGGGGTGGCGGGCCAGGGGGTTGATGGATTAGCAGCCGCCGCGACACAGACCGCCTGACTTACCGCTGCTTCCTCCCGGACCTGACGGGGTTCGCCAGCGTCTGTTGCGCAGGGTCCAATCCGCCGCCCTGAACAGCCTTGCCCTGGCTGCGCTGCGACCCGGGAGAGGGGCTTCAACCCCGCGTAAGCGGTTCTCGGGTTACAGGGCACCGCTAGCTCCCCGTCTAGCACGACCAGGCTGAAAAAGGGTCAGCGGTCGACCCGCTCCCGCATCTCTTTGCCGACTTTAAAGAAAGGCAGGTGCTTGCCGTCCACTTTGATGAGTTCCCCAGTCTTGGGGTTGCGGCCTTTATAGCCGCTGTATTCCTTGATTTTAAAGCTGCCGAAGCCCCGGATTTCAATGCGCTCCTGCTGAACCAGGGCTTCCGACATGTTTTCGAAGACGGCGTTGACCACCATCTCCGCCTTTTTCAGGGTGATGTTTTCGGCCTTGGCCAAAGCTTCAATAAGCTGGGATTTGTTCATGCTCCATAACTCCTTGGAGGGCTTAGCTGGCGTTTAAAAAAGACGGTCCGTTGCTGTTTGCTTTCCGATTAGCTAATTAACCTAAATGATAATAAAAATCGGTCAAGAGGTAAAGGAAAAAATTTTTGCCCCAGAGACACTGAGGGCACAGAGAGAACACAGAGGAAAAAATCAAGCTGTGGCGCTGAAAAGCGCCACAGCTCAAAGATCATCACTCGGAGCGGAAAATGGATTACCTTCACCCCCACCCCAGCCCTCCCCCTCAAGGGGGAGGGGGCAAAAGGAAGGAACTTCTTTAATGCTCCGAGTAATATCTCTGAGATAGC
>VGSW01000261.1 GCA_016874915.1 Deltaproteobacteria bacterium
TATGTTCTCGTGTCAAAGAGCAAATTAGCGGACTGGGAACCGCGATCATCGATTTTTTGATCCCGGATGCCGATTACAACCCAGTCGAGTTGAAAATGGCTGCCTGAACTTTTTACTAGTTCATCAATGTTGACAGCTGACAGCTAAATCAGGAGAGACTCTCGTGGCGGAGATTGAGCTGCACGATCCGGAAGAACTGGAAGAGCACAAGGCCAGTCCCTTTACCAGGCGGGTGGCCCTCACCACCGCCATTTACGCGGTATTTCTGGCCATCACGGCACTGGGGGGCAACAACGCCATGAAGGAAATGCTGCTGGCTCAGCAGCAGTCTTCCGACCAATGGGCTTTCTATCAGGCCAAGGTCATCCGGGAGCACCTGTACCGCAGTCAGAAACTGCGCCTGGAACTGGATCTCCTGGAAAAGGAAGGGCTGAAGCCTGAGGTCAAGAAACGCTATGAAGCTTTAATGGAACAGATGGCCAAAGAAGAAGAAAGGTTCCGGGCAGAAAAGAAAGACATCGAAAAAGACGCCCGCAAGCTGGAGCGCGAACGAGACGTCAACCGCAATAAGGATCCCTATTTTGATTACGCCGAGGTGCTGCTGCAAATCGCCATCGTGGCCTCCTCCATCGCCATTTTGGCCTCCTCGGCGCCCATGTATTACTTCTCCATGGTGTGCGCCGGGCTGGGGGTCCTGTTGTCCTTAAACGGGTTTCTGCTGTTGGTGAATATCCCCTTTCTGCATTAATCCAGTTTCGATTATTGCCTTTGCTCCAGAAAGGCAATCAAGGTAGGGCATCTTAGTACTACTACGTTAATTTATTTTCACTAACATGGGTTCATGGATGCCAAACAGTTGCGTGAATCGGAATCGGCTGGAGAGCTTCCTTAAAGATCTTCTCGAGCCGCTTGGTCGAGCCACACGTCGACACTGGGGAAACGTTTACGTGAGGGGTTTGCTCCTCGACGGTGAACGGAAATCCATCGAACCTATGGCCGACCGTATGCCGGAGGGCAACGTCCAAGCTATGCAGCAACTTATAGGTCAGAGTCCTTGGGATTTTACGCCTGTGAGGAGGAGGCTGGCAGAGAGGATGGCCCAGGAACTGATCCCTGCATGCGCCTGGATTGTTGACGATACTGGATTTCCCAAAAAAGGGGACAAATCGGTAGGTGTAGCCCGTCAATACTCGGGTACCTTGGGTAAGGTGGCCAATTGCCAGGTGGCGGTATCGCTGCACTTGGCTACTGACGAGGCCAGCATGCCTTTGAACTACCAGCTTTACCTGCCGCAGGAATGGACGGATAACCCGGAGCGCCTGCAAAAAGCTGGGGCTCCGGCGGGCGCTTCTTTTAAGACTAAATGGCAGTTGGCCCTGGATTTGATCGATGAAGCCCTGGGTTGGGACCTTCCTCTTGGGGTGGTGGTTTGCGATATTGCCTACGGGAAGGTTAATGATTTTCGGCAGGGGTTGCTAGACCGCCGGCTTTGTTACATGGCAGAAATTGAGAGCAAAACTATCGTCTTGGCTCCGCCGCCCATGAGCAAGCCCAGCCGGGGGCGTCCCAAGGAAGCAAGGGAAAAGCTCCATACCATCTCGGTCAAAGACCTGTCCAAGTCTCTGCCGTCGTGGCACTGGAAAACTATTCGTTGGCGAGAAGGGACTAAGAAACGACTGGTCTCCCGTTTCGCGGCTATTCGAGTAGCCCCGGCTCATGGATACAGCCAAAATAAGCAATTGCCACCTCGCCAATGGTTGTTGATAGAATGGCTCACCGGTCAGGCGGAGCCCTGCAAGTTTTGGTTTTCCAATCTCCCTCCTCAAGCTGGCCTGCGGCGACTTGTCCGCCTGGCTAAAATCAGGTGGAGGGTGGAGCAAAACTACCAACAGCAAAAGGAAGAGTTAGGTTTGGATCACTATGAGGGCCGAGGTTATCTCGGCTGGCACCACCATGTCACCTTGAGCATGGTGGCCTATGGATTTCTCTTGCTTGAAACTATTCTTGGTAAAAAAAACGCCTGGATTGACCCTTCCGATGATTCGATGGTTGATCCAGAGAATCCTGGGAGTGTGCCCTATATGCAAGAGAAAGGTTCCCCTTCACCGATTATCGATAATAATCTAACGTAGTAGTACTAAGTTGCAGTCAATCGACAATTAATAATCCAATCGAACCCGGTGGTTGAGGCGACCAAATCCTGATTGCCTTTTAGGGCTACTAACGCCTCCACCAGGCGATCTTCAATGCCATCCAGACTGTCAAAGACTTCGTTGGCGAACCACTTTTCCCGGACCTCATCCCAGATGTGTTCCATGGGGTTGAGTTGCGGACTATACGGTGGCAGGGCCTCAAGCTTCATATTCTCCGGTATTACCAGGCTGTTGGCCCGATGCCAGCCGGCACCGTCCAGGAACATCAGAATAAACTCTTCCGGATGTCGCCGGGCTACTTCCGCCAAAAAGATGGACATCGCCGCCGCGGTTACCACAGGCAGCACCAGTGTGTCCAAAGCGCCGTCATGCGGGCTTGCGGCTCCAAAAGCATACGTATATTCCCGCACGATCTGCATTCCCGCTTCGGGGCGGAAACCTCTGGGAGCCCAGCAACGTCGCGGGTCATTGATCCTGCCAAAGCGGGCCTCATCCTGAAACATCAGCCGGACTGGCCGCCCTACGGGGGCCTGCCGGGTCACCTCTTGTTCAACGATCTGCGGCAGTTTTTTTAAACTCCGCCTGGGTGGCGGCATCGGACTTGGGATGGCGGGGTCGGGGGACGACCTTGCGCCAGCCATGACGCGCCAACATCCGATAAATGGTGGACTTGGGAACCTTGCGGCCCAGAACCTGTTCATAGGCGGCCTTGACCCGGCTCACTTCCAGGATTCCACCCTTTTCCGACTGGGCCAGAAACTCTTGAAGTAATTGTCCTTCTTCTTCCAGAGTTAGATTCTGATAATACCGTCCTCCCCGCCTGGCACCTTTAAGTACCGCTTCTCCCTCCCGTAAATATCTGGCTTGGAACTTGCGCACCGATGCAGGATGCCAAGCGATGGCGGTGGCCACCTCATCGGCCGAAAGACCCAGCGAAGCGCGCAACCAGAGGCATTGCACCCTTTGAAACTCACCTTTGGTTCTGGCCCGCTTCAACTCCATGGCCAAATTCTCATAAGCGCCTTCCGGCAATGGCTTTGGGGTTCGCATGCCTCTCTCCTCCTGAGAAAAGCATACCATAAATAGTCATTAGACTGCAACTTAGTATAAGACACCAAGACCATAGTTGCGCATGAGCCTTTGGCTCACCCGTAAAGGATGAAAAGATATTTTGGGGGGAGGGCCAGGGAGTTTTTTGTAAGTGCTCCCTGCCCTCCCCCCAAGCCCCCCTCCCAACCC
>VGSW01000262.1 GCA_016874915.1 Deltaproteobacteria bacterium
ACTGATTGTCAGTAATATCCAATGGTTGTCCTATCATGGGCGATATGGGAGGTATTATCTAACGTAGTAGTGTTAAGTTTAATAATTGCGAAGGCAGCTTGCAATACATGCTGCAAAAGGCCATCTGCAGGGGTGGCGCATAATTGATCACTTGCCAAGTATCCTATTTTCTCAATGACTCCAATAAGTTGAAGTTGTGATATGCATAGTAAAACCCTCCGAAATTATCTTTGGGAGCGCATAAAGGGCAGGTATACATACAGATCTTTGGCTTATGCAAGATGGCAATACTCTTTAGTTCGGACAATTACCTTTAAAAGGAGTAGGCGTTCGTAACATACTGGGAAACCATGCGCTGGGTGTTGAAAAACGAGCCGTTCAGAGCGATGGCGGCGCGCCTGACCTTGGCGTAACTCTCGGGTTTGCCGTAATATAATGGGAGGATCACCCTCTCCAGTTTGTCGTACAGAGAGGCGGCGTCCTGGAAGGAATCTCCCGGGCTCTCGGAGTCATCACCGATGGCCCAGCCGGTCACATGCTCCACATGCCCCTCCACCCACCAGCCGTCCAGGACACTGAGGCTGGGGACGCCGTTTAAGGCGGCCTTCATGCCGCTGGTGCCCGAGGCCTCCTGTGGACGCAAAGGGGTGTTTAGCCATAGATCAACCCCGGCGCAGAGCAGCTTCCCCAGGGCCATGTCGTAGTTCTCCAGGTAGACCACCCGCACGGCTTCGCCCAGGGCTGCGGCGGCCTGAAAGGTCCGCCGGATCATCTCCTTGCCCCCCTCATCCCGGGGGTGGGCCTTGCCGCCGTAAATCACCTGAATCGGCCCCACCCGCTGGGCCATGGTCCGCAAACGTTCCAGGTCGGAAAACAGAAGGTCCGGCCGCTTGTAGGCGGTGGCCCGGCGGGCAAAGCCGATGGTCAAAGGATGCTCGGGCAACCGCACCCCTCTCTGTCTCTCCACCTCGGCCAGCAGGGCCCGTTTGGCCTGGGAGTGGGCTTCGACGATTTCATACAGGGCAATGCCCACGGCGTAACGCAGGTAGAAATTGTCCTGGCGCCACTCCGGGATGCGCCGGTCAAAGAGGTCGGCAAAAGGCGGGGAGGTCCAGGTGACGGCGTGCACCCCGTTAGTAATGGCGTCAATGGGGTAATCGGGAAACATCCCGGTGGAAATTTCACTGTGCCGCATGGCCACCCCGTTGATGTATCTGGCGAACCGAAGCGCCAAGTAGGTCATGTTGAGGCTGCCGTCGAAACAGCAGTTGGAGGCTTTCAGGAGGTCGGCCTGTTCCGGCCCCAGGACCTTGCTCACCAGATCCCAATGAAACTTGTCGTGGCCCGCCGGCACCGGGGTGTGGGTGGTAAATACGCACTGCTGCCGCACGGCCTCCACGTCGGCCTCGGTGGGGGCCGGGGACACGCCGCTTTGACTCCCGGAGTCCAACAAGGACAGAGTCAGAAGGGCGGAATGCCCCTCATTCATATGGTAGATTATCCTATCCTGCGGGGCCAAAGCGGAGAGTAGTGCTATCCCGCCCATCCCCAAAACCACTTCCTGGCATAAGCGGTAATGGGCATCACCACCATAGAGGTGATCGGTAAGAGTTTGATCCCAGGGAGAGTTTTCCGGCAGGGCCGTATCCAGAAAATATACCGGCACCTGGTGGCCGGAGAGGCCCTGAATCTCATAGCGCCAGGCCCGCAACTTAACTTCCCTACCCTCAATGGTAATGGCCACCTGGGGGTCCAGAGGCTTAAGGATCTCTTCCGGGTTCCAGGCGTCCGGGTTTTCCCTCTGATTTCCCTGGGCATCCAGACGCTGCCGGAAATATCCCTTGCGGTGCAGGAGGGTTACTCCCACCATGGACACCCCCAGGTCGGCGGCGGAGCGCAGGGTGTCCCCGGCCAGGATGCCCAATCCACCGCTATACGTTGGAATGCCGGATTCCAAGCCAACTTCCATGGAAAAATAAGCTACAGTTTTAAAAGGTGGTCCCGATCTCTGGTGCATGGTAAAACCTTGCCCCCTGGATTTGTCCGGACGATCGCGGTTCGTCAGTCTTCCTTGGGAAGATGAATCAGAGCCTGGAGAAAATTCGCGGACCATTTAAAGATATTGTGCTCTTGGACCCAAGCGCGCATGGCGGCCAGCCGCGCCGCCTTTTGCTCGAGCGGGTCTTCCAGGGTCTGGAAGATGGCATCGGCAGTCTCTTCGGGATTATAAGGGTTGATGGTATAAGCCCCGGTCAGTTCCCGAGATGCCCCGGTGAAAGGGCTCAGAAGCAGAGCGCCCTCTCCCTCCACCCGGCTGGCCACGTATTCCTTGGCCACCAGGTTCATGCCGTCATGGAGAGCACTGATCACCATGACGTCCGCCAGGCGGTAGAAGGCCACCACCTCCTCCTGGGAATAGTGGCCCTTCAAGACGATTACCGGCTTCCAGCGCCCCTGGCCGTATTTGGAATTGATCTCCTCTTCCCAGGAATCCACCAGGGCATTGAGCTGTTTATAGCTTTGAATATGGAGGCGGGATTGGGGGCCCAGTTGAATAAAGGTGAAGCGCTGGTGATATTGCGGGTATTTGCGGAAAAAGATGTCGATGGCTTCCAGACGCTCCGGAATCCCCTTGGTATAGTCCAGGCGGTCCACTCCCAATCCCACTTTTAGGCCGCTCAGGTTGAGGCTATGTTGCAGTTCCCGCAAGCGCCGTTCGGTGTTAAGCGATTTAGCCCAGGCCTCGAAGCGATCAAAGTCGATGCTAATGGGGAAAGGCCGCACCCGGGTCTCTCTTTCCTGGCGGAAGATGGAAAATTTCTCCAGGTCCACCCGGGCTTCCAGGGTTCGGTCCACGGTGTCGAAGAAATTGTTGCAGTGATATTGCAGGTGGAAGCCCAACAGATCATTCCCCAAGAGGCCATCCAGTATTTCCGGCCCCCAGGGGCAGATGCGGAAGATCTCATAGTTGGGCCAGGGAATATGCCAGAATTGGGACACCATCAGGTTGGGGTCCGCGTCTTTGAGCATCCGGGGCAACAGGGCGAAATGATAGTCCTGGATGAAGACGATGGTGCGCCGGGGATCGGTCACCTCGGAAAGGACCACCTCGGCAAATTTGCGGTTGACCGTCTTGTAAGTCTCCCACTGTCCGGGGTCAAAGCGCGGGCGGCTGTAGGCCACGTGGCACAGGGGCCACAGGGCTGAATTGGCGAAGCCGTAGTAATAATCTCTCTCTTCCTGGCGGGTCAGCCACAGGCGGCGCAATCTGTACTTGGAGTCCTGGGGGGGGACCATGAGCGCGTCTCCGCTGCTGACGGCCTCCCGGTCGGCTTCGCCGCTGCCCGCGGC
>VGSW01000263.1 GCA_016874915.1 Deltaproteobacteria bacterium
AGCAACGCTCCCTGCCCTCCCCCCAAGCCCCCCTCCCAACCCTTTCAGGGGGCTGTGTAAGTCGGGGCCTTTGGCCCACCCATAAATGATAGAAAGTATTGGTGGCACAGGCTTTCCAGCCTGTGCAGTCTATGACTTTTCCAAGCAGAGGTTAGTACCTGGTTATACGAAGGCCAGTGAATTACGGGCGTTAGGAGGTGACCATCAATGTTTCGGATGATAAACCGACTCCGTCAAGGCATTAAGGGCCGCGGCCTCATCCTCTCCCTGGCGGTCTTGCTGCTCCCCCTGCTTTTGGGGGCATGGCGGGATGCCACCGGTCAAACCATCAATCCCCGGCATGTGCAGCGCCTTAAAAACGGGGTCACCACCAAGCACGAAGTCCTTCTCTATTTCGGGCAACCCCAGGAAGTGATTCGCACCCCGGAAGGTCCGGTTTTTAAATACGTCAGCTACAAAGACGCTCCCTCACTCCCCACCACGGGGGAGCGGGATCCGGCAATGAAACATGACCGGGCCTCCAATCCTTTTTACCTGGACGCCGAAACTAAACAGGTTAAGAGACTGCCCCAGAAACAAGAGGGCAAGGTGGTGGGCAGCACCTTGACCATCCGGTTCAAGCCCGACGGGGAAACCATGATGAGTTACGAATACAAGGAGCATTAAAAGGAGCATCAATGGGAGTTTTCTCCGACCTGGCCGCGGCCACGGCCTGGGCCTTTGGTCTGCAAAAATACGGCATCAAGTTCGGCCTGTCCTCCACCCTGCGGCTGCTGGAACGTCTGGGGATTCCTTTCCAGCAGGGCCGCTACCTGCACCTCGCCGGCACCAACGGCAAAGGTTCGGTGGCGGCCATGCTTTCGGCTATCCTGACCGCGGCCGGCCATCAGGTGGGCCTGTTCACCTCCCCTCACCTGGTGCGTTTCCAGGAGCGTTACCGTCTAAGGGACCGGGATATATCCGGAGACCGCCTTCTGGAATTGATCAACGCGGTCAGGGCCGCCTCAGACGACACGGAGCCGCCCACCTTTTTCGAGTTTGCCACCGCCATGGCCTTCCTTTACTTTTTCCAGGAAGGCGCGGACCCCATCATTCTGGAAACTGGCATGGGGGGACGATTGGACGCCACCAACATCGTGCAGCCCCTAATTAGCGTGATCACCAACATTTCCCGGGATCACCAGGAATTCCTGGGGGAGAGCTTGCTGGCCATCGCCGGGGAGAAGGCCGGGATTATCAAGCCCGACGCGCCCCTGGTGACCTTTGCCCGCCAAAAAGTGGTGTTGGACCTGTTCCGCCGCCGCTGCCAGGAATTGGGAAGTCCCATTTACGTGGGCGGCCGGGATTTCCAGACCCGGGGCAAAGCGAATGGCCGGTTTTCTTACCGGGGGCTGGACCTGAAACTGGACGACCTTACATTGAGCCTTCCGGGGCGGCACCAATACGGCAACGCCGGGGTGGCTTTGGCGGTCCTGGAATTGCTGAACCGGGGTCAATTTAACCTCTCCGAAACGGCCATCCGGGAGGGCTTCTTAAACACCCGGTGGCCGGGACGGCTGGAGCAGGTTACCCAGGACCCCCGGGTGCTCCTGGACGGCGCCCACAATCCCGCGGCGGCCCTGACCCTGGCCCAGGCTTTGAAGAAACTGCATCGCAACGGACGGCTTATCCTGGTCATGGGCATCATGGCCGATAAAGACACGGACGCTATCCTGGGCCGGCTCCTGCCCCTGGCGCAAACGGTGGTCTTTACCCAGCCCCGTTACTTCCGGGCCGCGACCCCCAAGGATTTGGCGGCTCGGGCCCGCCCCTACAACGTGGAAGTTTTTATGATCCCCCAGGTGCCCGAGGCCATCCGCTCGGCCCAGTCCCTGGCAGGGGCCCAGGACCGCATCGTGGTCACCGGCTCCCTTTACACCGTGGGGGAAGCGAAGGAGTATTTTGAGGGAGTGAGCAGTTAGCGGTTAGCAGTTGGCCATCATTTTTCATGTCTCAATTGTAAGCTAACTGCTGATTGCTAACCCGCCAAACCGCCAACCCGCTAATTATTCACTGAGGCTATAAATGCAGCTTTTCATATCCGGCTCCCTGGCATACGACCGCATCATGGACTTTCCCGGCCGCTTTGCCGAGCACATCCTGCCGGAGAAAATCCACATTTTAAACGTCTGCTTCATGGTAAACGGCCTGACGGAACGCTTCGGGGGCACCGCGGGCAACATCGCCTACAACCTGGCCCTCTTGGGGGAGAAGTCAGTCATCCTGGCCACCTGCGGCAAGGACTTCGGACCTTACCGGGAATGGCTGGCCCGACTAGACCTGCCCCTGGAGGGGATCAAGGAGATTTCTCACGAGTTCACCGCGAGCGCCTACATCACCACGGACCTGGCGGACAACCAGATCACCGGCTTCAACCCCGGGGCCATGAAATACCCCTCGGGATACGCCTTTGACGGCCTGAACCCGTCCGCGGCCCTGGCCGTCATCGCCCCGGGAAACCTGGAGGACATGCTGGTCTATTCCCGGTTCTACAAGTCCCAGGGAACGCCTTACATCTTCGACCCCGGACAAAGCATCCCGGCTTGGGGCGGCCCGGAGCTTACCGAGATGGCCGACGGCGCCCTGGCGCTCATCAGCAACGACTACGAATTGGAGATGTTCCAACAAAAGACGGGCATATCCGAGTCAGAAATCCTGGGGCTGACCAAGGTGCTCATCACCACCCGGGGAGAAGCCGGGTCGGTGATCATTACCGCCAAAGAGCGGGATGAGATTCCCGCGGTTCCGCCGAAGCAGGTGCTGGATCCCACGGGCGCAGGGGATGCGTACCGGGCCGGGCTGATGAAGGGGCTGGCCCAGGGGCTGTCCTGGCGGAAGGCGGCCCGCCTGGGCGCGGTGCTGGCCAGCTTCTGCGTGGAGCAGCAGGGCACCCAGGAGCACCGGGTGGAAATGGCGACATTCCGGGAGCGCTACCGGGAGCACTTTGGCGAACCGCCGCTTTAAAGATCGTTTTCCGTTTTCCGTTTCAGGGTCATAGGCTGAATGGGAAAATGCAGGGTGTATTTTACGCCCCAATCTCATGCAAAGACGTCAAGTTTTATGGTGCGCTTACGCACCCCGAAAGGGACTGCTGCGAAATGTAACCGCAGGATTTGGCAATAGCCAGCCGCGATCCCTTACAATTAATGAAATGGTTTTTGGGCAGGCCTCCGGGCCAGCCAAATCTTGCCCTATCGGAGAGGCCGTATTGGGGACGCATATCCGGATAAGCGAAAACCGAAAACTATTAAGCAGTTGCTCATGAGCCGTTGGCTCACCCGTCAAGGAT
>VGSW01000264.1 GCA_016874915.1 Deltaproteobacteria bacterium
GTCAAAGAGCAAATTAGCGGACTGGGAACCGCGATCATCGATTTTTTGATCCCGGATGCCGATTACAACCCAGTCGAGTTGAAAATGGCTGCCTGAACTTTTTACTAGTTCATCAAGGTTCAAAGTTGAAAGAATGGGGGGCGGTCTCCGACTAAGCCAAGCACCTTTGCATGTAAGCCATCGGCTCATTAATGACTGCCCTGAAAATGTCTTTGGTGGCACCGGCTTCCAGCCTGTGCCGGTAGGAGGAGCAGGTGGCTCGCAGCCATCAAGCATGCGTTCTTCGGGCAACCCTGGCCGCCCCTACTGGGTGGGGCGGGCCTCCGTGCCCGCCAAACCTTGTCTGCCAGAGTGGGCGAATTGCCCTGTCCGAAAAAGGTTTTGACCGCACAGGCTGGAAAGCCTGTGCTACTAATCTTCAATTTCTTGTTTTTTAGGTAATTGGAGGTAATTGGGGGGGTAATTGGGGACAGACACCATTTTTCAGGGAATGAAGTTTCAGGGCTGGTGATAAGCCCGCCCTCGGGGCTGATTGGCAATAAATTATTGTCTGTCCCCGTTTTTGTGATTTTATCACCATATTGTCACCCAACCCTAACCAGCGTTCCCCCCTTGAACCGCCCCGCCGGATGACTTATTAATTAGGGTATCGAAAAAAAACCGGGGTCAATGAATGTCTTATCTCCAGGCCATTTTCGCCCCCCGGGCGGTGGCGGTTATTGGCGCCACCAGCCGGGCCGGCAGCGTGGGCCGGGCGGTCTTCGAAAACGTCCTCCGGCACGGCTACGCCGGGGTGGTGTACCCCGTCAACCCCAAGGCCGCCAGCATCATGAGCGTCCGGGCCTACCCCACGGTGTTGGATATTCCCGATCTCGTGGACCTGGCCATTGTCATCGTGCCCCGGGACACTGTGCCCCATATATTGGCGGAGTGCGGCGAAAAAGGAGTCAAAGCGGCCATCGTCATCACCGCGGGTTTCAAGGAATTGGGAGGCGAGGGCGCGGCCCATGAGCGCCAGGTCCTGGAAGCCGCCCGCCGGGGCGACCTCCGCCTCCTGGGCCCCAACTGCCTGGGCGTCATCAACACCGACCCCCAAGTGTCCCTGAATGGCAGTTTTGCCGGGGTCATGCCGCTCCCCGGCAACGTCGCCCTGGTCTCCCAAAGCGGCGCGGTGGGCACCGCGGCCCTGGAATACGCCCACGGCGAGCGGATGGGGCTTTCCAAATTCGTGTCCGTGGGAAACAAATCCGACCTTAACGAAAACGACTTCCTGGCCTATCTCAAAGACGACCCTTTAACCGATGTCATTCTGTTTTACCTGGAAGACCTGGCGGACCCGTCCCGGTTCTTCAAGCTGGCCCAGGAGGTGGGCGAGAAGGGCAAAAAGCCCATCCTGGCCATCAAGTCCGGCCGCACCGCGGCGGGGGCCAGGGCCGCGTCCTCCCATACCGGGGCCTTGGCCGGCTCGGATGAGGCTTACGACGCCCTCTTTGCCCAATGCGGGGTCTTGCGGGTGGAGTCCCTGGAGGAACTCTTCGACTACGCCGCGGCCTTCGCCTGGCAGCCCCTCCCCAAGGGCAACCGGGTGGCGGTGGTCACCAACGCCGGGGGCTTAGGCATCATGACTACCGACGCCGCGGAGCGCTACGGCCTTACCATGGCGTCTTTGGCCGAGGCCACCATGGGGAAACTGGCCCAGGGGCTGCCCCCCGCGGCCAGCGTCCGCAACCCGGTGGACATCCTGGGGGACGCCAAGGAAGACCGCTATTCGCTGGCCCTGGAGGCCGTCCTTAACGACCCTGGCGTTGACGGGGTCATCGTCATCTCCACCCCCCAGCTGATGACGGACCTGAAAGCCGTAGCTACGGCGGTGGCCGAAATAGGTTCCAGGTTCGACAAACCGGTGCTGGTCTGCCAGATGGCCCTGGAAAACATCGATGCCCCCCTAGCCATTCTCACCCAGGCCCGGATTCCCCATTACCACTTCCCCGAGGAAGCGGCCCGCAGCCTGGCGGCCATGGCCCGCTACGCCCTGAGCGTGGGCGGCCCCGCCTACGAAGTCAAACATTTTGCCGACGTGGACAAGGTCACGGTGGCCCGGGTGCTGGCCGGGGCGCGGGCCGAAAAGCGACGTCAACTCCTGGAACCCGAAGCCCATGAGATTTTCCGGGCCTACGGCTTCCCCACCCTGCCCTTCCGGTGGGTTAAGAGCGCCGGGGAAGCGGCCCAGGCCGCAGTGAAACTGGGTTTTCCCGTGGTCCTGAAAGTGGTTTCTCCCGACATCATCCACAAAATTGACGTGGGCGGCGTTAAGGTGGGCCTGCACAATATGGAGGAAGTGGTGAACGCCTATCGGGACGTCCGGGAGGCGGTGGCCGCGGCCCAACCCCGGGCCCGCCGGGCCGGGGCCTTGGTGCAGAAAATGGCCCCGCCGGGCCGGGAAACCATTCTGGGCATGACCCGGGACCCCCTGTTCGGCCCGCTATTGATGTTCGGCCTGGGCGGCACCTACGTGGAAATTTTCAAGGACGTCATTTTCCGGGTGGCCCCCATCTCCGAAGAATGGGCCTGCCGGATGATCCGGGAACTGAAGGGTTTTCCCGCGTTGGCCGGTTTCCGGGGCCAGCCCCCCGCGGACCTGGAAGCCATCGCCCAGTGCCTGGAGCGCCTGTCCCAGTTGGTGCTGGACTTCCCGGACTTTCAGGAAATGGACATCAACCCCCTGGCGGTCTTCAATGAAGGCCAGGGCGCCGCGGTCCTGGACGCCCGAATTTTTTTGAAGGGCTAGGGGTGTGGGGGAGGGCCGGGGGAAAACGATTCCCCTGCCCTCCCCCACGCCCCCTCCCAACCCCCTGTATGATTTTTTAGCTTCTTCACCCCAAGAGTGAAGTTGAAAACCAAATGCATCGGGACCCAATCAGGTCCGAGTATTAACCTAAAACCGAAAACTGAAAACCGAAAACTGTCTTTTTCAGGAGGCGCAACATGGACGAAAAACCCGAAATCCGGCCCATGCCCCGCATCGGGGACCCGGCCCCGGCCTTTGAAGCCGAGACCACCTGGGGACACCTGGCCCTGGAAGATTTCAAGGACCGCTGGCTCATCCTCTTTTCCCATCCCGCGGACTTCACCCCGGTGTGCACCACGGAATTTCTGGCCTTTGCGGAAATCGGTAATGACCCTTTAATGGTTGATAAATAATTTCGTAGACATTAATTCTCGCAGCGACCAGACATGACCTGACAAGCCGGCCGCCATGGCTGGTGTTCTGGATTGCCACCTTCTTGGGGTACTGTTG
>VGSW01000265.1 GCA_016874915.1 Deltaproteobacteria bacterium
GACTGGCGGAAGTGTCCAACCCCTCGGCCCTGTTCCTGGCGGAGCGCTCCCTGGAGGTCCCCGGCGCGGTGGTGGTCCCCAGCCTGGAAGGCTCCCGCCCCATCCTGGTGGAAATCCAGGCCCTGGTCTCCCCCACCACCCTGGCCCTGCCCCGGCGGCAGAGCATGGGGGTGGACCCGGGGCGGGTCTCCATTTTGGTGGCGGTGCTGGAAAAACGGGTGGGCCTAAGGATGAGCGGCCAGGACCTGTTTGTCAACGTGGCCGGGGGCGTGCGCCTGGCCGAACCCGCGGTGGATTTGGGGGTAGCCCTGGCCCTGGCCTCCTCTTATCTGGAGCGCCCGGTGCCCGGGGACCTGCTCATCTTCGGGGAAGTGGGCCTCACCGGGGAAGTGCGGGCCGTGACCCAGCCGGAGCTGCGCCTCAAGGAAGGCCGCAAGCTGGGGTTCACCCGGGCCTTGCTGGCCAAACGCCAAAAAGAACGCCTGGGCGAATTCGAGGGCCTGGAACTCTTAGGAGTGGAAACCCTGGGGCAGGCGATTAAGAAGGTGTTGGGGTGAGGGGCAGTGATCAGTAATCAGTGATCAGTGGTCAATTGTCGGCTGTCAGTCTGGAAGTGAGGATAAGACGTTGAAAAGGAATAGACTTTTTAATTGGGAATCTATTACGCTCTATTTAGATTTTGTAGGCTTTATTTGTATCTCATTATATATTTGGTTTGGACTTAAACCGATTCAATACACTGAAACCTATCACGGAATAATAGGTGATTTCACACCAATTATAAAGGCTATTAACAATTTACTGGAAGCTTCAGGTTTCCTATACTGGATGCGGTTTGGTTTTATATTAATCACATTTAGTTTCGTCATAAAGATATATAGAAGAATTCTCAATAATAGAGGTGTTTGCATGAATAATGAATATCGCATTTCTATCTCGAAGGAAAGGTTTGAAGTCTTGAAGAATAACCAAAAATTTCTCAAAATTCTGATTCTTGCGCGATTTGTCAATGCCCTAAGATTCTGCCAAATGTCCTCTTTTTTAAAAATATCAGATACCGAGGGTACTTACGCTCGTAAACGGCAAACGATAAATGCCCCTTTGTTTACTAGTTCCGTATTATATGAGGGCTTCCGTTTCGCTGAAGAAGCATTAAAAAAGGATAAGGATTTTAACCAAATGGATGTCTATAAGGAAGGCATAGGAGCTATTATAAATGACGATAAAAATAAAAAACTTATTAAAAATAGTCTAAGAATTATGAGAAATAGGTTCGTTTTCCACTTCGATCAAATACATTTAAAAGACACAGAGGAGTCACTACACAAGTACAATTCTGATTCTTACATATTTGCTTTAGCGCATGGCGAAGCTGGGAGGAATATGTATTATGCTCTTGCTGATGAATTTTTCATCAACTTCCTTTTAGATAAGGAAGGTACTAAGAGTAAAGAAGAACTAAGTAAATCGTTGAAAGACCTCTATCAAGATACGCTCAAGCTAATGGCGAGGTTTACCGAGGAAACAGAGAAATTAATAGCTGAGGTTTTGTTGCAGTTTGGTTTGACCGTCGATGTCGATGTCTCTCGATAACCGCCTGTTCTGGCTTTATGTAGCCGCAGGCTTCAGCCTGCGTCCGCACAGGCTGGAAAGCCTGTGCTACCGAATATTTAGAAATCAATTTGATGAGATTTTGGTTTCAATTAGATTTTGCAAGAGGCTTTATCAGTAGGAGTAACACGCCATGACCATGAAGAACTCTCCGCATCCGGGCGAGATTATCCGGGCATTGTGCCTTGAGCCCCTGGGGTTGACCGTCACCCGGGCCGCGCAGGGGCTGGGCGTGACCCGCAAGACCCTTTCTATGCTGCTGAACGGTCGCGCCGGCATTTCCCCGGAAATGGCCGTCCGGCTGTCCCAGGCTTTCGGCCGTAGTCCGGAAAGTTGGTTACAGCTTCAGGCGCAGTATGACCTGGCCCAGGTCAGAAAGTCGGCCAAAAAGATCAAACTGAAACCGTTTTATCCTCCTGCCAGCCCGCAAACTGGATAAAAAGATGAAACGCCCCATGAAGAATCCGGTTCATCCCGGTCTGCTGATTAAGGATTGTCTTGAGGATCTGGGCTTGACGGTGGCGGAAGCCGCCGCGGCGCTACATATCACGCGGCAGCAGCTGCATAATATCGTGGCCGGGCGCAGCAGTGTGACGCCGGAGATGGCGATCCGGTTTGAAAAGGCCTTCGGCGGCACCGCGGATACCTGGCTGCGGATGCAGGCGAACTACGATTTGGCGCAGGCGCGCCGCCGTGCCGACGACATTATGGTGAAGCGGTTGACGCCAAAGGTTGCCTAGATAGAATTTATACCGTGTCCGCTTTCAGGTGCAACAAACTCAACCTGTAACTTATTGATAAATCTTATTTATTTTAACCGAAAACCGAAGACCGAAAACCGAAAACGGTATTATCCCCCTGCCAGCCCGCAAACTGGCTGAAAGGATAGTTTATTTCCTCTTCTCTACCTTCTCCAATTCCTTGCCTTTTTCACCGCTCAGATCAACCTGGTAGAATTCCTGGTCTTTAGGGAGAATCATAGAAAAACCGTGGATTACATCAATCTGGGCCGTCAGGTTCTCCAGGGCGCAGTCCAGCACGTGCCCGCCCTGGGTGCGGTCTTGGGTCAAGAAATGGAAGTGGTATCCCGGGACGTTGATATTCCTGGCATAGGCCGGGCAGCGCAGGCCCACCAGAGTTCCCTCCACCTCTTTTAACGGGAAGACCGTTTGCTTTTCCACCGCCCGGGGTAGGGGCGGATAAGGCCGGACCTGCCGGGGCACGGAGCGGACGGTCATTTGGGGGAACCGTCCCTGAATTTTCACGGCGTAAAAGAGGTTGGACGACGGCAGGGCTTTATCCAAAAGCTCCGTTAGTTCTTTCAAACTACCCGCTTTATTGATGACCTGGGACAGTTCGGGAGTGAAAACGGTCACCGCCGCAAAGGGCGTCTTGAGGGCGTCTCCGGCCAGGTGCACCTTGCCGTCGCTTTTGACCTGGTACACCTGGCCGTCCAGCACCACCATTTCGCCGTCCAGGTCGTTAAAGGTTCCCAGGCCGAAGTTGCCGCGTTTCTTCAATTCGGCCACGCTCAGGCCGCCATCATAAAGCCCGGCCATGAGGGCGTCGATGGTGGAGTATTGGAAAAGGGTGTCCCCGGCCTGGACCGGAAAGGCCGCGAGTAGCAGGAGGATAATGAGGGTGCAGAATTTGGCTCGCAGTC
>VGSW01000266.1 GCA_016874915.1 Deltaproteobacteria bacterium
CGTTGCGCATGGGGTCCAGCTTGAGTTTGCCGTGGTGCATCAGGTCCGCGGTGAACTCGGAGATGTGCACCATCTTGTGAGTCTTGGCGTTCTCAAACCTGGTCCCGGTGATAGGGGACACCGGCTCTTCCAGGAAGTCCACCGGCTGCCCGTAATAGGTGGGCATGTACTGGTTGCAGATGCGCCACATGTGGCCGCACTCGCCGCCCAGGATCCACTTGACCTTGAGGCGTTTGGCCTCTTCGTACATTTTGGCGTTGAGGCGCTTGCCCATTTCGTGGGAGATGAACCAGCCGAAGTTGCCGCCTTCCGCGGCGTAGGTGCTCACGGTGTAGTCCAGGTCCAGGTACTTGAAGAGCAGCAGGTACCCCATCATGGTGTAGCTGCCGGGGTCGGCGAAGTAGTCGCCGGAAGGCATAATGAACAGAATCTCTGCGCCCTTGCGGTTGTAGGTCACCTCGGTGGTGACGCCGGTGATGCGCTCGTTTTCTTCGGCCAGAAAGTCAATCATGTCCTTGAAGGCCTGGGGGGTGGCGCCGATGTGGCTCCCCTTCTCATAGCAACTCCCCACCGAGGCCGCGGCCCATTCGATGTTGATGCCCACGGAGCTCAAAAGCTCCCGGCCCAGCAGAGTCATCTCCGCCATGTCGATGCCGTAAGGGCAGAACAGCGAACAGCGCCGGCAGATGGTGCACTGGTGGAGATAGGAAAACCATTCCTTCAGGACGCTTTCGTCCAGGTCCCGGGCCCCGGCCACCTCTCCCAGGACGCGGCCGGCCACGGTGAAGTAGCGCTTATACACCGAGCGCATCAACTCCGCCCGCAAGACCGGCATGTTTTTGGGATCGCCGGTGCCCAGGAAGAAGTGGCACTTGTCGGCGCAGGCGCCGCAGCGCACGCAGATATCAAAAAAGACCTTCAGGGAGCGGAACCGGGCCAGCCGGTCTTCCATCCCCTCCAGGATAATCTCCCGCCAGTTGGGAGGCAGCTTCCAGTCTTCATCGGCCACCGACCAGTCCCGGGGAAAGGGATAATCAAGAAATTTCAGCCATTTTTTCCCGGCCGCGTTTACGTAAGTGCCCGGCCGGAAATCGGGCTTGACGGCCATCCACCCCTTCTCCGGGGGCTTATAACTGATCCCAGATAATAGCTCTTCTGGTTTGGGAACTTTCGCCATGTTATTTAAGCTCCTTTTCCACCGGGAGTCCAGCCTCGATCATCGCTTCGCGGTATTGGTCTTCAATCTCCATGTAGGAGTGGAACTTCACCGGGTAATTCCACGGGTTGACGTGCAGGACCCAGCGGTTGTTGGCCACCATGTTCCGGCTGGGGCTCATGAACACCCCGGGCGCGTGCATTAGCTTGCTGAAGGGAAAGTAGGCAAAGAGCACGCAGACCAGGAAGAAGTGGATGTAGAACAGGGGGCTGATGCCTGCCGGCACCACCGGCTTCAAGGTGGCCAGCCCGATGGTAAGTTGCTTTACTGCCACAATGTCCGTCTTAAAGAAGTAGCGCATCAGGATGCCGGTAGTGGCAATGCCCAGGATGAGCAGCAGGGGGAAATAGTCTGCGGCCAGAGAGATGTAGCGCAGCATGGGGTTGGTGATGCGCCGGCCCAGGAGGTAGAGGGCCGCCAACGGCAGCACCACGCCGCTGATATACACCGTGGGCATGAAGAATTGCGCGAACCCGTCCACGTTGTCCAGGAGGTGAACAAAGCCCAGGGTCGGCTCGGTGAAAAACCTGAGGTGCCTCAAAATCACCACCAGGAAGGCATAATGGAACGCCAGTGCCCCCAGCCACAGCCATTTGTACGACCAATGCACCAGCTTGGCGCCTTCCGGGTCCTCTTTGGACCGGAGCAGCTCCGTCCGGGTGTTGCGGAACAGGCTGCGGAAGGCCAGCACTTCCAGGGCCATCCGGCCAAAGAGGTGTTTGCCGGTGGCGGGGTTGTCCAGCTTCTCCAGCCAGTTCCTCTCCATCCAGGGGAGAGTCCGGTTCTGGCTGCCGGTGGTGGGAATCCGGAAAGGCACCGGCGACCGGGCCCATTTAATGACCCGGTAGATTATCCCCTCAAAGAAGATAAGCACCGCCAGGTAGGGGACCACCACCCCGAAGAGCATCGTCAGGTTGCCTTGGACCCCCACATAGGCGATGACCACCAGACCCAGCACCGCGGTCAGGGCCACCATAAAATGACGCTTAAAAAAATCCATTTACCGTCACCTCTTCGTTTTTAACGGTTTTGCGTTCCCACCCTAAATATTGGCCAGATCTATGCCCTTGCTGCGCAGCAGCCCGCCAATCCGTTTTTTGATTTCGTCCACCCGGATTTCACAGAGCTTTTCCCGGCGCTTCATATAAACGTCAAAGCCCAGCAGGGCCAGCCCGTCAATGCGGGACTCCAGGTCCAGGCAGGCCTCCGCCAGCTCCGGGTTTTTGAGTTCCTGGGCCAGCTCATCCCGAACCACTTTCTTCAGGAGAAAGACAAAGGCCAGGGCCTGGGATGGAGTGAAATCCTGCACCGCCCAGATGCGGATCACCTCATCCAGGCTGCACAGAAGCTGTTCCCGGTCCGCACCGCTGAGGAGGCCCTGGTAAAGCTCGGTGATGCCCTGGGTGATCCGATATCCCAAGGGATTGTCAAAGCGGTCCTTTTCCCGCTTCAAAAACTGGGCGGTTTCAGGGGGGTAATTAGCTAAGATCTGGTTCAGCCACCGGTCCAGGATGAGGGACTTTTTGGTGGAAAGGAGGTTCGTCAATTTCATAGATTAAGAATTTATCGGAGATAATCCATGTGAATTAATGCTCAAAATACTTAAAACAATTTCCCCCTAGGTGTCAAGGAAAAAAAGCCGGTTATCCCGGCCTCCCGCGGATACGAGTTTTCGGTTTTCGGTTTTCGGTTTTCGGTTAAAAGGATGAGGATAATTAATGGGTTAATGAATCGGTGGGCAGTGTGGGAAAGGGAGATGGCAATAATTTGAACCCCGGCGGATTTATCCCTAAGAGCATAAAAGCAATTCCTTCCTCTAACCCCCTCCCCCTTGAGGGGGGAGGGTTGGGGTGGGGGTGAAAGGAACTCCTTTTTCGCTCCGAGTAATAGCTTAGGATATTGTCCGGGGTAAATCTAGGTAATGACCCTTTAATGGTTGATAAATAATTTCGTAGACATTAATTCTCGCAGCGACCAGACATGACCTGACAAGCCGGCCGCCATGGCTGGTGTTCTGGATTGCCACCTTCTTGGGGTACTGTTG
>VGSW01000267.1 GCA_016874915.1 Deltaproteobacteria bacterium
AATTAGCGGACTGGGAACCGCGATCATCGATTTTTTGATCCCGGATGCCGATTACAACCCAGTCGAGTTGAAAATGGCTGCCTGAACTTTTTACTAGTTCATCAACTTTGAACTTTGAACTTATTTTCCCGGCGGATACCCGCTCCAGCGGCGGAGCAAGGTCTCGTCCACTTTTATCCGCAAGGGCGAGCTTTCCATTATGGGAATCCGGGCCGGTTTCTCGCCCCGGAGAATCCTTTGGGCCAGGGCGCCGGCTTCCTCTCCCAGGCGTTCATAGTCCAGGGCCACCCACAGGACCGCGCCCTGGCGGGACGCTTCCGGATGGCTGCTCAGCACCAGCACTTCGCCCTTCCGGCCCATTTCCAGGAGCCCCTCAGCATAGCGAGAGGCGCTAGGCGCGGGAGGCAGATAGATAACCCGGGCCCGGCGGGCCAGAAGACTCTCCAATCCCCGGCGGTCTCCCGCGGCGTCGGTGGAGGCCTCGGTAAGAGGCCACACCCCCAAGGCCGGGGCCTCCTTCAGGAAGCCTTCCTTCAATTCCACCGCCACCCCGTCATCGGGGTCGTAGAGCATGCCCCAGGCTCCCGGGCCCAGCAAGGGTACTCCGTGCTCCAGGGCGGCCCGCAGCGGCGGGGGGGAGGCGATGCCGGCAATATTTTCCTGATGATCCCCGGGTTTCTCCGGGTCATAGGCTGCGCCGGTGAAATAGGGGTAGGCCACCAGGGCGAAGACGATGGGGATTCTTTTTTCCACGGGTGCGGTCCACATCAAGGCCGGAGCGCCGAAAACCATCAGGAGCCGGGGCTTCTGCTGCCGGAGGCGCCGCAGCTCTTCCGGCCCTTGTTCGCCGAACTCCGGCACGCAGACCACTTCCAGGGACGCCGGACCCAGGGCCTTTTTCAGCCCCTGGATGGCCTGGCGCAGCCGGGCGGAATCCGGGGAGCAGAAAACCACGATGGGGCCATGCTCCGCCGGGCCGCATCCCCCGGCCAGGATAACCAGCAATAGCGCCCAGGCCAGGCAGGTCATTTGATGAGCTTGCCGATGCGGCTCCATCGCACCTGAAAGCTCTGGGAGTTCCAAGAATATTTGGAGATCAAACCCTTGAACCCGGCCAGGAGAGAAGGGAAAAAGGTGGAACCGGGGTGCCCTTCCCAGGAGAAATAAATAATAATTGCCTTGCCCCGGAGGGCGTCGTCGGGTACAAAACCCCAGAAGCGCGAATCATAGCTCTGGTCCCGGTTATCCCCCATGACGAAATACGAGTATCGTGGCACCACCACCGGCCCGAAATTATCCCGGGTGGATTGGCCGGCAGGGATCATGGTTTGATCCGCATAAACCGCGTAAGGGGTTTCCACCAGCTGGCTGTTGACATAGACCTTTTTGTTGATGACCTGCACCTGGTCGCCGGGAAGGCCCACCACCCGCTTGATGTAGTCTTTGCTGGGGTCCTGGGGAAAGATGAACACCACCACGTCCCCCCGCTGGGGCTGGTTGATGGGAATCAAAACCTTGTTGGAAAACGGATTGCGGATGCCGTAGCTGAACTTGTTTACCAGCAGGTAGTCGCCGATGAGCAGGGTGGGCTGCATGGATCCTGAGGGTATGGAGAAGGCCTGCACCAGAAAGGCCCGGATAATCAGGGCCAGGACCAGCGCGATGACCAGGGCCTCCCCATATTCTCGGAACAGGGATTTGCGGGGGCCGCGGCCGCTGCGGCCCTCTAACTTATTTTGCATTTCCGTAAATAACATGACGAATGATTTACCTTAAGGCGATGGCGGGCTGAAGAAAGGAGAGGAGTCAGTCCACCGGTTCAAACTGATCTTTGGTGGCGCCGCAAATGGGACAGACCCAATCCTCCGGCAAGTTTTCAAAGGGAGTGTTGGGAGAGATATTGTTATCCGGGTCCCCCTGGGCCGGGTCATAGATGTAGCCGCAAATTTCGCACCGGTATTTTTTCATGGCTGGCTCCTTTGAAAGACAGTTTTCAGTTTTCAGTTTTGAGTTTTGAGTTGGTGGCCGGGGGCGCTCAACGGCCCCAAAGTCCTTTAATCAAATCCGGACCCTGGGCGAAGGAATCCAGATAGTAAGCCGCGTTTAGCTCCGGGTTGCGGTAGGCCACCAGGGGCACTCCGGACTGTTGGGCGAATTCCTCATCTACCCGGGAATCGCCGATGTAAATAGTTTCTTCGGCTTGCAGGCCAAAGTATTCGAAAATACGCCGGAAAGCCTCCGGGTGGGGCTTGGGCCGGGTCACATCCTGGGCCGACACCACCAGGTCGAAGTATTCCTCCAGGCCGTGATGCTGCAGCACCGCCCGGGTAGTGGTGGTGCGGTTGGTGGCCAGGGCGGTATGGCAGGCGGGGCGCAAAAACCGGAGGAACTCCCGCAAATGGGGTTCTTCCACCATCATGGGGATGAAAGGGCTGTAGTCCAGGCTGCGGGCGTACTGCAAGACCCCGGGCAAATCCTCATAATCCCGGAAAATGTATTCCAGGGACTGCCACACGGTATGGCTGTGGACATAGTCCACGGCCTCATTGATGAGCCGGGGCCGGCCGAAGTGGGCCAGGATGGTATTGTAATAGGCTTCATTGGCCGCCCGGGAATCGAAGAGCACTCCGTCACAGTCAAAGGCTACCAGTTTCAGCAAGCTGTCAGTCCTAGCAAGAATAAGGTTTTTTGGGGCGAGCCGGCCCTGTGAAAAAATCTTTTTGAAATTTAAGTTGTTAGTTTAATCCTCCAGGGAAACAATGTCAATAAAACTTGCCTCTGGGGGCCGCTCTTGAAATGGGGGATACTGACTGGGGAAACTTTTGGCTTGATTTCAAACGTAAAGTTTTTAAAAATTTACATATGTTTAAAAAAGTAATTGAGTCTCGCTTAGCCGCTTTAAGAGACCTAGTCGGCGCCAAAGGGGTGGACGGCTTCCTGGTGGCCGGACTGGCCAACCGGCGTTATCTCAGCGGCTTCACCGCGGAAGATCCCGACTGGGGCATGCTCCTGGTCACCCCGGACCGGGCCTTGCTGTTCACCGACTTTCGCTACCAGGTGTGGGCCCAGCAGGAAGCTCCGGCATTTCACATAGTGACTTATAAGGAGAGCCTGGACAAGACCCTGCCGGATTATCTGAAGGATTTGAGGGTTGGGCACCTGGGTTTTGAGGAGGTATATTTCACCTACCGCCAGTACCACCGTTTTAAAAAGTCAGCTCAGGAAGCCGGTCTAAAGGTG
>VGSW01000268.1 GCA_016874915.1 Deltaproteobacteria bacterium
ATGGCCATCTCCACCTTGTTCAGGATCCCCTGGTCGTATTTACCGTCATGGATGAGGGCCTTGGCGGCCTGGAAGACCGACAGATGGATGGGCGCGTTGTTGTGGGTGGTGCCCACGATGAGGTTCACCTTGGTGATAAGCCCGTCGGCGTCGGTTTCGTAGTCGTGGATGAGGGAGCCCCGGGGGGCCTCCACGCAGCCCACGCCCCGGCCGGCCTTGGGGGTCACCGCGGCCCGGATGTCCCGGCTGGTGATCTCCGGGTCGTTGAGCAGCTCCAGCGCCTGCTCGGCGCACTGGAGCAGCTCGATGAGCCGGGCGTAGTGGTACAGCAGGGTGAAGTGGGCCGGGCGGCCGAACGCGGCCCGGAACTCCTCCAGCTCCGCCTGGGCCAAAGGCGTGGCCATCTTGTCCGCCACGTTGATGCGGGCCAGGCAGTTGGTGCGGTACACCCCCACGGGGTTGTCCAGGCTCATGTTGAGCTGGCCCCACTTCTTGGCGTAGGGGAATTTTTGATAGGACCAAGGCTCCACCCATTCGCCGATAAAGTCCAGGTACTGGTCGTAGGCGAAGTCGTCGTAAGAGCCGTCAGGCTTCATGAGGCGGAGTTTGCCGTCATAGAAGTCGTGGGCGCCGTCGGCCCGCACCGTGCCCAGGTAGCCCACCTGGATGACCCCGATGGTCTTGATGGCGTCCAGGTACTTGGGGAAGACGTTGTCCTTGGCGAATTTAATGGTGAACTTGGAGAACTCCAGGAGCTCGTGGGCCAGAGGGAGCATGGCGCTCCGCTCCTTCTCGGTCATGGGCTTGCTCACCCCGCCGGCCTGGGAGAAAGTGGGGTGAATGGCCCGGCCGGCGAAATCCTCCAGTATGTCCGCGGTCATCTGCCGCATCTTCACCACCTGCTTGGCGATGTCCGGCGCGGCCTGGATGATCCCCAGAACGTTTCTCACGGAGTAGTCCGCGTCGGGGCCGATGACGAAGTCCGGTGCGGCCAGGAAATAGAAATGGAGGATGCGGTCGCCCACGTAGGCGATGTTTTGCATCAGGCGGCGCAGCTTCACCGCCGCGGGGGGTGGCGTGACCCCGAAACAGGCGTCCACCGCCTTGGAGGAGGCCAGGTGGTGCGCCCAGGGACAGATGCCGCAGATGTGGCAGACAATGCGGGGCATCTCTTCCGCGGGGCGGCCTTCGCAGAATTTTTCAAAGCCCCTCAGGGCCTGGACGTGGACCTTGGTTTCCGCCACGTTGCCGGCGTCGTCCAGATGGATGGCCACCTTGGCGTGGCCTTCGATGCGGGTTATCGGCTGAATGTTGATGACTGTGCCCATTTAATCACCCCCTCACTTTCCCGGTCTGGCCGGCAGCGCGGTCAGGAAGCCGTGGCCGCCGATGTAGCGGTTCATGATGGCCCGGCGGTCCACCAAGGTCTTGGGGTCCAGCCCCACGGAGGTCAAGGCCCCCATCATGTCCACCATGGGCCTCGCGCCCTTGCGGATGGGGCCGAAGCAGCCCCGGCAGGGGGTGCGGGCCTGGACGCAGCGAGGCACTTCTTCTTTGCCGGCGCAGCCCGCCAACGTCACCGGGCCCATGCAGAAGAAGTTCTGCTCGTTGATGCAGCGCATCTTGTCCAGGCCGGCTTCGGGGTCGAAATCCAGGTTGGTGAGACCCCGCTTGATGGGGCCGCCCGCGGACTTCTTTTCCCGGATGACCGGGCAGGTGTCGCAGACGCTCCGCTCCGGCAGGCTCCAGGCGGTTTTACCCGCCAGCAGGGCCAGGATGGCGTCGGCGATCCAGTCCGGGTGGGGCGGGCAGCCAGGAATGGTGACGTCCACTTTGACGATCTCATCCAGGGCCTGCACCGTGTTGGTCCATTTGGGGACGTCAGGGTGGTCCGGGTTGGGGGACGGGTTGGTGGAGGGGGAGCCGCGAAAGACTTTATCCAGGACTTCATCATTTTTAAACATGTTGGCCTGGGCCGGGATACCGCCGTAAGCGGCGCAGCTTCCCAGGGCGATGAGGATCTTGGATTTTTGGCGCATCTCATTGAGCACGTGTTGGTGCTCTTCGTTGCGCACGCCCCCGGAGATGATGCCCACCACCGCCTCGGGGATCTCGAAGGCCGTCTTTTCCCCGGTCTGGCCGAAATACTTGTGGTCCAAGAGCACCGGGATGTGAACAAAATTCAAATGAGGTAATAAATCCAACAGCGCCTCTCCGGTGTTGAGAATGGAGATCTCACAGCCGGAACAGGCATTCAACCACTCCTCCGCCACAGTTACGCCCATTCCTTACCCTCCTTTTCCGCGTTGGGCAGTCAGCCTGACATGGCCGGTCCAATGGCGGCCGGCTGAAATCGACTGACCGCATTCCTTAACCGGCTGACTGCACTTCTGCCACCCTGCGGGAATAGACCAGGTACTTATCCTCCTCCTGGAACATTTTTACCTCGAAACCCTCCTTGGCATAGGACTCCATGATCTGGGAGGCCTGGGCCCGGGTTTCGTATTCCGCCCCGTCCCACATGAATTTTTTCCCGTCGATTTTGCGCGCTAAAGATATATTCATGCCCTGACCACCCTCCATTCCTGATTCAAATACTAACCACTGACCACTGATTACTGGTTACTGGTTACTGGTTACTGATTAACCCCGCGTGCTATACGGACTGGGCCCCAGGGCCCGCAATTGCTCCGTCATCTCCGTCATCACGTCCGCGAATTTTTGGGCCTCGCTGGACGCGATCCACTCCAGGCGGAAGCGCTCGGGCTCCAGGCCGAAATCTTCCAGCATTAAATCCAGACCTTCCGCTCTGCCTTGGGCTTTTTTATTACCTTCCAGGTAATGACATTCGCCCAGGTGTCACCCGCACATCAGGACGCCGTCGGCCCCCTTGGTGAGGGCGTCGATGACCAGGTTGGGGTGCACCATCCCCGAGCACATCACCCGGATGATGCGGGCGTTGGGGGGGTACTGAATCCGGGACACCCCGGCCAGGTCGGCCCCGGCATAGGAGCACCAGTTGCAGCAAAAGGCGATGATCCTGGGTTCGTATTGGTCGCTCATGAGAACCTCTCTTATCGAGATGGGCAATTATCGGTTCAAGCTTTCAGCTATCAGCAATCAGCGGTCAGCTAAAAGAATTGGTGATAACCCAATCATTCATCATTTCATTTTTTTGTTTTCACTAACTGCTAACTG
>VGSW01000269.1 GCA_016874915.1 Deltaproteobacteria bacterium
CCGCTGCCCCATCTGGTGGAAAAGGCGGTTACCGGGCGACTAAAGGAGTTTATTAAACATGTGTGAGGCTGCGGCTTATCTATTGAAAAACGGCCAGGAAGAACTGCTGCTATCGGAAGTGGACATCGTTGAGCACGAAGGCGACAGTTTACGTTTGGTTAATATCTTCGGCGAGCAAAAAGTTATCAAGGCTGACATCCACCGGCTTAACCTGGTGAATCATAAAATCATTCTTATAGAGAAATAAATCTTTTAATAGAACTACTTGGGGTAAGAAGCTCCAGGGCACGCGATTACCCAAATAAAAGAACTTTAAGGCCATGAAGGCTTGTAACCCTTCCGGAGGAGGGTGCTTTCATGGCCTTTTATTTTTGGTCATTTCGGAGAGGCGTGCGACCGACTTTAATGAATCAAACTATCCAGGAAGGGGAGACATGCATATTTCCGAAGGAGTGCTGAGCCCCGCAGTGCTGGCTGGTGGGGCTGCCCTGGCGGTGGCGGGCACCGCCATCGGCCTGAAAAAAATAGATTATGAGGCCATCCCCCGGGTGGCTCTCCTGTCCGCGGCGTTTTTCGTGGCCACCCTCATTCATGTGCCGGTGGGGCCGGTAGGCCTGCACCTGGTGCTTAATGGGCTTATGGGGTTGCTGCTGGGCTGGATGGCCGTACCCGCCATCCTCATCGCCCTATTCTTGCAAGCCCTGCTCTTCCAGTTCGGGGGACTGACGGTATTGGGAGTGAACACGGTGATTATGGCGGCCCCCGCAGTCATCTGCTTTTATGCCTTTCGCGGTCTTTTACGCCGCCCCGGTACCCCCGCCGCGGTAGGTGCAGTGGCTTGCGGGGCCACCGCCATTTTGTTGAGCGGGCTGCTGGTGGCCGTGGCCTTAATCACCACCGGGGAGGCTTTCATCGAAGTGGCGGAAATGGCTCTCTTGGCTCATATTCCGGTGATGATCATCGAAGGCGTCATTACGCTGTTCATTTTCCTGTTTCTCAGGAAAGTCAAACCTGAAATGTTGGAGGGAATCTATGCGTGAAAAATGGTTCTTGCGGAAACAATCTCGGCCGCATCTCTGGGTTCAGGGAGTCTTCTTGCTTCTGATTATCTGTGTTTTTACGACCCCCGCCCTGGCCCATCGGGTCCTGGTCTTCGCCTACACCGAAGGCGACACCATCCACACGGAAAGCAAGTTTGTGCCCAGCACCCCGGTGAAGCAGGGGAAGGTCCAGGTCCTGGACGCGAAGAGCGATAAGGTCCTGTTGACCGGCGAAACCGATGACAAGGGGAAATTCTCCGGCAAAATCCCCCCGGAAGTTGCCGCGCAGAAGATTGATCTGAAGATCGTCGTGGAAGCGAGCATGGGCCACCGGGGAGAGTTTCTGCTCAAGGCCCGGTGATGCTCAGCGAAGGCGTCAAGGCGCGGTGTGTTTTCCGTTTTTTCAAGAAAGTCCGCCCGGAAAGGTGGGGAAGAATCTATGCCTAAGAAATGGTTCTCGCGAAAACAATCTCAGCCGCATCTCTGGGTTCGGGGAGTCTTCCTGGTTCTGATTATCTATGCTTTCACGACTCCCGTTGCCGCGACCGCACCCGCGCCCGTAGCTCCGGAGACCAAAGCTGTCACCGTTGACCGGCAAACCTTGGACGAGGTGGTGAATCAGGCGCTGGACCGCCAGCTCGCCCCGGTCAAGGAGATGCTCACCGAATTGACCATCCACCGGACTTCACTGACCGACATCATTGGCGGCATCGGTTATATCCTGGGCATCTTCGGTGTGTGGGCTTATTGCCTGAGCAAGAGGAAGAAAGAGTCTTGAGCGCCATCGGAGAGCCTTTTTCCGAAGGCGCCTCCTTGGCGCACCGGCTGGACCCCCGGGGCAAGGTGGTTGTGGCCGCCCTCTTCGCGGTGCTGATGGCCGTGGCCCAGACCTATGTCGCTACTCTGGCTGGGCTGGCCTTGGCCCTGATTTGCCTGGCCCTGGCGCGGCTGCCCTTGAAGAAAGTGGTCGCCCGGTTGCTGGTGGTGAACAGCTTCATTTTCTTCCTTTGGGTCGTCTTGCCGCTGACCTATCCGGGAGAGGTGATTTGGCGCTTCGGACCTCTGGCCGTCAGCCGGCAGGGCCTCATCTATACCGGCTTGATTACCCTGAAGTCCAACGCCATTATCATCGCCCTCATCGCCCTGGTGGCCACCGTGCCGGTGGTCACCCTGGGCCAGGCGCTGCATAATCTGCGCCTGCCGGACAAGTTGTGTCATTTATTGCTCTTTACTTACCGCTATCTGTATGTCTTTGAACAGGAATACCACCGCCTGGTCCAGGCCATCAAGATCCGGGGGTTTCAACCCCGCACCAACCTGCACACCTATCGCACCTACGCCTACCTGGCGGCCATGCTGCTGGTGCGGAGCTATGACCGGGCCGACCGCGTTTTCCAGGCTATGTTGTGCCGGGGTTTTCACGGGGTCTTTTACAGCCTGAGGACCTTTTCCTGGCAGCGCCGCGATGGGGTTTTTATGGTGGCGTCCATGCTGGTGTTGATGACTCTTGGCTATTTGGAGTGGCGGATGCCCAGCCTCCCGGTGAGGATATGATGAGTGAACCGCTGATTGAAATCCAAAACCTCACATTTTCCTACCCCGGAGCCCCAGGCCCGGTTTTCCAGGACTTTAACTTTCAGCTCTTGCCGGGCAAACACATCGGCCTCATCGGTCCCAACGGCTGTGGCAAGACCACTCTCCTGCACCTGATCATGGGGTTGTTGCGTCCCCAGGCGGGCAAAATTGTTATCTTCGGGCAAGAAGTCAGTAAAGAGAAAGATTTTGTCGCGGTCCGGCAAAAGGTGGGCCTGTTGTTTCAAAACGCCGATGATCAACTCTTTTGTCCCACCGTCCTGGAAGATGTGGCTTTCGGTCCCTTGAACCAGGGGAAGCCGCCTGCGGAAGCGATCCGGATCGCCCGGGAGACCATGGAGCGGCTGGGTCTGCACGGCTTCGAAGAGCGGGTGACCTACAAGCTTTCCGGGGGCGAAAAAAAGCTGGTCTCTCTGGCCACCGTCCTGGCCATGCAGCCCCAGTTGCTCCTGCTGGATGAACCTACCTCCGGTCTGGATGAGCAGACCAAGCACCGCCTCATGCACATCCTGCAAGACCTGGATATCGCTTACATGATCGTTTCCCAGAGCCTG
>VGSW01000270.1 GCA_016874915.1 Deltaproteobacteria bacterium
TATGTTCTCGTGTCAAAGAGCAAATTAGCGGACTGGGAACCGCGATCATCGATTTTTTGATCCCGGATGCCGATTACAACCCAGTCGAGTTGAAAATGGCTGCCTGAACTTTTTACTAGTTCATCAAGGTTCAAAGTTCAAAGTTTAGACTGCGACCCCCAAAACCTTTTCATAATTTACGGGTGAGCCAAGGCTCATCGGCGACTGGTCTGAAAAAACAACTCTGTCCCGCCTTTCCCGTAAGGGATTATAATTGATGGGGCGGGCCTCTGCGCCCGCCCAACATTCCCTGCCGGTATGAATACCCTCGGGCGGGCACGGAGGCCCGATCCACCCAAAAGGCATGGCTCCTCGGCAAGGCGCCAAACTCCCCCAATATTAATGAGCTTGTATTTACCTGGACAAAGAAGGGAATCTTGGCTAAAATTTTTACCATCGCCAAAAATTTGAAAAAGGCCCCGGCAGCCTTCAGGCATTGCCGTTTTCTTGCCAAGTTCACCTTCAAACACTAATAACCGATTGATTATCCTTTTTCTTTTAACTGAAAACTGAAAACCGTACTTGAGGTTATGGATGAAACGCACTTTACTGCTCAACCCCCCCTCGTTCCAGGATTTTGACGGCGGCGCGGGTTCCCGCTATCAGGCCACCCGGGAGGTGACCTCCTTTTGGTATCCCACCTGGCTCTGCTACCCCGCGGGGCTCATCCCCGAAAGCCGGGTGGTGGACGCGCCCCCGCAAAACCTCACCGTGGACCAGGTGGCGGCCATGGCCCCGGACTTCGACCTGGCAGTGCTCTTTACCACCACCCCGTCCTTTGCCAGCGATTTACAGACCATCTCCCGGTTAAAAGATAAAAATCCCCGGCTCCTGGCGGGATTGGTGGGGCCGCACGTGAGCATCCTGCCGGAAGAATGCCTCGCGGCCGGCCCCCAGGCGGATTTTGTGGCCCGGCGGGAATTTGACCGGACCGTGGTGGAGGTGGCCCAGGGCCGCGCCTGGGAGGAAATCCTGGGACTGAGTTACCGGGCCAACGGCCGCATCCTTCATAACCCGGACCGGCCCTTTCTGGAAGACCTGGACGCGCTCCCCTTTGTCACGGACATCTACCGGCGGGACCTCACCATCGAGCATTACCACATACCATATCTTCGCTATCCTTACGTGTCGTTTTACACCGGGCGGGGTTGTCCGGCCCACTGCGTTTACTGCCTGTGGCCCCAGACCTTTACGGGACGGCGCTACCGGGTGCGCAGCGTCGCCAACGTGGTGGCGGAAGTGCGCCGGAGTTTGGAGCTTTTCCCCCAGGCCGCGGAAATCTTCTTCGACGACGACACCTTCACCGCCCACGGGGAGCGCACTCGAGAAATCAGTAAGGCCCTAGCGCCCTTAAAATGCACCTGGTCGGCCACCGCCCGGGTCACTACTTCCTACGAGACCTTGAAGGCCATGAAGGAGGGAGGCCTGCGCCTGTTGGTGGTGGGGTTTGAAACCGGGGACCCCCGGGTGCTGCAGAACATCAAGAAAGGGGCCACCCTGGACCTGGGCCGCCGCTTTTCCCGGTGGTGCCGGGAATTGGGCATCCAGGTCCACGGCACTTTCATGGTGGGCCTGCCGGGGGAGACCAAAGAAAGCATCGAAGCCTCCATCCGCTTTGCCTGCGAGCTGGACCCGGACACCATCCAGGTCTCCCTGGCCACCCCATATCCGGGTACGGAATTTTACGATTTCTGCCGGGAAAAGGGTTATATGCAGGATGACGCGTTAGTCCATGGCCAGACCGGTTACCAGCAGTGCGTGGTGGACTACCCGGGGCTGGCCGCGGCGGAAATCTTCCAGGCGGTGCCCCGGTTCTACCGGCGTTTCTACTTCCGGCCCCGGTACATGGCCCGGGCCTTGGGGGTGATGCTTAAGGACCCACATGAACGGAAGCGGCTCCTCAAAGAAGGCCGGGAATTTTTGAGCTTCATGTTCAAGCGCCGCCAGACCGCGGCGTGTTCCTGAGGCGTCCCAAGCTGCGCCCCGCGCCCATGACCCTGAAGGAAATTCTTTCCCTGGTGATTCAGGGAGGTCCCGGTTTTTGCCAGATTGCGGTGACCAATGCCTGCAATGCCCGATGCCGGTTTTGCAGTTTCCCCCGAGTGCCGTCGGCGGAGCAGGTCATGGCCGAACCCCAGGGGCTGCTGACCGGCCTGGAGAGCGCCTGCCGGGCCGGCATCAAGTTCCTGTCCATCACCGGGGGCGAACCCCTCCTCTACCCGGAACTTCCCACCTTCCTGGTCCGGGCCCGGGACCTGGGAATTAGGGTGGTTCTTTGCACCAACGGCTCTCTTCTCACTCCCAGCCGCATCCAGGAATTCCGGGACGCGGGCCTAGATACCCTGATCATCTCCCTGGATGCCGATTCCCCGGACCGCCATGATGACAACCGGGGGCTGCCGGGCCTGACCGCCCACATCCGGGAAATGATTCCCTATCTGGACCGGGCGGGCCTGGACCCGGTGGCCTCCGTGACCTTGAGCCGCCTGGTGGAAGACCTGGAAGGGACCCTGGACTTCCTCCATCGCCTGGGCTTCCGGCGGATGACCTTTTCCTATCCCATCACCCGGCTCCACTCCTCTTATTTGGGGTTTGCCGACCATTATTCCGTGGATTTCACCCCGGAGGAGCTTAACCGCTGGTTCGGCCGCATCCGGGAGATGAAGGCCGGCGCGCCCTTGACCATCCTTAATCCCCGACTGGGACTGGCGGAAATGCAGCGCCAGCTCCAGGGCCGGCCCAGCCGTTTCCCCTGCCTGGCGGGATTCAAATATTTCTTCGTGGACTGGAACTTAAAGGTTTACCGCTGTCACTATCTGGGGGAAACCCTGGGCCGGTGGGAGGAGATGGCGAACATCACCCCGGTGCGGGACGGCTGCGCCGCCTGCACCATAGAGTGCTACCGGGAACCCAGCATCTTTCAGTACATGGCGGTCTCCCTGGCCGACGCCCTGACGGCCTGGGGCCAGGGGCGGTGGCTTAAGGGCCTGGGGGCGCTGCTGCACCCCTATAACTTTCTCTCCCTGGCCGCGCTCCTGGAAGGCCGCCATTGGGTCAGGGGATAGGTATAACCATGAAATTTGAGGGAGGGGGCCAGGGGCGCCGGCCCCTGCCCCCTCCCTCAAACT
>VGSW01000271.1 GCA_016874915.1 Deltaproteobacteria bacterium
TCCAGGATATGCAGCTTGGCCATGGGGTCCAGGAGACGATTGGCCACCATGACCTTGAGGTTGGCAATGACCTCGAACTCGAAATGCCGGCCCCGCAGGAAGTTATGGAACACCCGGGACCAGCCCATTTCTTCCCAGAGGCGGAAGATGGCATAGATGGAGCCGAAATCCAGGCTCCCGGTGGGAGGTATACTCTCTTGGACCTCGTCCCCAAGTTTAAAGAATTTTTTCAGCCCCCGGATAATCTCCGTAATCTGTTTTGGGGAGTATTGCGAGGCCGAGCCGAAGTTAACGAGAATCCGATGCCGGACTTTGCCCTCTCTGGTCCGGTAGGATTCCACGATGTGGAGGGACTGATAGGTCTTATCGCCCCGCTTGCGAGTAGTGGTCCGCAGATACATGTCGCCACTATATCATAGTAAATATAAATGTCAATATATAAAGATATTAACTAATTAAAAAAATAATGCCGACACTACAGGGTTCGGCTTTTCAGTAGATAACCCACTGAAGTTATTCACCGGCCATCTCATTTTTGATGATTTACTGATAATCTCCGGATCCACAGTAAAGGCTGAGGTTTAATTTGGCTTCTTACTTTATGGGCTTGAATTTGCAGATATGAATTTTATCAAAGGATTAAAAATGCCCGGAAGTAGGTAGAGTTGATCCTACCCTAAAGAAAGTGTAATACTTATTGGGTCTATAAAATATGGTTTATAGAATTTTCTTTCTTCAAGTAATTGAACATCCCCTGTCTGAAATTATCAACATATCAAGCTTTTCTTTTTAAATATTAAAAAGTTAAGAATGTTTAAAAAACTTGCCAGGCTATTCCGCAGATTGAACATTTAAAAAAAACTTCGAAATACGCCGCCAGGCGCCTTTTCCTTGCCGCCAGATTTTTCCCCAAGTCCGGCAGTTTTTTGATATAATAATTTTTATGAACTAGTGAAGCTTAAGTATAGGAATTATTTTGCCGCCGAGCTGCATTGATGAGAATCTACTTTGATAATTGCTGCTATAACCGCCCCTTCGATGATCAGCGACAGCTTCGGATACGACTTGAATCAGAGGCCAAGTTAGAAATTCAGGCGAAGATTCTGGAAAGAAAATATGAACTTGCCTGGTCTTATATTATAGATTTTGAAAATGAACTGAATTCCTTTGATTCGAGAGGAATTTTCATGATTACTGATACCGAGATAAAGATTAAAGGGTTTCGCATTCTTTTCGAATCCTTGGGTGAGGTGGAGGCTGAGAGGTTTATTGCCCTTATCATGCGTGAACCGTTTGATTACACGCAATGGCAAAGAGCCCTGCTGCTAGAAAAAAGTGTGGCAGAAATCAGCCATGCCGCTATGGACCTTCGCCAGGGAGATCAGGCGGTGAAAGAGTACGAATAGGGAAAAATCAGTGAGTCAATCTGCAACCTTTACTCGTCTGCAACAGCGCATCACCGCCTACCGGGACGAGATGATCGATCTCCAGAGGGAGCTGGTCCGCCGGTTGGCCGTGGGGCCGGACAACGACGGCCCGGGCGAGGCTGAGAAGGCCGATTTTCTGGCGGCTGAACTGGAAAAATGGGGATTACAGGTGACAGACTACCCCGCCCCCGATGCCCGGGTGGCCGGGGGGCGGCGCCCCAACCTGATTGCCTTGTGGCCGGGCCGGAAGCCGGAAAAGGTCTGGGTCTTGAGCCATCTGGACGTGGTGCCGGTGGGGGAGCTGAATCTGTGGCGCACCGACCCCTTTTCATTGCACGTGGAGGGTGATCTGTTGTATGGCCGGGGGGTGGAGGACGACCACCACGGCATCGTGGCCTCATTTTTTGCGGTCCGGGCCCTCATTGAGGCCGGGATCAGGCCGGAGCGCACCATCGGCCTGGCCCTGGTGTCCGACGAAGAAACCGGCAGCCAGAAGGGCCTGGCCTACCTGCTGGAGCACCATCCCGGGTTATTTTCCCCCCAGGACCTGATCATCGTCCCCGACGCCGGCAACCCCGAGGGCACCCTTATTGAAGTCTCCGAAAAAAGTATGCTCTGGCTGCGCCTGGAAATCCGGGGGCGGCAGTGCCACGCCAGTAAGCCCGACATGGGGATTAATTCCCTTAAGGCCTGCGCCCACTTTATCGTCGCCCTGGAGGCCCTGGCCCAGGAATTCAACGCGGTGGACCCTTTTTTTGACCCGCCCCACAGCACCTTCGAGGCCACCAAGAAAGAGGCCAACGTCCAAAATATTAACACCATCCCCGGGCTGGACGTCTTTTATCTGGACTGCCGGGTGCTGCCCATCTATGATCTGAGGGAGGTCATTGCCAAGGTGAAGGATATTGCCGGGGCTATTGCCTTGCGGTTCGGCGTGACCATCGACATCTCCCCGAGGCAATTTTCCCAAAGCCCGCCCGCCACCCCGGCCGACGCGCCCGTGGTCTTAGCCCTGACCCGGGCTATTGCAGCGGTGTACCAGCGTCAGGCCCGGCCCCAGGGCATCGGCGGCGGCACCGTGGCGGCTTTTTTCCGGCGCCAGGGCCTGCCGGCGGCGGTCTGGATGACCGATGCCTTCACCGCACATCAGCCCAATGAACACGTCAACCTGCAGCACCTCATCGGCGACTGCCAGGTCTTCGCCCATGTTTTCCTGAACGCCGATTAAGGGGCGGAGTGCAGCGTCGGCCTTATTCTTTGTCTTGAATGCATTCAGCCCAGAGGGGAGCGTCCGCCTTAAATTCCCAATTAGTCGAATCGATGATTCCATAGGTCCCGTCAAAGGGGTCCTCTCCCAGCATTTCGGCCCATTCCTCCCGAGCATCGTCGGATTCCAGGGACCCCCGCCAGGACCGAATGGAGAACTCCTTCACAAAGCCGACATGCCGCAACATCTCCCTGGGGTTGTCGTCCAGAATGAGGTAAGACTGGACGCCGTTATGCCGCCGTACGATCACTGCAAAGGCCATGGTGCTTTGACTCCTGATGTGTTAATATGCTTCATCATCTTTATATTGATATATGCTATCATTTTTTTAAGAGTGCCACAAACCACTTCTGAGGGGTTATGCCGCCCGTGCGGCCCGGGCCAGCAGGGGGCGCTACGATGCGAGGATTGTCGATGGTTCAGCGCAGTCGTCTGTTTGTCGTCATAATGCTGCTGGGGCTGGTTTTCA
>VGSW01000272.1 GCA_016874915.1 Deltaproteobacteria bacterium
CCTCACCCAAGTCCCCCTGGCCGCCAAAGGCCGAGACTTCTCCGAAGAGCTCAGACAGCGAGGTCTGGAAGTCTCTCCGCAACCGACCCTGATGGAGGTGGTGGGGGCTTTTACGGACGCCGTTGACGCCTACGCCAGGAGACAGGGAACAAGGTCTGACTTGGGTGAAATGGCCCAACTGGCAGCGGTGGAAAGCCTTGCCAAACTGGCGGGGGAGAAGACCAGAAGCCTCTTTGGAACCACACCTGAGGATGTTCAAAGGGCGGTGCGAAGCTTTTCCACTGCCAAAGAGTTCGGCACCCTGGGGAGAGACTTTTTTTCCAGGTTTTTAGGCCGTTACCTGACCTATTTTCTCAGCCGGGAACTCTCCAACCATGTAGGCCGTGGCCAACGGTTTGTGAATATTCAGGAGCATAGCGCATTTAACCAGGCCCTGGATATTTACTGCCGGCAGGCGGCGAGGATCGTCGAGGAATTTGCCGGGGGGTGGTTCTCAAAGACCCATTATGAAGGGGGCATTGACCTCAAGAAAGCCGGTGATTTTGCCTTTGTGGCCCTGAAAAAAATAAGGGACGAACTGGCGAAGGGCGATAAACCCAATGAGCAATGAGCGGGGCATCCTCTGCGGCGACGCCGATTGGCCTGCTCAGGGGCAGGGTCTGAAGGAGCCGATCCGTCTTCAGCTTTCTGGTGGAGAACAGAATGTCGACCTCAGAATTCAGGATATCAGCAAGAGATTAGCTGCCAATATATCAAAAGTTTTCCTCGACCTCATAGAGATTGCCGCCTATGTGTATTGCGCCGACCAAGCCATCACCCGGGGAGGCCAAACCGATAGAGGGTTTGGAGCTAACTGGCGGCGCCAAATGAATTTTCATATCCCCGTACGGCAACCGGATATTTGGAATTCCCCGGCGATCTCCGAGTGTTTAACAAGAACACTGGGGTTCTTGTCAGATGACTTCTATAGTTTCTCGTTTGCCAAGCTAAAAAGTCCCCCACCTGTTGAAAAATATTTTGAGGGTCTGGATGACCCGAACCTGCAACCCGAAGAGGTGGTCCTGTATTCAGGGGGTCTTGACTCCCTGACGGGAGCAGTTCGAGAAGCCATCATCGAGAAAAAACGAGCCCTCCTTGTGTCCCATCGCGCCTCTCCCAAAATCCATACCAAACAACGCATCCTTTTGAACGAATTTAAGGTCCGACTCGGCCTCTACAATGAAAGCTCCCCTTTCCCTACTTACATTCCCGTGTGGATAACCAAACAGGGGGCCTGGGGAGGGGAGTATACTCAGCGCACCCGTTCCTTCCTTTATGCTGGTTTGGGTGCGACCATGGCCCACCTTTTCGGCCTTCCCAGATTCCACATGTATGAAAACGGGATAGTCAGCTTAAATCTGCCGATCTCGGCACAATTGATCGGGGCAAGGGCCTCTCGAACTACACACCCTCAAGTCCTCAAGGGTTTTGGGGAACTAATCAGCTTGATAATGGAGAAGCCCTTTCGGGTGGAAAATCCTTTACTTTGGAAAACCCGGGCAGAGGTGGTGAAATTCTTGGGTGAGACCGGATGCGCCGACCTCATTAAATCCTCGGTTAGTTGTTCCCATGTACGGGAAATGACGACTTTGCATACCCATTGCGGCAAGTGCTCCCAATGCATCGACCGTCGCTTTGCAGTGCTAGCCTCCGGTTATGGCGACTACGAGCCTTCTGAGATGTACAAGGTGGACCTGTTGACGGGGGCCCGGGAAGCGCTGGAAGACAGGACGATGTTGGAGTCCTACGTCAGGACCGCGACCCATGTGGCCAAGATGAGCGAGATAGAATTCTTCTCTCACTTTGGAGAAGCAAGCCGGGTCTTTTCGCATTTGGAGGGGACCGCTGATGAGAATGCCGCAAAGATAAGGGACCTTCATAAACGTCATGCTGGACAAATCTGCGAAGTAATCGACGGCGCCATCCAAAATCATGTCAAAGAAATCCGCGAGGGCACCCTCCCGGAGTCATGTCTCTTAATCCTGGCTCTTCCTGAAGCATACAGAAGGTCTGCCGAGACACCTGTCAAGGAAATAGAAAAATCCTGTAATATATTTCGCAAAGAGGGAGATATCTGGAGGATTGTTTATGATGGTGTAGAAAAGTCACTGAAGCATATAAGGGGATTAAGCTACCTGGCCATTTTGCTACGAAATCCCAGACGGTCATTGCACGTGTTTGATCTAGTTCAAGAAGTGGGTGGAAGCCCATATACGGAGCAGATTGATAATTTCAAACAGATGGGTAGGAAAAAATGGGAAGAAGAAGGTTTATCCCTTTCCAGACCCAAAGAATTGGCGGATAAGGCCCGCAAGGCTGTTTATATTGCCATCCAAAGAAGTTTGGAAAAAATTAAAAAAGAACATCCCGCCCTCGGCCAACACCTCAAAAACTCCATTAAGACCAGTTACTCCTGCTCTTACACCCCTGATAAACCCACCCCCTGGGAACTTTAATTCCACTTTTTTTCATCTGCTACGCCTTTTGTAGAATTACTACGCAATTTGTAGCGCCTTTATCTATAAGGGGCAATGAAGAGCACTACGGCTCCTAAATAGAGAAATTAGAGGAGGCGCTATGAAGAATAATCTCATAAGGCTGGCCAAGGCGGATGCGCTGCCGCTTTGTAGGTCCACGCTTTATAAATGGAAGCATTTGGGGAAATTCCCGCAGTTATTCGTAAAGCTGGGTGGGGCGCTGTTTGTTGACTTGAACGTCTTGGATGAAATTATCGAAGCCGGAAGGCTGAGAGCAAGGCGGAATTCGCCCTCCATGTCCCGGGGGACGGACCTGTGATTCCAACCTCCGAGCAGATCGCCCAGGCTCTCTCTTGCGGTCAGCCCGGCTGCAAATGCGGACGGAAAAGTGGTGGAGGATATTTAACCCATCGTCCAGCCCACTTAGATGAGAATCCGTCCCTGTCAATATCCGAGGAAAAGGGAAAGCTTTTGGTTAAATGCTTTGGTGGGTGTCCGCAGGAGGCGGTGATCGAGGCGTTAAGGGCGAAGGGATTGTGGCCCACCAAGGAATCTTCAAAGAATGGGGAAAGGAAAAAATCTCCCGGAAAACAACCCAACGCTGCGACGCCTACCTTTTTGACCCTGGCGGAATTCGCCAAAGTAA
>VGSW01000273.1 GCA_016874915.1 Deltaproteobacteria bacterium
TGGGGGTGGGGGTTTGGGGGAGGGGGTAAGGGCTTTTGCCCTTAACCCCCTCCCCCAAATTTCCCCACTCCTCTACGTCCGGATCTGGCCGTTCCCGTAAACGATGAACTTGGTGGTGGTCAGTTCCTCCAGGCTCATGGGGCCGAAGGCGTGGAGCTTGGAGGTGTTGATGCCGATTTCCGCGCCCAGTCCCAACTCGCCGCCGTCGTTGAATCGGGTGGAGGCGTTGACCAGCACCACCGAGGAATCCACTTCTTTTAAGAACCGCTGGGCATGGTCGTAGTCCCGGGTGATGATGGCCTCGGTGTGGTTGGATGAGTACCGGGCGATGTGGTCCAGGGCCGCGTCCAGATCGGGAACTATTTTTACCGCCAGGATGAGGTCCAGAAATTCGTACCCCCAATCTTCCTCTTTTGCCTGGATGGCCTGGGGATCGATGGCCCGGGTGCGGGGACAGCCCCGGATTTCTACTTTGGCTTCCCGGAAGCGAGCGTGCATGCGGGGGAGGAAGGCCGGGGCCACGGCCTCGTGGACCAGCATGGTCTCCATGGCGTTGCACACTCCGGGGCGCTGCACCTTGGCGTTGAAGCACACAGTCTCGGCCAGGTCCAAATCGGCCCCTTCGTCCACGAAGATGTGGCACACCCCTTTGTAGTGCTTGAGCACCGGGATGCGGGAGTTCTCCGCCACGAAGCGGATGAGCCCCTCGCCCCCCCGGGGGATGATGAGGTCCACCAGTTCGTCCTGCTTGAGGAGTTCCAGGGTGGCTTCCCGGGCCACGCTGGGGATGACCTGGACCGCGGCCGCGGGGATGCCCGCCTCGGCCAGGGCGTCCTGCATGAGCTTGGCCAGGGCCAGGTTGGAGTGGATGGCCTCTTTGCCGCCTTTGAGAATGACCGCGTTGCCGCTTTTCAGGCACAGGGCCGCGGCGTCCACCGTGACGTTGGGCCGGGACTCGTAGATAAAGCCGATGACCCCCAGGGGGATGCGCTGGCGGCCCACCAGCAGGCCGTTGGGCCGCACCCACATGGAGGTTACCGCGCCCACGGGGTCGGGGAGCGCCGCCACTTCCTTAAGGCCGGTGACCATGGCGGCCATGACCTTGTCGGAGAGCGTCAGCCGGTCAATAAAGGCTGCGGGATAATGTTCCTTTTTGGCCTTCTCCACGTCCCGGGCGTTTTGCGCCTGAATGGCGGTTTTTTGCTCCTCCAGCAACTCCGCCATGCGCAGAATGGCCCGGTCCTTCACCCCCCGGCCCAGCGCCCCCAACTTCCTGGCGGCCTGTTTGGCCATCACCGCCATTTCCCAGACTTCTTTGGGTATGTCCATTTTTCAAAATCCTTAGTGAATCTAGAAGATTAGATAATCCAAATTACCCGTTCCAAATTCTTTACAAAAAGCGACTGGAGGGGCATATTTTCCCATTCATCCTGGGTGTAAACAAATACATCGGTGGGAACTGGAATTTCCAGCGTGTCCCACTCACTGGACCGGAACTCGAAAGGTCTGTTTGATCTTTCGACAATAACCACCAAATCCAGGTCGCTTCCCACCCCCCAATCACCCCGGGCATACGAGCCGAAATAGCCTATTCTGACCACATCAGTCCATTTCTTGACGATTTTCTCAGCCCAGCGGCGCGCCGCTTGGTCCACAGCCTTGGCTTCAGGCCATTTGAACACGGACGAATTCAATGATCTCACGGGCATAGCTTACTGCATCCTCGCTTTGTAAGGGACCGTAATGTTCGAAAGGTGCTCCTGAAGGGTGACTGTTGGGATAGCGGGCGGGAATGTAAAAATTGTCTAGCACCCGGGCCTTTTCAACCAACTCTTTGGGTACCGTGATATTCTCAGGCAATTCTTGTAACAACCTGGCAACCACATGGCCCCAGGCTTCCTGGCCGAAGCTCAGATGAAGGGCCTTTACGGCCTTCTCTGCACCCTGCTGGGCTGCGAAACAGGCCCATTCGTGGCGCCCAGCTTTCCGGGAATCTTCTGCGTGTTCCAAGTCGCGAACCGCTTGATTAAACCAGTCCTTTGCCCGGCTGACCATAATTGACCTCTTTCAGAAAGCCCGAAGTTGATGCGCATGCGCACCTGCGATGCTTCGATTATTAATCCAAAACGGCGGAAAGGGGGGCGCTTTATAAGAGCGCCCCGGCCTTTCCGTGCCCGCCTGCCAAGCCAGGGTTATTATGGCGCCGGCTGAAGCCTGCGGCTGCTCTTCTTATTTAAAAATACCGCGCCTATTACACATACAAAATCCGCCAAATGGTTATTGCTGCTCCATTCGAGATTTATGTTGAAACCTTTTTGGGCCAGCGAGATAAGATTAACTCCCAGGGATTCCAGGCTATAAATCAGTTTGGCGGGTTTGTGGCATTTTGATTCGGTTCCCTCCGTCCTGCATTCTTCACACGCCAAACAGGGGCCGGCCCCGGCAATTTTAAAGCCCTGTTTCCTAAATTGCCGCAATTCCTCTTCGAGCAGTTTTTTCCCGGTCCGGAAACAAGCAATATATCTGTCTTCCGGCGCCAGATGACTAAAGTATTCTTGCGGAATTCTAATACAGATGGTTTTTGCCGCGTGAAATTCTCCTATGTAGTCATGAAAAACCGGGCTGAAGGGAGGACACGCCAGATTAGTCCCATACCTTTTGCAGGCCTCACAGGCAATTTTATATTTTCTGTCATGTTCAAAAACTGACGGGGGCAGCTCCGCTTCGTATCTCTCGTAATATAACCTTATTCCGGTTTCGTCGGCGTATTCCAGAATCCCGACTTTGAATTGAAAATTTCGACCATCGACTAGCCCCTTGTCGTGGCGGCCTTTTATAAAATAGCTTCCGCAAACCGTGCATTTTCCCTTTTTCTCATCGCTCCATATTTCCACCTCAGCGCCACAACCGGGGCAATGAAACATTTCGGGGAATACCGACAGAGCGCGCTCAAGGCCAGGGCATTTTAAGGAATCGTTCAATCTCACCTGATTGCTCCTATTTAGCGGTTAAGAGCCGAAAAGCCTGGGCCACCATCTTAAGGGATTGGGGGTGGGTGTTTGGGGGAGGGGGTAAGGGCCTGCGGCCCTTAGCCCCCCCCCCCGAAGCAATC
>VGSW01000274.1 GCA_016874915.1 Deltaproteobacteria bacterium
GGCCGCCTGACTTGCTGCGAGGCCATCAACTTTGAACTTTGAACCTTGAACCGTTAACTGCCTCCTAATAACTTCCGGGCTGCGTCTATATCGGCGCGGATCTGGGCCGCCAGGGCCTCCAGGGAGGAAAAACGGCGCTCTTCCCGGAGCCGGGCAACAAATCCCACTTCCAAGGTCTCGCCGTAAAGGTCGCCCCGAAAGTCCAGAAGGTGGACTTCCAGGGAAAATTCGCCGTTCTCAAAAGTGGGGGCGGTGCCGATGTTGGCGGCTCCGGCATAGGTCTCATTACCCCGTTGCACCCACACCGCATAAATCCCTGTGGCCGGCAGGAGTTCGTTTTCCGGGCGGAGGTTGGCCGTGGGGATGCCCAGGAGCTTGGCCCCCCGGCCCTTGCCCTGGATAACCCGGCCCCCCACGCCGTAGGGCCGTCCCAGGAGGCTGGCCGCCTCGGCCACCTTCCCCAGTTTGAGGAGCGCCCGGATGAGGGAGCTGCTCACCACCGCGCCGTCCACCTCCACGGCCCACACCACCTGAACGGTAAAACCGTGGCTCCGGCCCATCTCCTTGAGGAGGTCGATGTTGCCTTCCCGGTGGCGTCCGAAGCAGTAGTCGTGGCCCACCACCACTTCCCGGACCCGGAGGCGGTCGATGAAATATTGGACCACAAAGTCCCGGGGCGGCAACGCCGCGAATTCCGGGGTGAAGGGCAGCACCACCACTGCGGCCAGGCCGGAGTTGCTCAAAAGTTTGAGCTTCTGTTCCGGGGTGGTGAGCAGGGGCAGGTGCATCTGGGGCCGCAGGACCTTCAGGGGATGGGGGTCGAAGGTGACCGCCACCGGCTGGGCCCCCAGCTCCCGGGCCCGGCCCACCACTTTGCCCAGGATGGCCCGGTGGCCCAGGTGCACCCCGTCGAAATTACCGATAGTGACAACCGTCCGGGAAAAGGGGACAACTCCCGGATCGGGATTGTAGAAGACCATCAATGAGTTACCTTAAGAAGAATCCTCTTTTTTAATAACTTCCGTCTTAAGCCCATGCACTCACACACCGAAATACCTCGTAGAGTTCGCCTTACGCACCATCAAAACAACGCGGCTTATCTGGTGTCAAGACCTCTCCTAAGAGGATGGATCGCCACTTCAGAATAATCTGAAGGGGCTAAGCATCTTATTCAAGTAGATGCCCGAGGTTCAAGGTTCCAAAGGAATAAACTTTGAACCTTGAACTTCTTCCTTGGGGTTATTTGAGCCGGGTGCATACCCCATCACCGGATCAGGCGACTTTTGCCCAGATACCCTTGAGGGGTTGGCCTTGACAGGTCCAGCTTTTTATTATACCCTAACTTTTTGAAAATGCCAGGCGGTCCGGTAGGGTGAAACTGGCTTAGCAGCCGAAGTGGCGGAACTGGTAGACGCGCTGGGTTCAGGGTCCAGTGGGGGTTTCCCCGTCGGGGTTCAAATCCCCGCTTCGGCACCACTTGGTATAAAAAAGGCGTAATTCCAAGGGGTTACGCCTTTTCTATTTTGGCAGGTTGCGGATAGGTTGCGGCTGGTTGCGTGTCCAGGCGGTTCACCATGTCCCGGTTGCTGTTCGGGATCAGGTGGCCGTAAATGTCCACGGTTATCTGGATACTGGAGTGGCCCATCTGTTCTTTCACGTACACCGGGCTGGCACCGTCGCTGAATAACAGGCTGGCGTAAGTGTGCCTGATGTCGTGAAAACGAATTTCCCGAAGCCCAGCCTTTTCCAAAATGCGCTTGAAGGGATAGCGGATGGAGTTCTGGGCAATGGGCTTGCCATCCCGATGAAATATAAATTCCTCCACCTTGCCCGTTCCCGATTCCAGGGCCTCTTTCTTACGGGTGAGGTGCAATTCCTTTAAAGCCGCGATAAGCTGGTTGGACATATCCACCCGGCGCTGCTTGCCCGTCTTGGTGTGGTTCAGCCGCCCCCGCTTATAAGACCGCCGCACCAGGATGAATTTCCCATGCCAGTCTATATCCCGCCATTGCAGGGCCAGAAGCTCTCCCAACCTCATGCCGGTCCTAAAAGCGGTGAGGAAAAAGGCGGAGTGCTCCGGGTAGGATTTGGCGCAGGCTTCCAGGAACAAAACCACTCCCTCATGGTTTAAGGGGTCAATTTCCCGTTTAGGATTACGCGGTGCATTGATGCGCCTGAAGACTCCTGATACCGGGTTGGCCGTGATTATTTCATCATCCAAGGCGTGAACCATCGGCCCGCTAATAACATTTCGCACCAGGAGAACGGTCTCCCACGATATCCCCTTTTTCAGGAGGGCCAGTAGCATATTGCGAATATCGCCCCGCTTGATTTCATCAATAGGTACTTTCCCAAGGACCGGATAGACATGACGTTCCATGATGGATTGATAGCGCTCATAAGTAGTCTCCCTCCGCAGCGGCTTGATGTAGCCCTCCAGCCATAACTGGGCATATTCCTTGAACGGCGGAGGCTTAGGCTTATCGTCCATTATGCCCACATCACCCAATTTCAGCTTGGCATCAATTTTCTCGGCAATCTTCAAGGCCAGCTTTTCATTTTTGCCGATCTTTTTGGCCTTCCGGGTCCCCTGGTGGTCGATGTATATCCACCAGATTCCCGATCCTGCGGGCCGCTCTCTCACCTTTACGCCCATACGGTTCCTCCTTTGGCTATGCCGTTTTTTGTGCTGCGGGCACTTTACCAATGTGCCCATCAGCATAGGTTTTTAGCCGATGTTCCAGGGCTTCCAGGGCCAAAGGGAGCAAGGGCGGGATGCGCCGGTGGCCCCATTCCCAATAGGCCACGGCCATAGTGCTCACCCCTAAAGTCTTGCTCAGCTTGGCTTGGGAAAATCCCCACTTTTGCCGCCAGGTCCGTAATTCCGTTCCGTCCATGGATATTCTATATAACATTGTTATATGAAAAGTCAAGGAAAAATATAATGGGGGTATCCGGTTGACTCCCGTACCCACTATATCTTGTGTTTTATTATTTGGGAATATCCTCCCCGGAAATCATCTCCCATAACGGGAGGGACACTAACGGCTTGTTGTACCAGACGGTAGAAGA
>VGSW01000275.1 GCA_016874915.1 Deltaproteobacteria bacterium
TCTTGCCCGGGCCCTTGGGGCGGCCCAGTTTCGCCCCGGAAGCCTGCCGGGCCTTGAGGGCCTCCCTGGTGCGGGCCGAGATGAGGTCCCGCTCGATCTCGCTGAACAGGGCCATCATGGTGAGAAATACCTTGCTCTCGATGGTGCCGTTCAGGGTCCAGGCCCCCTTGACGGCATAGACGTTCACCTCTTTTTGGCGCAACACGGATAGAATGTCCAGGACATCCAGGGTGGAGCGGCCCAGGCGGGAGAGCTCCGGGACGATGAGCCAGTCCCCGGCCTGCAAGGCCTCCACGGCTTGGGCGATCTCCCGCTGGCGCCAGGCTTTCACGCCGCTGACCTTTTCCTCCAGCCATTCCACCGGCCCGAGCTTGCGGTCATTGGCGAAGCACAGGATATCGGCCTTGTTCTTCTTCAGGTCCTGGTCCTGGGTGCTGACCCGCAGGTAGCCGATGACTTTGGGATGGCCGGACATATCATTTCCGGCTTTTGTAGAGGTTCAAGCCCAGCTTGATGCCCTCATGCCCCGGAATGGGCATGTTGCCTTCGGTCGTGGCGATGATGGTGGTCTTGCCGCTTTTGCTGGGACCATGGTCCTCGTCCAGATTGCAGGTGATGACCAGTGTGGAACCTTGTACCTCGATGTTCACGTTTTTTGCCATAGCCTTAACTCCTTGTCCCGGCTCCGGACGATGACCCGCTGGCCGATCATTTTTCCTCCTGGTGGTGTGTTTTTGGCCTTCGGGAGGCAGGTTTGATGAAGACCTGGAAAACACACCTATATTATACCATAATAACATATGAAATATTTACTAATTCATCAAACTTAAAGCCATTTAAAAACGATAGTTTTCTTATGAGAGATATCGGATAGGTACTGAAACCAATACTTGACGTAATTACAAGTTGCATATACATTAAAGTGTGTGAACTTCGAATGGGACGAGAAAAAACGGCAAGCCAATATCGCCAACCACAAGCTCGATTTCATGGATGCAGAAGTTATTTTTTCCGCCCCAGTGTTAGCAACCATTGACCGTAGAAAAGATTATCCAGAAAATCGCTGGGCGGCACTGGGATAATTAAAAGGCATAATAGTCTATCTGGCATACACCATCAGGGTTGATGCGATAAGGATCATCTCCATGAGACGCGCCAGCAAGAAGGAAAGAAAAATTTATGAAGAATACCTCCAAGACTGATTGGCCGCGTTTGATCAATATGACCGAAGAGGAAATTGAAAAAAACGCCATGAGCGATCCCGATGCGGCTCTGACTGACGAAAAGTTTTGGAAAAACGCCGAAATCGTCTTGCCGCGCAAAAAAGTCTCTGTCTCTATAAGGTTGGATGCAGAGGTGGTGGAGTGGTTTAAGCAACAAGGCCGCCCCTATCAAACTTTAATTAACAGTGTTTTGAGAACTTATGTGGACCACCAGAAAAAGGGACAGAGAATGGAAACGTGATGATCTAAGCATGGGATCACGTTTTTCTCCCCCCCGGTTACCTCCATCCAACCTCTTTGCCCCTCACCTCTACCGCACCGCCTCCTTCAAGGCCTTCCCCGGTTTGAACTTCACCGCCTTGCTGGCGGCAATGGTCAGGGGCTCCCCGGTCTGGGGATTGCGGCCGGTGCGCTCCGGGCGTTCGCTCACCGAGAATATTCCCAGCCCTGGCAGGGCCAGCCGGCCCCCGGCCAGGCCGTAGAACCGCAGCGTCTCCGGCACCTGCCAGTTGGAGTAGCCCCGCTTCTCGTTTTCCAGCCAGACGGGGTTGGGGAAACTGAGCCGCTCCTGGAGCTGCGCCGACACCCGGGGCGGCAGGTCTTTTAAGGCAATCGAAGCCCGGTTGTCGATGGTCAGGGTGATCGCCAGCTTATTACTGGGAATGATAATTGAAAAAAGACCCCCCTGGGATAATTGAAATTTGCCCCCCTTGGTTGGCAAAAAGCTGGGCTGACGGCTTCCAGTAGCCAGAAAGTCGCTTTTCAGGGCTCCTACTGAGCCTAGGTCTGGAGCAGGGAGGCGAGCGCCGACCGCAGCAGACTTTCCCTTTTTTCCTAAAAAAATTTTGGTCTGGTGGTTCCACAAGCCTCAGTAAGGCGCGGCGGCCAACTATTCTTGAATATCCCTTTTCAATTCGGGCAGCCAACGGCTGCTCTGATAATATTTTTTAACGTCTGCCTCAAGCTCCTGCCAGGCTCGGGCCTCCTCCCCGGCATAGAGCAGGAGGATGGTGCGCTTCACCAGCAACTGGCCCAGGTCGTCAGTGAATTTAAAATCGCTCAAACCGCCAGCCTCTTTTTTGAGGATGGCCTGGGGCCGGCTCTTTCTCGCCTTCAGGGCTTGCTGGATTTCTTTGTCGATCTTGGGAACTCCTGCCAGATAGGAGGCCTTGAAGGGGGTGTTGGACAATTTCAGCCCGGTCGGGAAATTGGACAAAGAGAGAACTGGCGTAATCGGTATGGAAGTAGTCAAAACGATTGTCCCCGTCCTGAAAATAGAGCTGGTTATCTTGCACCAGAAAGGCCTTTTGCAATTGCCGCGGTCCACCCTCATGCTTGCTGGGCCTTATGCTCCAGTTGCTTGAGGGGCTGGCCGGGGCCGGGACGGCAGAGGATTAAGTCGTCTCCATCCGAAAAGTCCTTTATTTTTGGGGGCAATCACTCGTAGGGACGGGGTAACCCCGCCCCCACAAACAAGATTTTTGTTTTTCACTCGGTTTTTCGAAGGGCACCGCCGCAGTTTCCGGATGAGAACGAAGTAGTAAGCACAGCAGTGGGCGCCGCCGAGCTGGGGTGGGAACTGCCCACCACAATTTCATGGTTTTGGGTGTTCCCCTGGAATATGAATGGCTGGCGCATAAAATAGTCGGCTCAATTATTCCCTCGCCCCCCTAACCCTTACCCACTCCTTGATGTCCCATGGATGTGCTCCATTTATTACCCAGGGCAATAAATAGATTATATTCCCCCTCACCCTGACCCTCTCCCCCAAAGGGGGCGAGGGGAATGAGGAGCAAACTCTTTTAGACACCTGGTAATATACGGTAGGCACAGACCTCCG
>VGSW01000276.1 GCA_016874915.1 Deltaproteobacteria bacterium
GGCGGTAATCCGGTTCGAGAATCACAAGCTCTTCAGCTATTGGGGGCAGTATCAGGAAGACCTTTACGACCGCCACTTTCGACATGGAGGCCGCCGGGGGGTGGGGGGGAAGGCCTGGGAAAACCACAGTTTCCGGGAGGACCCGGATAAGTCCTTCCAACCCTGTCACCTGAACCAGGGGGTAGAGTACCAGGTGCTAAAACTGGCTGCGACTCTGGCGGGGGAAGATGTGGCTTACCGCTGCATCAGCATCGGCGGCCCCCAAATCTTGGGGTCCAATTACCGGATTTTGGGCTATTCCAGCCCTGAGGCCATGTACGAAGCCTTCCAGCAGGACGAACGTGCCCACGTATTGGGGTTCTTTGACTTCTGCCAGGCCAACAAACTGGTGAGATTCTTACGAAGCCAGGATTGGTGGAATTTCGCCAAAGGGTACAACGGCGCCGGCCAGGTGGAGAAATACGGCAGTTGGATTGAGGCGGCGTTTAGCGCCGGGGAGGAAATTCTGACGGGGTGATGTCGGAGCCGCGGCTAATCCAGGTCCAACCGGTAAGCAATAGGCCCGGGCTGGCGGTCAAACTCGGGGGCGCGGCGGAAGCCCAGTTCCTCGTAAATATGCCGGGCGGCGTGCATAAATTCCCCGGTGTAGAGGAAGATGGTGCTGACTCCCATCTCCCTGGCTCGCCGCAAAACTTCCATGGTGAGCCGGATGCCGCAGCCCCGGCCCCGGCTTTGGGGCCGCACCGCGAAGATGCGGATGGCCGCGGAACCTTTTGGCCATTGCCCCATGCCCGATTGGGCTGCGTCGGGGTAAAATTTGACCACTCCATGGATTTCCCCCGCCTCCTCCGCCACCAGGAGCATCCCGGCGGGGGAACGGATGGTCTGCGCGATGTTGTCCATCCAGGAGTTCCAGACGCGCTCGGGGAACAAGGGACGGAACTCCCGGTAGGCTTCTTTCGCCAGGGCTTCAATCCGGTTCAGTTCTTCAGGGCGGGCTTCCCGGATTAGGATAGTCACTTCCCTCCTCCGCGCTTAACTCGGGTTGGATGAGTTTCGAGTTTGAGTTTCGAGTTCCTGGAGCGGGGATCTATGCCCGCTAATGCAGGTGCGCGCGGCGCACCTGAAAAGCCTGACTTTTATGCCTTACCGGTGAGCCAAAGACTCGGGCGCAATTATTTATAAAATTTACAATTAAAAGTTGCCAATCGCGACAGCGTCCTGCTATGGTTAGAATAACGGCTGCACCCTTTGGCTCTGAAGGGACCCGGTTTAACCAGGAACAGGGAGGTTCCGGTTTTAGACGCTTCCCCAGCTCCGACCTTCCTTTTCTTGCTAACATTTTCCTGCCTGGGCACACCGGCGGCAGTGTCGGTGTGGGGAGATGAATATTCTTTTCAAGGAGTAAGGGCCATGAAAGACAAAGACTCCCTGGTGTCCCTGATCAAGTCAGTGGCGGATAAGGCAGTTGCCGGCAGCGAGGCGGAAGGCATTGACACCGAAGCAATCAAAAAGCGCATCGCCAAAATCGTGGCTGAGGACAGCGATATCCTGGCGGAACTGGAAAGTCTGGCGGATAATGGAGAACCCCCCAGGAAACTGGGATTTATTCAGAAAAATACCCGGCAAATCATTACGCTGTCCTTGACCGGGGTATTCATTATCCTGATGCTGGCGCCATTGCTCCCTTTTTCCACCCTGGTCTGGTGGGCGGAAACAAAGGCATATCTGGACGACGTCAGGCCCATCTTCCTGGCGATTTACGGCCCCATCATCGGCTTCTGGTTTGGCGAGAAAACCGCGTTGAAGATTCCAGGGAAAACTCAGTAACGGGTTGGAGGGCGGGTTACGGCCTTAGCGGCTCTTTGAGCGCGGCCACGAAGTCCCCCACTTCCCGGATAAGTTCCTTACCTTTTAATTTCGCCACCCGCTGGACAATGGCGCTGCCCACCACTACTCCGTCCACGTAAGGGGCCAGCCATTTGACCTGCTCCGGGGTGGAAATGCCGAAACCCACGGCCAACGGGCATTTTACCAGAGAGCGCACTTCCTTCAGGGCCGCGGCCAACTCCTCCGGCAGCGCGGTCCGGGCGCCGGTGATGCCGGTGACGCTGACGTAATAGAGAAATCCCCTGGTCAGGCGTCCGGCCTGGCGGATGCGCTCCGGCCCGCTGGTGGGCGCGGCCAGGCAGATGGGGGCCACCCCGGCCTGCTGCGCCGCCTTCCGCCAGGACCCGGATTCCTCCATAGGCAAATCCGGAATGATGAACCCGTCCACCCCCAGTTCCGCGGCCTCCCGGGCAGTGCGCTCCAGGCCGTGCTGGAGGATGGGGTTGTAATAACCCATCAGAACCAGGGGCATCTCCATCTCCCGGCGCAGTCTTCCCGCCAGTTCCATGACCTCCTGGAGGTGCACCCCGCCCTTTAAGGCCCGGTTACTGGCAGCCTGGATAGTAGGCCCATCCGCCAGCGGGTCGGAGAAGGGAATGCCCAACTCCAGCAGGTCCGCGCCCCGGGCGGCCATCTCCAGGGCCAACGCCCGGGTGGTATCCAGGTCCGGGTCACCGCAGGTGATAAAGGGAATAAGGGCCTTTTCGCCCCGTTGTTTCAGTTTTTTAAACATCGCGTCGATACGCTTCACAATCGCCTCCGTAATCAGTGGCCAGTAATCAGTAATCAGTGATCAGGGGTCAGGGTCAGAGTCAGAGTCAGAGTCAGAGTTTATGGACCATTAAAAGGTTCAACAAATGCTGAAACTTTGAACCTTGAACTTTGAACTTTGAACCCAGAACCTAAAACCTAAAACCAAAAACCTAAAACCTGCCCCTCAATCCGCGCCACCGGACACTTCCAACGCCTGGGCCACCGCGTCCACGTCTTTGTCGCCCCGGCCGGAAAGATTGACTATCAGAATATCGCCTCGGGAATATTGGGGAACAAGGGTCTTGAGATAGGCCACGGCATGGGCGCTCTCCAAGGCCGGCAAGATACCCTCGGTGCGGGACAGGAGCTTGAAGCCCTCCAGGGCCT
>VGSW01000277.1 GCA_016874915.1 Deltaproteobacteria bacterium
TCCTGCGAAGCCGCTCGTCAAGGACTGGGGCAATGGATAAAAATCGCTTTTTTATTAATCCTGTTTTCATGCGCTAACATTAGCACAGAATTCCTAATGTTGATAGACTTATTTTATGACAGGCCCTAAGCGCTATTTCTCCATAATCGTGATGAACATGAACCCATTGCCCGGAGTTGTTAAAACCTGGGGAAGCCCCAAGATTAAGGAAAAAATTGAGAAGATCAAAGGGGCACTGGGAAGTCTAAAAGAAGAATTGTTGTCCAATGTACCGGATGATTTTTTCAAGATGGAGGACCTCATTGATTACTTGGTAAATGTGCTCCAAAGGCATGTACCGGAAGCCCCTGGAGAGACTATTGCCAAAAGAGTGGCTGATATACTCGGAACCGCCAAGGTCGGAGACGTTCGCTACCAAACCGTGCTCCAACGAATGACCCGAAGGAAGCAACGGAGAACTTAATTCCCCACTTCACATCTGCATAGACTACCTACTACAAAACCCCCTCAAAATCCGAATATTCTCCTTTTTATGTAGTAAGTTACTACATTTTGGGTAAGAACTGTCCATTCTTTATCATTTCGATAGTAAGTTACTACAGGTATCTTAATATTACCTATTAATAACCTTCATATGAAGTAAGTTAAAATTAAATTGCAGTTGATTATTTCTTGCATAAGCCAAATGTATTAATTATGGTTTAGAGAAATAGTACATCAGTATTATGGAGGTATGGTATATGGAAAAACTTCTTAACAACAACGAAGCAGCGGAAATACTTGGAATCTCCCCTTATTCCTTGCGGGGAAAGGTATCACGCCGGGAAATTAAGTTCATCAAATTTGGCCGCCGCGTTCTTTTTCGCAAAGAAGACCTGATGGAGCTAATCGAAAGATGCACCATCGAGCCTCGGCCTAGAAGGGCGGCGAAATGATCACCGCCGACACCAACGCCATCCGCCAGGCCCTGCAATGCGGTGAGCCGGGATGTTCCTGCCACAGGCCCGGTGGCCATGTGCATTGTCCTGTGCACGATCCCGGGCGTACGGACCAGACCCCCCCCTTTTCAATTTCAAGTAGTGCTGACGGTAAGGTTTTGGTGCACTGTTTTAACGGGTGCTCCCAAGACCAGGTTATCGCCACCTTAAAGGAAATGGGGTTGTGGTCCGGCAATGGCAACTCGGCAAAGACCAGGGGAATGACCCTGCAAGAACTGGCCGATGCCAAGCGCCTCCCTGTGGAATCTATTAAAAATTGGGGAGTTGCAAACATTGACTATAAGGGCCGGCCTGCGGTTTACATCCCCTACCGCGACCTCGAAGGGAAGATCACTGATCGTTTTCGGCTGAACTTAAAACAGGAGCCCCGGCTCATCTGGCGCAAGGGCAGTAAGACCCTGCTTTACGGCCTGTGGCGGCTCAAAGAATTTCAGCACGCCGGTTGGCTATTGCTTGTAGAAGGCGAAACGGATTGCTGGACCCTTTGGGAATATGGCATTCCAGGTCTGGGCCTCCCCGGAAAAACTAATTGGAAGCGGGAGTGGGCCGCCTCCCTAAAGGGTTTGAAGATTTATCTCTGGCAGGAACCCGATGCGCCGGAGCTACCCGCAAAGGTAGCCAGAGATTTCCCCGACCTACTGGTTATCAAGGCCCCGGAAACCTTCAAGGACATAAGCGAAGCCCACATCGCGGGGCAAGATGTGGTGATGCTGATTGAAAGGCTCAAGGGCGAAGCCAAGCCCCCAGAAACAACTCCCTCAACCTCAATCATAAAAGGAACAGGAGATGAAGAACCGACCCAGCAGGAAATCTTGCTCACCATCGCGGCGGCGGCTGAGCTTTTCCATACCCCTGATGATGAGAGTTTTGCCAGGATACCGGTCAATGGTCACTTGGAGACATGGGCCATAAAGGGCGGCGGCTTCAAAAAATGGTTACTGCACGGATTTTATAAACTTCAGGGGAAAGCACCGCAGGCTGAAATTTTTTCTTCTACCATAAAGCTTCTCGAGGCCAAAGCTCTATTTGAAGGACCACTGCGCCCGGTATGGGTGCGCGTAGCAGATTATGAGGGCGCTATCTACCTTGACTTGGGCAATGGAAAATGGGAGGTAGTGAAGGTCACCAGCGCTGGCTGGGAAGTGGTGGCCGACCCGCCGGTTTGCTTCCGGAGGTCCCGGAGTATGTTACCGCTCCCATATCCAGAGAGGGGCGGCAACATCAACGAATTGCGTCCTTTCGTGAATGTCGCCACAGTTCAAGACTTCGTCCTTGTGGTGGCCTACCAGCTGGCGGCCATGAGAGCCCGAGGTCCCTACCCGATTATGGTCTTTAACGGCGAGCATGGTTCAGCAAAATCCACCACAGCCCGCGCCAACCGTTCGCTGGTGGACCCAAACACTTCCCCATTGCGCTCTCCACCACGAGAAGAGAGAGACCTAATGATAAGCGCCACCAATTCGTGGATGTTGGCCTTTGATAATCTTTCAGGAATGCCGAAGTGGCTTTCAGACGCATTCTGTAGGTTGTCAACCGGTGGGGGCATCTCCAACCGGGAGCTTTTTACTAACGGCGAAGAATTCATACTGGACGCGCAGCGCCCCGTCATCCTAAACGGCATTGATTCTCTCACGGAGCGCCCTGACTTGGCGGACCGGGCTTTGATCTTAAACCTTCCCCAGATTCTCAAAGGCGATAGGCAGTCCGAAAGGGAATTTTGGGCTGCTTTTCAAAAAGCCCGGCCAAAAATCCTAGGGGCGCTGCTGGACGCGGTGAGCACCGGGTTGAAGAACTTGGAAAGCGTCAAACTGCCGGACCCGCCAAGAATGGCTGACTTCGCCGTCTGGGTTGTAGCCTGTGAGCCTGCCCTTCCCTGGCCCCCCGGCTCTTTCATGGCGGCATACCTGGAGAACCGGGCTGAAGCCGTAGAATTGAGCCTCGAAGCCGACTGCGTAGCCGTGGCGGTGCGCGAGTACATGGC
>VGSW01000278.1 GCA_016874915.1 Deltaproteobacteria bacterium
GCCGATTTCCATATTCTCCTTGGAGGCGCCGATGTGGAGGCCGGTAAGACATTCCAAGGTGCCCGTTATCACGATTTTCCCCTGGATTTTGCGCGTGGTCATCTTTTTTTCCTCCCCTCCTTAATTGCCGCCGCCATAAAAACGGTGGTAGGCGATGATTGATTCCATAAACCGAAGAAGCTTCTCAAAGACATTTTCAGGGTCGCGGGCGGCCGCCTGAATGGCCGGTTCCAAGACGATCATTAGATTTCGAAAGGCCTTACCCTCGTCTTTCTTGGGGTCTGTACGCCCAACTGCATAAGCAAGTTTAGGCCTCAACATGGTTAGATTATGCTTGATTCCCTTTTTTAATTCTTCTCTCTGGGGATCTTCCTGATATTTCATATCATTATAATTGTGCTCAATTCTCCTAAGAGAATCGAGGAACCGCCTTATTTGGTTCATTTTAATGGTTGTAGATAAGGCACAGCCGATGTCATCGGAAAGCTCCACCAGACGTTCCGAGGCGATGCTGTGCAGGTTCTGAATTTCTTTGGCATATTGACCCCAATTAATATTTTTTGCTCTTTCTACACAATCCGCCCTATTCATAGCTATTCCCCCTTGCGTGTCATCATTAGAATCCACTGCAGGGCGGTTTCCAGGCCCTGCCAGTTGACCCCGGTGTTAAAGACATAGTTTCTCAGGTTCATCCAGGGATTGAGCAACTCCTGGTTGCGAGGTTGCTGCCGGCCGAAGACCCAGGCCAGGGCCGGGAATCTCCAGGCTCCGCGGCGCCGCTGGTCGCGGCAAAGCTGCAGGAGCCGGTAGAAAAATCCCTGCCCCACGCCGTCTTTGACAGGCGCCAGGCGGTTCCCGCCCTGGTCCATGGCCAGCAATCCACTTAAAAGTTCCACGGCCGGCCTCACGTCTTTGTCCAGTTGCGGCCAGGAGAAGACTTTTTCACGGCCCAGTCCCAGCCGGTTCTTTTCATCCCCGCCGGCGCTTTTGGCCTCCTCTTCCCCCTCCTTGGCCAAGTCGGCCAGGCGGTAGAGGGGGTGGTTCGCCGGGGCCATCACCAGGCCGGCCGACACGGTGAGGTAAGGGTTAAGGGTGAACCTCCCAAAAGCCTGATTTATGTCTAGGGCCGCCTCCAGGACGTCCAGCCAGTGGCCCAGGATAAAGAGGTCGTCGCCGCCGGCGTAAATGACCGACAGCCTGCGGGGTCCCCCTTGGCGGCCCGCCAGGTTGGCCCGGGGCAGGGTTTCATAGCTCCGGCCCTGTCCGGTTAGAATGCCGTCCAGATGCCCTTTGAAAAACAGATTGACCTGCCGGGACAGGCTGGCCTTGCGGGCTAGGGTGTCGTCTTCGCCCTCCAGGGAGCCGGACATGACCCTCCCCAGGAAGTCCACGTCCAGGCGAAAGACCGCAGCCTGCTCCATCCCGAAACCTTCCTTAACCAGGGTTTCCAGGTCCCGGAACTCCCGGGGGTGATAGGTGCTGGAGAGCAGCAGGCGGCTGCTGGCACCGGGGAAGTGGTGGATCTCCCAATTATTCAGGTGGTAAATCACCTCCGGTGTACCGGGGAGGGCGCCGGCATCCCTGGCCGGCAGATAGCAGCGCTCCCAGCCCTGGGTCTTGATTACCAGTAACCGTTCCGTGCCCGGGGGCGGACTCCGGTACACCCCGATCACCGGAAAGCCGCGGGCCTCCCGCAAAGCATTCTGGAGCCGCTCTCCCAGGCGGAACTGGTCATGGCAGGGAGGGCACATGGAAATGTCTTCGCCGGGCAGCTTCGCCTGGATAAGTTCCCGGTCTTCCCGGGCGCAGACGCCACATTTGTCCGTGAAACAGTCAGGATGAGGCGACGCCGGCTCGGCCATCAACTCCGCGAGGCGGTCATCCCAGCGCCGTCGTTTGGCCCACTCCAGCCTGGCCGAAAGCTGTCCCCACACCTGGCCCACCGCAGCCAACTGTTTCTTGTTCAGGGGTTCGGCTTCCAGGAATAACTGCAACACCCCATTGAACTCCGTCCAGAGGAAGTCGTTGGCCGTCCGGCGCACCAGGGCCACGGCGTCTTGAGCGGCGGCGGTGTTGGGCGCTAGGAGGTAAAAATGCCCCCCGCCGGTGAAGATGACATTAGCCCGGGTGAGTTCCAGGGCTGCCAGCAGATGGTCCACCACGTGCTCGGTAAACAGCTCCAGGAAAAAGGAACGCCCCTTCAGGCCCTTCAAGGCGCCGGTGGAGGAGATGGTGTAGATGAACCGCTGGACTCCGGAGATGTCCCCCCCCACCGCCAGGAAAGGAGCGGGGGCATCTTTGTCCCAGGTGTCCGGCCCCGTGATTTCTGCCGTCAGTACCCGCTGGTCAAAGTCTCCGGGATATTTCTCCCGGTAATAGTTCAACAGGCAGTGGCCCAGGGCGGCCGCCATCTTGAGGTGGTCGAACAGCGACACGTCCGGATGCTTGCGGTAGGTTTCCTCATCGTCGGCGCCGTAGATTTTCTGGGTAATGGACGGGACCGAAGTGAGGTATTTTTCCAGGAGGGAGAGCACGATCTCCACCTCGTGGTGAAGCCCTTTCTTCCGGAGAACCTCAAATTCCCCGGTAAACTGCTCCCATAATTCTCGGTAGCGTTCCGGGCTGTTTTTCGGTTCTTCATGGGCGGGGGGCTGCCAAGAACCCAGAGCCCCCAGGGCCAGGTAACTGGGGGGCGGCAGTGGCGGTGGTTTTCCAGGGTCTTTGTACTGTCTGGGGTCCCGGATGCGGCCGAAGATGTTCACCAGAGGGATACGGGCCTGCCACTCCCATCGCCGGTCGGCATCAGGGTCATACTTTTTCCGCTCCGAGGCCGCGCAGTTGTCCGCCTCGTACCCGATTAGGGAGAGGTTGGCCTTCCAAGTCTCCGGGGTGTGGCCGTGATGGGTGCGCACCAGGGCGGTGAGCAAACCCCCTCCGTATTGTTCCTCCAGCCAGGCGGCGC
>VGSW01000279.1 GCA_016874915.1 Deltaproteobacteria bacterium
CCCCTGCCAAGCATGGGTGTCCACCACGTGGTCGAAAACATGTCTCGGTATGAGTTGTAGTAATTGACCCATGAGTGTGCTACAATGTGCCATAAGCCCCATAACTCCTTTCAATGTTTAGGTTTTAGGTAAACCCATTATAGCATTGATCGGCTGTCTTGGGGCTGTTTTACTTGCTATCTCAAGTAATTTCTACCGGACAGCAGTGAACTCTAAAGATTATATTATAAAGAGATTAAGTAAAATAAGTGATGACCTAATGGTTGATATAAAAAATAATTCAAAGATGTTAACTATGAATTACAAAAAACTCGGAACTTTGCAAATTCAATGTACATATCCAAAATATAGCAAAAAAATTATTGATGAAATAGATCACGTTTTGGCGCAGCATTATGGCTTCACTGACGAAGAGCTTGACTTCATCATCAATTACGACATCAAGTATCGCATGGGCGCAGAGGCGGAAGGCGAGGCCTGAAGTTCCGCCTATCCCCTGGGCCCTGGAGGGCAGCCCGCGGTGAACCGGCAGGGTGAGGGGATTGACAGCAGCTCCAGGAATTATCTATAATTTTTGTGATTACAGAAAGTTATCCTGAATTCCCCCGGGGGGAGGGCCGGACCATGCCGGATGTCATTGATGTGAGCGGCCTGGACGAGAAGGATATTGAATTACTGCAACTCCTGGCCGAGAAGTTAAGAACCCGGGCGCAACGGGGCCAGGAAGAGGCCAAAGCGGCAGAGCAGGAAAAGGAGTTGGTCTTCGCCACCCATCCTTCGGATGTGATCGGCCCTCTCACCCGGGAAGAGATCTATGAGGATTTATAGCCCGGTGCTGTTGGACACCAACCTGCTGGTCTATTATCATCAAGAGCTTTCCCCTTTTCACGGCCAGGCCAAAGCCGTTCTGGAAGCGGGCCTGAGGCGGGAGTTGCCCTTGTGTGTCTGCCCCCCAGGTGCTCGCCGAATTTTTTGCCACCATCACCAATCCCAAGCGGGTCACCCAGCCGATAGCACCGGACCAGGCGATTGAAGAACTGGAAAAATATTTTCTCTGCCCCTGGATTGCCAAAATTTATCCGAAAGAGGATACGCTAAAAATCACCATTGACCTGCTGAAAAAATACCCGATTACCCGCATGCAGATATTTGACTTGCAATTGGTGGCCACCATGCTCTCCAACGCCGTTCTCCATATTTACACGTTCAATCAAGCCGATTTTGCCAAATATTCAGAGATAACGGCATTACTCCCTTAACTACGGGACCGGGCTTTCCCTACGAGGAGTCGTTATGAACCGCATCGCTTTTGAGATTCCGGAGGAAACCCTGCTGGCCCTGAAGCTGGCCCCCGAGGCCCTGGCTGCGGAACTCCGCATGGCCGCGGCGGTGAAGCTTTTTGAATTGGGGCGCATCTCTTCCGGCGCCGCGGCCCGTTTGGCCGGGGTGCCCCGGGTGGTGTTTCTCTCCCGCCTGGCCGACTATGGGGTGGACACCTTCCAGTTGACCGAAGAGGAACTGAGGCGGGAGACTCCCCTTGCCTGAAGTGGTCTGCAATACCTCACCCCTCCAGTATCTGCACCAATTGGGGTTGCTGCACCTGTTGCCGGCCCTGGCCCAGAAAGTCATCATCCCCCCGGCGGTGGCGGAGGAATTGGCCGCGGGGAGAAAGGCCGGCATCGAGGTGCCGGAAGTGGAAGGGCTGGAGTGGATCGAGATCTGTCGGCCGGTGAGCCTGGCGGCCTTACCCCTGGTAACCGACCTGGGGCCGGGAGAATCGCAGGTGTTGGCGCTCGCTTTGGAGACGCCGGGGACAGCGGTGATTGTGGATGATTTTCTGGCCCGACGCACCGCGGAGGCTTTGCATATCCCGCTCACCGGCACCCTGGGAGTCTTGCTGGCCGCCAAGCGCCACGGCCTGGTGGGCGAAATCGCTTCCATTCTCGACCGCCTTCAGGCCTTGCGGTTCCGGGTCAGCCCGGCTACCCGCACGGCGGTGTTAAAGCTGGCTGGGGAAGTTTAAATGCGGGGTTTTCATGCGTTAACCGGAGATTCTCTTTTAAGACGTCATCCTGGAAGCATAACATGACGACTTTGCCAGTTATTTTCGCTCCCCTGGCCCAAGAGGTGCGGCTCCCCCAGCGCCCGGTGCGGGTCATCGGCATCGACCTGGGGACCACCAACTCCACGGTGGCGGAACTGGTGTGGCGGCCCGAGGAAGGGACCCCGGCTCCGGCCCGCTGCCTGGAAGTTCCCCAGCCGACCCAGGAGGGAACCTACACTCATGTGCTGGTGCCGTCGGTGGTGGCCTTGTACCAGGGGAAGATGATCGTCGGTGAAGGGGCCAAGCGTTTGCGGGCCTTCCCGGAACTGGGCCTCAGCCAGAATAAAACGCTTTTCTCCGAATGCAAGAACGACATCGGCGTGTCCAGGACCTACCACAAAGCGCCCCCGGGGTTTCAATCCGCCGCTGAGGTCAGCGGGGTCATTCTGAAGTTTCTCGCCCAGGCCGCCCAAGACGATGATCCCCTGCCCCTGGACCGCACGGTGGTCACCGTGCCCGCCTCCTTCCAGGCGGCCCAGCGCCAGGATACCTTGAGAGCTGCGGAACTGGCGGGCGTTCAGGCCATGAGCCTGGGAGGGATGCTCTCAGTAAAGCTTGACCCCGGCCAGAATCCGCCCCGCCACAGTCAAAGGGCTATGGATATTTTGCGGCCCATTCTTAAGAGCCGGTCCGTGGCCCGGTTCAGGTAGGAAGATGAAAGGCGTATGTGAAAAATGCGCCCGCCGGGAAGGGTGTAATATCCCTTGTAGGCCGGTTGAACTCTACCTTGCCCAGGATAACTTGACCGTTTTCGAGAAGACGGGCGTGGGCGAGAACGGGGAAGAAATCACTATCATCTTTGCCCGCTCCCGCGAAATCCCGGAATCCATGCTACCCCAGGTATC
>VGSW01000280.1 GCA_016874915.1 Deltaproteobacteria bacterium
TCCGGGAGGCCGACGCCATCGTCATCGAGGAAATGCTGAAATCCGGCTTTTACCGCCAGGTGTGGCAGGGCTTTGCGGTGCTGCTGCCGGTGCGCACCGTGGGGGTCATGGGGGACGAGCGCACTTATGAGCACGTCATCGCCCTGCGCATCGTGGACTCCGTGGACGCCATGACCGCGGACTGGAGCCGCCTGCCCCATGAATTCCTGGCGCATTTGGCCAATCGCATCATCAACGAGGTGAAAAAAGTCAACCGGGTGGTTTATGATATTTCGTCCAAGCCGCCCAGCACGATTGAATGGGAGTGAGAAGCGGAAACCGTTAATTAATTTCTCTCAAACTTAAAAATATAAAATTATGATAGATAACAAGACACTTAAGGAAATCGCAGACAGAACGAGCAAAGCCGTGGCTCAGTATTGGGCTACCCGATTATGGCAACAGAGGAGGCAGCAGGAGAGCGGTCGTGCAGACCAAGGACTGCGAAGTGCGGTTACCGGCGGAGCTCAGATGGATGGCTTTATCCAAGTATTTGTGGATCTTATTATAGATTCTGGCCTTCCCTTGGAATTCATTTACCGAAAAAAAGCTATTGAACTGCCCGGATTTTTCAGGCCAACAAAAGAATGGGACTTAATCGTTGTCAAGAATAACAACCTCATTGCAGCGATTGAGGCAAAATCACAAGTCGGCCCATCATTTGGGAATAATTTTAATAATCGAACCGAAGAAGCCCTAGGCAGTTCTTTAGACCTTTGGACGGCCTATCGTGAAGGTGCTTTTCTAACCAGTCCTCAGCCCTTTCTCGGCTTTTTTTTCATGTTGGAGGACTGCCCTGCTTCTAACAGCCCCGTTAGAGTAAAAGAACCTCACTTCAAAGTATTTCCGGAATTTATAGCCGCTTCCTACATGACGAGGTATGAATTGTTTTGTCGCAAACTCGTATTAGAGAGACACTATACATCTTCAGCTTTTATCACTTCTGCTCGGATAGAAGGCGAAAAAGGGAAATACAATATTCCTGCACCCGACCTAGCACCAGAGATATTTGCTAAATCTCTGGCAACCCATGTTTATAGGTTTGTGTGACCCATATGTCAAAAACTATCCACAGACTCATAAATGGAGATGCTCGGGACCTGCATTTTATTCCCGATGAATCAGTCCATCTCGTTGTTACATCTCCACCGTATTGGAATCTTAAAAAGTATAATGATAACCCTTTTCAAATAGGACACATTGAGAATTATGATATTTTTCTTGATGAAATAAGGAAAGTGTGGGAACACGTTTTTAGGATTCTCGTTCCAGGAGGACGCATGGTTTGTGTCGTCGGCGACGTTTGCGTTGCTAGACGTCGATTCGGGAGACATTTAGTGTTTCCATTACATGCTGACATTTGTGTGATATGCAAGCAAATCGGTTTTGACAACCTAAATCCGATCATCTGGCACAAAATCTCAAATGCCTCTTATGAAGTGTCTAATGGGTCAAGATTCTTAGGAAAGCCATATGAACCAAATGCGATCATCAAAAATGATATTGAATTCATACTCATGCAGCGTAAACCTGGAGGCTATCGTAAACCAACTGAAAACCAAAGACGCAAGAGCATGATAGAAAAAATGGATTTCGACAGATGGTTTCAGCAAATATGGAATATTCCTGGGGCGACACTAAAAAAGCACCCAGCTCCTTTTCCCTTAGAATTAGCCACTCGCCTAGTCCGTATGTTTTCCTTTTATGGAGATACTGTACTAGACCCCTTTTGTGGAACGGGTACTACAATGGTGGCAGCATTGAAATACCAAAGGAATAGCATAGGAATCGAAATAGACTCTGAATATTGTCGTTTAGCAGCAAGTTACCTTAAGGCAGAAAGCAGAAATTTATTTCAGGATGTTGAATTTATTTTCGAAAGTTTGATTTTAGAAGAACCAGCTTTCATGCTAAAAGAGGATTCTTCTCTTTATAAAATTAAGCCTGCACGCAATAGGTTGAAATAGGGAAGCAAGACTCCCAGAACCAATTGTAATTATGAGCAATAATCTTACACATCTAGAACCTTTTGCTCCCTACTTCTTCCGCGACATCCTGGGCCAGGAGCGGGTGTTGACGTATCTCAAGACCGCCTGGCGTAAGGGGCGGCTGGCACATGCTTATCTGTTCCTGGGTCCTGACGGGGTGGGCAAAGCCAGCGTGGCCCGGGCCCTGGCCGCGGCCCTCAATTGCACCCAGCCTTTGCCCGAAGCCGACGCCTGCGGGACCTGTCCCTCCTGTCGGAGGATGGCTGCGGGCACCCACCCCGACTTTCTGGTGATCTCTCCGGAAGAGTCGAAAGTCCAGATCAAGATCGAACATATCCGGGAGTTCCGCCGCCTCACCGCCTACCCGCCCCTGGGGGGCGGCTGGCGGGTGGCCCTGATCAAGCCCGCGGAAGCCTTGACCGCGCAGAATGACGCCGCGGCCAACGCCCTGCTGAAAACCCTGGAGGAGCCGCCGGAGCGGAACCTGATTATCCTGGCGGCCACGGTGGAAGGCGACCTCCTCCCCACCGTGGTGTCCCGCTGCCAGAAACTGCCTTTCTCGCCGCTTCCGCCGGCCCTGGTGAGCCGGGAGTTGGAGCGCCGCCGGAATCTCGCGCCGGCCCAGGCGGCCCTGGTGGCCGCGCTGAGCGGCGGGTCCCTGGGCCGGGCTTTGGCTATGGACCCGGAAGAATTGCTTAACCAGCGGCGCCAGGTGCTGGCCGATTTGGAGCAGATGGCTCAAGGCTCGGTCACCGCGGTCCTGGAATGGGCGGGGCGCCTGGCCAAGGCCCGCCCCGACAAGAGCCGTCCCGAGCTGGACCATTTCCTGGCCCTGGCCCA
>VGSW01000281.1 GCA_016874915.1 Deltaproteobacteria bacterium
CCGCGTCCACGGTGAAGGTCTTTTCCGCGGCCAACTGCACCATGGCGCCGCCGGAGAATTCCACCCCCAGGTTGCCGTGGCCCCGGTAGAGCTGCACGAAGGCGACGAGGCCCAGGATGCTCAAGGCCCCGGAAACCATAAAGGCATATTTCCGCTTGCCGATATAGTCCAGGTTGGGTTTTTGGAAAAGCTCGAAAAAGCTGAGGCTTTTCAGCCAGCGCTTGGCGATCATCCAGTCATAGACCACCCGGGTGCCGAAGAGGGCGGTGAACAGGTTCAAGGTGACGCCCAGGCTCAAGGTCACCGCGAAGCCTTTGATGGGGCCGGTGCCGAAGAGGAACAGCACCACCGCGGTGATGAGGGTGGTGACGTGGGAGTCGATGATGGTCCAGAAGGCTTTGTCGTAGCCGCCGTCGATGCCGGCCTTGATGGGCTTGCCGGCGTGGAATTCCTCCCGCATGCGCTCGTAGATCAAGACGTTGGAGTCCACCGCCATGCCGATGGACAGGATGATGCCGGCGATGCCCGGCAGGGTCAGGGTGGCTCCCAGAAGGGAGAGGCAGCCCATGAGCATGATGACATTCAAGATGAGGGCGTAGTTGGCTACCACTCCGGAAAAACGATAATAGAAGATCATGAAGACCACCACCAGGATGGTGCCGATAACGCCGGAGACCAACCCTTTACGGATTGAGTCCAGCCCCAGTGTGGGGCCCACGGTGATGTTTTGGACGATCTTCACGGTGGCGGGCAGCGCCCCGGCCCGGAGCACGATGGCCAGGTCGTGGGCTTCCTCCGGAGTATAGGCGCCGGTGATCTGGGCCTTGCCGCCGCCGATGCGCTCCTGGATCACCGGCGCGGAGCGCACCACCCCGTCCAGGATGATGGCCATGCGCTTTTTCACGTTTTCCCCGGTGATGCGGGCGAATTCCGCGGCCCCCCGGCGGTTGAAGTCCACGGACACGTAAGGCTCGTTATAGTCGCCGATGCGCACCGCGGCGTTCTCCACCGCGTCGCCGGTGAGCATCACTTTTTTCTTGAGCAGAATGGGGACGCTCTCCAGGCGGCCGGTTTCCCGGTTGATGCGCTTTTCGATATAGACTTCGTCTTCCGGGGGAATCCTGTCGGCCAGGGCCTTGTTCAGTTCCTCCCGGGTAAAGCCGGGTTTGAGGCGGTCGTCCTGGAGGGCCTTATTGATTAGTTCTTCCAGGTTGATGCCCGCGGCATCGTCCACCATTTTAAATTCCAGTTGGGCCGTCTGGCCGATCAAATCCATGGCCCGCTGAGGGTCCTGGATGCCCGGAAGCTGGATCACGATCTGCTCCGTGCCCTGGCGCACGATGACCGGCTCGGTGACCCCGAACTGGTCGATGCGGTTGCGCAGCACCTCCAGGCTTTGGGCCAGGGTCTTTTCCTGAAGCTGCTTGACCTCTTCGGGCTTGACCGTCAGGGAATAGAGCAATGCGCCGTCCTGGCGGGCGGGGGGCTCGAACTCCAGGCCGGAAAATTCCTCTTTCATGAATTTCTGGAAGGTCGCCTGCTCATCTTTGTTGAGCAGGGTGAGGGGCAGGGCGCCTTTGGCGACGTCGCCCACTTTAACCGCCAGGCCCCGTTTGTCCGCGGTGTCCTTGAGAGCCTGGGCGGAGCGGGTTAGATAATTGTTCACCGCCTGCTCCAGGTCCACCTGGAGGTTGAGGTGCATGCCGCCCCTCAGGTCCAGGCCCAAACTGATGCCCCGGCTTACGTGCTTCTGCCACCAGGCGGGGAGACTGCCGGTTAGGGAAGGAAGGACAAAGATGAGGGCCGTAATGGTGAGGATGAAAAGAAATAAAAATTTCAAGCGAATGGCTCGCATCATAAGCGGTCTCCTAGGGGGAGTTGCCAGTTGCCAGTGGTCAGTGCGCCGTGTGAGCAGTAAGCAGAAACCGCATGGAAACCGAACACCCCGCCACTTTCATTGACGCTGAATTAACTTATTAAAGTTACCGGAGAGCCTTGAGACTGTCAAGGTTTATGGGAACCACTGCTTACTGGCTACTGCTCAGTGCTCACTAACAAAAAGGGCCGCGGATTTCCCCGCAGCCCTTTAAGAAATACCGGCTGTTAGCGATGGAAAAGTACTGAGCCTTCTAACTTAGGGGAGGAAAAATTCCTCTTTGAGCTGGGGCGGCTTAAATTCCATCACCCGGAACAGCAGCACCGGCACAGTGGCGTGGGAGACCACCCTTTCCGCAACGCTGCCCAGGACCCAGGCCACTTCCCCCCGCCCGTGGGTGGCCATGGCGATTAGGTCAAAGTTGTTTTTGTCGGCGTAACCGATAATCTGCATGGCCGGTGAACCTTCCACGCAGACAAAATCCACTTTCAGCCCCGCGCCCTGGAGGTCCTTGGCGGCTTTTGAAAGAAAGGTTTCGCAGACCTTTTTCATCTGGGCCGGCGTCGCCTCGATCACCCCTGGAGTCGCTTCCCCCACCTGCTCGGTTTGGCAGACATGGACCAGGGTTACTTCCGATTTGCAGGCTTTGGCCAGTTCGGTTACCTGGGGGAGGACTTTAGCTGCCAGTTCAGACCCATCCAACGGTACCAAAATCTTCTTAAACATATTGCCCTCCTGGAGTTCTCAAGATGTGGCGCCGGGCTAGGCCCGCAATTCCGCCTGATAGCCCTAAGCTAGTCTTAAATATACTAAGACTACAATTTCCCCTTGTCAATTAGCTTAAAGGAAAGCTTTGATTATTTTTCCGTTTCCGGGTCGGGTCCATTATCCGGAGAGCGGTCGCCTTTGTACAGGCCGCGCTGCAACACCTTGTGATAACTGGTAAAA
>VGSW01000282.1 GCA_016874915.1 Deltaproteobacteria bacterium
TCGTGCTCCCCGCGGCGCTGCCGGGAATCACCACCGGGATCATGCTCAGCGTGGGGCGCTCCCTGGGGGAGACCGCGGTGCTGCTGTTCACTGCGGGCGCGGCGCTACGCACTCCCATCACAATGTTTGACTCAGGGCGCACCATGGCGGTGCACTTTTACATCCTGGCCCGGGAAGGCATCTCCATGCCCAATGCTTACGGCACCGCGGCCATTTTGATGATTTCCATCCTCCTCATCAACCTCACGGCCTACACCCTGATGCAGCGGCTGATGAAGAGGTATTCGTGATTACATCTCAATATTTTTAATATAATAAAATATGAGGTGCATAAATTTTGTTAATTAGCGATGAATCACCATTACGTAGGCTCCCATCAGTATTAAATCGGGAGCAAACATTTTTTCTAGATGGAATTAGATATTGTCTTGAAATAATAGACTTGTCATATGAAAGGCTTCAAACTAATTTATTAAGTATAACCAATTCTTTTATAAAAAAAGATTCACAACATAATTATCTAAATTTTATTTCGGCATTTCAAGATGCCTGGTCTTTCATCGATTCTGTTTACCGCTTACAGGGTTTATTAAAACATTGTCCGGGCATTAAGCAAAAAGCTCCAGGCATGATTTTATTTTACAAAGAAACTATTACAGTTGAAGATTTGCGGCATATTTTTCAACATCTGAATACTGAAATGACTAAGTTTATTCAGAAAGAATTACCGGTATTTGGTGTTATTACTTGGCTTTCAATGTTTAATTTAGATTCATGTCATTCATGCGTTATTGTCGCCGGAACGCTTATTCAAAAAACCAGTCATTATATACTTAATCCTGCGGGCAAAAAAATTTCCCCACCTGTTGACCATATAACGTTAACTGCTGGGGGCTATACGATCAATTTGAGCTCGGTTTTTAATAAAATTTCGAAATTAACAAGGTCAATAGAGGAGCAGTTGAGAGAAAAATTTAAAGATTTACCTACAGCTGGTGCCGATTTATCTATTTGCCTCGAGTTGAAGCCGAATGGTGAAGTAAAAGGCCAAAATATTCCGTAAGTTATGGAATCCTTATATAAAATACGAATTAATAATCTGTCCTTCTGGTACGGGGCTTCTCAGGCCCTGGACGATGTTTCCCTAAATATGCGGCGAAATGAAATCTTCGGGCTCATGGGGCCGAGCAAAAGCGGCAAAAGCACCCTGCTCCGGGTCTTAAACCGCATGAGCGACCTCATCCCCGGCGCCCGGGTGGAAGGGAAGGTGTGGCTGGATGAGGAGGATATCCTGGCCCCGGACTACGACGTGGTGGCCTTGCGCCGCCGGGTGGGCCTGGTGCTGAGCAAGCCCACCCCCCTGCCCCGCACCGTCCTGGAAAACCTGGTCCTGGCCCCCCGCATGGCAGGGAAAAAGTCCCGGCGGGAGTTGGAAGAAGTGGCGGAAACCGCCCTCAAGGCGGCCCGGCTGTGGGATGAAGTCAAGGACCGGCTTAAGGATTCGGCCCTGAAGCTCTCCGGCGGCCAGCAGCAGCGCCTCTGTCTGGCCCGCACCCTGGCCATGGAGCCGGAAGTCATCCTCCTGGATGAACCCACCAGCGGCCTGGACCCCATTTCCACCGCCAAAATCGAAGAAACCTTGTTCCAACTGAAAAAGAATTATACTATTATCCTGGTGAGCAATAATACCAAACAGATCGCCCGGGCCACGGACCGAGTGGCCTTTCTGCTCATGAGCCGCGTCATCGAAATCGGCGACACCGCCCGGGTCTTCACCGTGCCCCAGGATCAACGCACCGATGACTACATCTCCGGCCGCTTCGGATAATCAGGTCCCGGTTTGCCCCCTAGAGATTATTACTATCCGGCGTCTCAACCTCTATTACGGGGCCTTCCGCGCCCTCATCGATGTTGACGCGGCCTTCAAGTCCCGGACCATCACCGCGCTCATCGGCCCCTCGGGGTGCGGCAAATCCACCCTGCTCCGCACCCTGAACCGCATGAACGACCTCATCGAGGGCGTCCGGATTACCGGGGAAGTGATCGTCATGTGCGAGGACATTTACGGCTCGGGGATCAATCTCACCCAGTTGCGCAAGAAAGTGGGCATGGTCTTCCAACGCCCCAACCCCTTTCCCCTGTCCATTTATGACAATATCGCGTACGGTCCTCGCCTCCACGGGCGGCCGCGCCGTACGGAACTGGAAGGCCTTATGCAGCGCTCCCTGGCCGCAGTGCAGTTGTGGGACGAAGTCAAAGACCGGCTGCACGTCTCGGCCCTTAGTCTCACCGAAGAGCAGCAGCAAAGGCTGTGCATTGCCCGGCTCCTGGCGGTGGAGCCGGAAATCCTCCTCATGGACGAGCCTTGCTCCGCCCTGGACCCCCTGGCCACTTTGCGCATCGAAGAGCTCATGCGGGAGCTGAAGAAAAACTACACCATCATCATCGTCACCCACAACATGCAGCAGGCGGCCCGGGTCTCCGACGAAACCGGCTTCATGCTCCTGGGGGAGCTCATCGAATTCGGGGAAACCGGCCGCATCTTCACCCGCCCCCAAGACACCCGCACGGAGGATTATATTACGGGAAAATATGGGTAGGAGCGAGTGTTCGCCCTGTTCGTCCCGGGGCGAATACAAGATTCGCCCCTATGGAGGCGCCTGAGGACAATTAAGAAAAATACCCGCAACCGGATAAAAACCCTTCCATATCCCCAATGACGTGTTTATTTTTATGAGGAACAATCGGCACTCATATCGCGCTCAAGGA
>VGSW01000283.1 GCA_016874915.1 Deltaproteobacteria bacterium
TGCCGCCCTGCACGCCGACACCGATTCTTTAATTAAATTAGCAGCATGAAAGAAAAATCTTTCTCAAAAAAATAAAAACTCGGATTCAGTAGCACAGGCCTTCCAGCCTGTGCAGGCGCAGGCTGAAGCCTGTGACCACAAACACTATTGAAAGACCGCAACGCAGTGTGAGGAGACCCCCGAGGAAGGGTGTTCGACCCAAAGGTTTCAACAAGCAGGGTTTTTTACCCTCCGGTTCCCTAGCTCCCGCCTGGGAACCGCTTATCCGCCAGGCTCCCGCCCGGCGAGAAAGATGACGGTTCTCCCTGGAATTCTTTCGTCTCCGCACCCGTGAGGAAATCCTGGCCCTGTATCCCCGGTTTCACCCTGTGGGGGTGGAGGCGGTGGACCTGTCCGACGCCCGGGGCCGCGTCCTGGCCGAGGCGGTGGCGGCCCCCGAAGCCGCGCCGGCCTTTGCCCGGGCCACCATGGACGGCTACGCGGTGCGGGCGGTGGACACTTTCGGGGCCACGCCGGGCATGCCTCAGTATCTCGCCCTGGTCGGGGAGGTGCCCATGGGCGCGGCCCCGGAGCGTCCCGTGCACCCCGGGGAGGCCCTGCGCCTGGCCACCGGCGGCATGCTCCCACCCGGCGCCGACGCGGTGGTCATGCTGGAATACACCGCCGAGCACCCGGACCGGAGCCTGGAGGTGCGCCGGGCCGTGGCCCCGGGGGAAAACCTGCTCCAGCCCGGCGAAGACGTGGAGGCCGGGGCCGTCCTCTTTTCCGGCGGCCGGCGCCTGCGCTCTCAGGACGTGGGCCTGTTGGCCGCGTTGGGAGTTGCGGCCCCGAAGGTGCACCGCCGGCCCCGGGTGGCCGTGCTGTCCAGCGGGGATGAACTGGTGCCCCTCACCGCCGGCCCCGGGCCCGGCCAGGTGCGGGACAGCAACGCCTGGATGGTGGCCGCCCAGGTGGCGGAAGCGGCCTGTCTGCCGCTGCCGGTGGGGGGGCTCCTCCCCGACGACTTCGCCGCCATCCGGGGCGCCCTGGCCCGGGCGCTCACGGAGGCCGACCTTATCCTCATTTCCGGGGGCAGTTCCGTGGGGACCCGGGATCTGACGCTGAAGGCCATCCAGGACCTGCCCGGAGCGGAAATCCTGGCCCACGGCGTGGCCATCCGCCCGGGGAAGCCCACCATCCTGGCGGACGTGGGGGGTAAACCCCTGCTGGGCCTGCCCGGCCATCCCGCCTCCGCCGCGGTGGTCATGGAGGTGCTGGGCAAACCCCTGCTGGCCCGCCTGGCCGGCCTCTCCGAGCCCCCCCCGCCTTGGGCCGGGACCGTCACCGCCACCCTGTCCCGCAACCTGGCCGGGGCCGGCGGCCGGGAAGATTTTGTCCGGGTGAAACTGCGCCGGGAGGGCGACACCCTCTTCGCCGACCCCGTCCTGGGCCCCTCGGGCCTGCTCTCCCCCATGGTCAAAAGCGACGGCCTGGTGATGATCCCCCTGGGGACCGAGGGCCTCAACCGGGACGAGACGGTGACAGTGCGGCTCTTTGCTGGGTGAGGACGAAATCGTTGCTGGAGGATTATGAATTTTTGTTCCATTCTCGGTCAGAACATATACCAATAATGAAAAAGTCAGTTACATATTTGCTCATAAAGATCGCAATGTTAAATATATAGTTGTTTCAATCAGTTCCTTATATATTTTTTAGAAATTCTATTGCGCTATTTTTGCTACTGAAGCTTGCGTCTATCTTATCGCCATTGCTGAACCTTAAATATATTTCAAATTTAACAAAGTCCAACCCATTATTGGTTATTCTATAGTTATCAAGATATCTTATAGCATCATCAATATTACTTGCTAAAAGTTCCTGCCCATAAAGTGGTAAAATGCGAATTGAATCTATTTTTCTAAATATAGACTGTTCCATTTTCCTCAAGAAATCATTAATGGCATCCTTTTTCAATTTCCTTAATTCTTGTTCTATTTTCTTCTTTTTTTGCTTAGAAAGAGCGTTAAATGCAATAACCTTCCGCCCCACCTCATCATCTGGAGTGTCCTCTTTGAAGTATGCGTCTATACCAACTACATTAAAAGCTCCCCTTATTGTTTCATAATCGAAATATAAAGTCTTAAATCCTAAAGATTCAAGCTGATTAATCGATCCTTGAGTAAAAACACCGCCGATTATAATTCCTAAGAATGGACATTCTTGTTCATATGTCTCAGCTAAAGGCATAATAGCCCCTTGTACTTCTTGGGCCTTATTTCTTGAATGTTTTGTATACCTGCGCCATGCAATTTCAATAAAAGCGGCAGGACGTCCTATTTTATTGTAAGTCCCATCACGTTCAATTACAAAATCTAAATCATGAGAATTTCCAAACTTATCCTGCCATGTAACCTTTCTTTTTTTACCCCTGGCTTTTCGAGGCCCCTTTTTGTCAAGATATAATTCATCATGCTTGCTGACAAACTTTTTTAATGGTTCTTCCATAGACGCTTCAAGCATATCACCTATTATCTGCCCAAATTTGTGAGTTGGAGATTCTGCCATAATTTTATTGCTCCCTTATGAAAAAATCATCCATCAAAGAATTATCCATGCCAATTCTAACCCAAGTTCTACAGTAAGCGCCGATTTTCCAGCGTAAGTGGTTGATATTATTACATCGGCATATGGCAAATGGAAAAATGCGGTGCCGAAAAGATAGCGCTTTTTACAAAGATATTTCTTGACATATAAGGTGATATTCTGCCAT
>VGSW01000284.1 GCA_016874915.1 Deltaproteobacteria bacterium
TGGCGAAAAATTGGAGTTATTTACGGATAAGCACTAAGAAGATTTCTGTAAAAAAATACGCTGGTGTTTTTTACACTGAATCTACCGTGCATAAGTGGCGGGAACGGCCCGACAGGTGTTACTGGGTTGCCTTCAAGGATGCCAAGACTCGAAAACTAGTTTGGGAGCGTTGCGGCTGGGCCTCTGAGGGCTGGACCCCGGAAGCGGCCCAAAAGCGGCGCTATGAACTTTTGGAGCAAGACCGGGCCGGGGCCTATAAGCCCAAGCAGGAGCGCAAGGGCGACCAAATGGTCTTCCGGGAGCTTATGGAAGAGCATTACCTGCCCTGGGCCAGGGAGAACAAGAAACGCCACGCCGGAGATGAACATCTTTATCGCAATTGGCTCAAGCCCCGGTTTGCCGACAAAGAGCTCAGACAGATTGCCCCCTTGGACCTGGAGCGCCTGAAAAAAGAAATGCGTGAATCGGGCAAGGCGGAAGCCACGATACGTCATGCCCTCTGCCTCGTGCGCCAGGCGTTTAACAAGGTTGTAGTCTGGCGTCTGTGGACTGGCGAGAACCCATGCAAAGGGGTTGCCTTTCCCACCCCTAACAATGCCCGGCAACGGTTTCTGAGCCAAGATGAGGCGGCCCGACTCCTTGAAGCCCTGCGGCAGCGAAGCCCCCAGGTAGCCCGGATTGCCACCATGTCCCTTTACGGCGGGCTGCGCTTGGCAGAAGTCCTGGGTCTCGCCTGGAGCAATGTTGACCTTAAGAACGGGATTATCATGGTCCAGGATACGAAGAATTACGAAAGCCGCCCCATCTTCATTACCGATCCTATCCGCCAGATTATCAGTGAATTGGCCCCCGAAGAACCTGATGAACTGCTGTTCAAGAGCAAGACCGGGAACCCTGTACAATGGCTATCGAAATCTTTTGCTGCTACCGTGAATGAACTCAAGCTGAACGAAGGCGTTTCGGACCCCCGAGAGCGAGTGACATTCCGCACTTTGCGACATACCTATGCAAGCAGGGCGGTCATGGCCGGGGTCCCCTTGTATGTGGTGGGAAAGGCCCTGGGACACCGGACCTTGGTGATGACTGCGAGGTATAGCCATTTAGCCCCGGATAGTCACCGGGCGGCATTCGAAGCCGTAGCCCAAAATTGCAAAAAGACCAGCAATGACCTTCAAGTGGTGAACTTGGAAGAAGAGTAGAGCAAGTCATTAGGAAAACCGTTTCCTCTTAAAAAAATTGATTGACAATTATCATATCTATACTTATAAGCATATTATTAGGTTTATAAATTTATTGGGGAGGGCGGCCATATGTCTTTTGTGTTTGGAAGAAAGGCGGTTATCGCCCTGGTTGGCATAAGTAAAATGCAACTTGAGCATTGGGATAGAAGCGGGATCGTCAAACCTTCTGTCAAGGCCGGGGCTGGCAAAGGGACAAGGCGGGAATATTCCTTTCAAGACCTGGTGTCCTTGAAGGTTGCCAAGCGGCTGAGGGAGGAAGGAATTAGCCTGCAGAAAATTAGGAAGACCCTGGCTTGGTTGAGAAAGAACTTCCCGGACGTGCGGCAACCCTTGGCCGAATTACGTTTTGTAACTGACGGCGTGAACCTCTTTGTTTTGGATCGGGACCCGGAAAAGATTCTGGACGTCCTAAAGAGCGGCCAGTTTGTCTTTTCCCTGGCCCTGGGGGAAATCATCGAAGGCTTACAGGGGGAGCTAAAGAAGTTTGCCGCCCCCAAAGAGGAAAAGGTTATGGTGCATGCTGGACAGTTTTTTGTGACCCTAACCCCGGACCTGGAGGACGGCGGCTATATGGCACAATGCCGGGAAATTCCTGGAGCCGTCTCCCAAGGGGAAACCGAGCAAGAAGCCCTGGACAACATTATTGAGGTCTTGGAAGAACACCTTGAATATGTTAAGGAGCGCCAGGCCGGGAAAGCCCGAGCGGTATGAAGCGGTCCGCTACAGACTATACCGGGAAGGACCTGGTAAGGGTGGCCCGCAAGTTAGGGCATATCACAGTTGAAGGCAAAAAACACATCCGGGTTTATGATGTCGAGGGCGGCTACATCATCACCATCCCCCGCAGCAAAATCAAGACGGGGCTTCTATCCGCTATCCTTAAGCAGTTGGGGATAACTGAGGCCGAATTAAAGAGATTGCGTTAACCGCTTGTGTAACCACCCGATGCTATTCCCAGACCCCGGCAGGATGCGGTAAAGATGAAGAATCCTACCCTTGATTTTCCCCCTTTCAACCCAAGGCAACTTGACCTTCTCGAAGAACTCAGGGAAGAGATAATAAACCTTGAAGCCTTTCCCCCAGGTGCCCCCAAAACAGGGATTCAAATCCCTGAATTTTATGAAATCCAAAAGAGGATTGACGAACTTTCGGTTAAAGCCCTGCGATTCGCGCTCAAACCTCGTTCTGCTGAATCCCGCCGTCCTGGCTTCGTCCTTGAGGTCCCTTCCTGTGGCGGCCGACTGCTATTTAATACTACTCCGACACATTAATGTTCAAATCAACATTTTCATTAAGCATTTTGCCAGTTGATGGCGTATATCGGGTAACGACGGCATTTTGTCGGCCCGTTGTTTTCGCCGCCATCTCTCCGAGGAACG
>VGSW01000285.1 GCA_016874915.1 Deltaproteobacteria bacterium
AAATGAGTTGACAAAAAGGACTATAAAGCCCCGGGAGAAAGGTGTAAGATTTCAGTTTGAATCTTTAAGGGACAACAGATTTAACCGGATCAAAGGGCCTAAGGAGGAAATCCAGCCTTCCCTTTACTAATTGGCCACTATTTTAGAGAAAGATCGGCGCGAAAAGTTGGAAATGTCAAGAGCAATCATGAACCTTGACCAAAAGCTCATTGAGGAGATCATCGGGCGTATCTTGAAGATCACTCAGCCGGAGCGGATCATTCTCTTCGGCTCGGCGGCTACAGGGAAAATGACCAGGGACAAAGATATCGATCTCATAGTCCTGAAAAAAGCTCCTCCCGCAAATTCAAGAAAGGAAAGCGTGCGTTTGCGCCAGGCCATGCGTGGTTTGGACCTCGCCTTCGACATCATCGTCATGGCCACCGAACGCTTTGAAGAGAGCAAGGGAGTTATAGGAGGCATCGCCTATCCTGCCAATAAATATGGGAAGGTAATTTATGAAGCCGCCTGAGGAAGTCAAGCGCGACCTGGTGCGGCAGTGGCTGGCCAAGGCCGATGAAGACCTGAACCCGCCGAAACACCTACCAGACGATGGAAGCGAAATTGTAGATTTCGCTTAAAAAGTTCAATTCTATCCCCGAGAATTGTAGATAATTATAATTCTCACCCTTTAGCGCTTGTTTCCGGAAGTCACCATAGGGCCTTGCAGCGGGGATCTGAGGGTTATTAAGGGGTCGCTGCTCTCGGAAGGTTCCACGAATCAATTTATTTACCGGCTCCCGGGATAAGCTAACTTGCGACAATCTTGCGACACAATTTGCGGCAGGCTCATGATAGAGCCGGCGACAGGCCCGCAAACTCTCCGCCTCCTGCAAATATATAAAGTTCATTAATTTGCGCAAAAGATAACTGCTTGCGGCAGGGGCTTTTCCCATTTTATGTTGGGGATAGTGTTGGGGGCAAAAAGGACAAGGGGTTAGGCTTTCACCTAACCCCTTGATTTTACTGGCGGGCGATGGGCGACTCGAACGCCCGACCTTTGGTTCCGGAGACCAACGCTCTATCCACCTGAGCTAATCGCCCGCACATGAAAATTATAGTTTGTCCCGGCTCGATTGTCAATGAGAAGCAGACACGGGCAATGGGCTTAACCGACTGCCGTGATTCCTTAATCCACCGTTTCGTGAATTCATCGACGGTTAATTTGGGGTATGACTATTCTCTTGACAAGTATACTTATGTATAGTATTTTATAACCATGAAGCCATTGACGGACAGACAGCGGCAAGTGCTGGCCTTTGTGGAAGAGTTCGTGGCCCGCCAGGGCTATCCCCCCACGGTGCGGGAAGTGGCGGCCCGCTTCGGCATCCAGCCCCGGGCCGCGGCGGACCACCTGGCGGCGTTGAAACGCAAGGGCTACCTCCACCGGGAACCGGGGCGATCCCGGGGGCTGACCCTGGCCGGCCGGACCCTGGGGCCGGTAGTGGAAGTGCCCGTGTTGGGCCGCATCGCCGCGGGCCGGCCCCTGCTGGCCACGGAGAATGTCGAGGACACCCTGCCCCTCCCCCGGGCCTGGGTCCGGGGCGAAGAAGCTTTTCTCCTCAGGGTCGCGGGCGACAGCATGGCCCCCCTCATCCAGCCCGGCGATTTGGTGATGGTGCGGGTCCAGCCCCGGGTGGCCCGGGGGGAGATCGCGGTGGTCCTGGTGGACGACGAGGCCACCCTGAAACGGGTTTATGAAGAAGCCGGAGGCCTGGTCCTCAAGGGCGACAACCCGGACTTCACGCCTGTGCGCATCCCTCCGGTTGAGGCGGAGGCGGTGCAGGTTCTGGGCAAAGTGGTGGGCGTGTACCGCAACCTGGAGGGGCGGGGGTAGGGGGCGGGAGGGAAGGCAGATTTGGGGGAGGGGGGTAAGGGCGTCTGCCCTTACCCCCTCCCCCCACCCCCAATCCCATAAGAATAAATTTTTAATTGGTGGGGCGGGCCTCCGTGCCCGCCACCGGCTAATGAGTATAGATTTCCTGTTAGCCAGGGTGAACAGAAAAAACCCAAATATCTCAAGGTTACGGATGGCTTCTGCGCCTGTAGAGAATCAGAATGGACAGGGAAGCAATGCCCCTCCCAAGTGGCCTAAAAAGACTTGCCCAGCTTGTAATGAGAGGGTCTGGGCGGGCATTGCTACAAGTGTGATGGGACCGGCTGGGTTGAAGCCTCGTTCTAACCAACATTAGCGGGGTCAGGTTGGAAATGCTTGAGCGTCGGGAATCTTTGCCACCGGTGCCTTTGATGTTATGGCCGCCCGCCCTGGGCCCTTTGCGCCCCGGCCGGGGCGCGCTGATCTGGGGCGATAACCTCCGGGAGCTCACCGCGGCCGCGGCGGCCTGGGGCGCGGCCCAAGGCCGGGTCCTGGTGGTGGACGCGGCCAACCGCTTCGACCCCTACGGCCTGGTGCGGGAGGCCCGGGCCTTCACATCCCACCAGTTGGTGCGCCTCATCAAGGAGGAACTGGCTAAAGAGCTTAAACCCGGCTGCCTGGTGCTGGTCCTGGGCCCGGTGACCCTGTTCTACGACGAACAGGTGCC
>VGSW01000286.1 GCA_016874915.1 Deltaproteobacteria bacterium
TTGACGGCTTGGCTTGGTTCGATAGGTTGGCCTCCTTTTTGGTTTGGTTTTGGTTGCGATTCAATAAGAATAGATGCACTCAGTATGCCTAAGTAGGCCATTTAACACAGAAATTGCCAGAAAATAGCGTAGTGCGATTAGGTAGTTACTTTTGGGTATTATTTTTTTGTAATTCCTAACACCTGAATACAACATGGAAAGACAGTTTTTTTGACCATTACCCTGATACCGCAACTTTCGCTCCTTATTTGTAATACGGGTAATAAGTTACACGGTTTAAATTACTTGACAATAAGATGAGGCAAAATACAATTATTTATACCATTACAACATTCTCACTATCCTTGCAATATTTTGCGTTACTTTGTGAATAAGGCAAGACTCCACCCTTGCCCGCTGCTATTGGGATTTTTCAAGACGTTATTTAGGAGATATTAAGTGTTATTGTTTAAAGGTTATTCATACTACATGAATCGCCAAGTCGAATTCCTTATAGATCAGTCCCTCCTGGCTGGGCATGAGGCACAAGGCCTCCGCCTCCCAGGACTCCCGGGAGGCCATGCGCTTCTTGGTGATGGCATCGTCTATCTTGATGAACCCGTCGGCGTCCCTGGCCTTGCCGCCGCAATCTTCCCACAGGGCGCAGCCATCGCATTCCCGGTCCATGCATTTCTCCATCACGTCAAAAATGCACCACTTGAATATGCGGTAACCGCTCTCCGCGGCTTCGGTGATCACCCGGTTCATCAGGCCGTAGGCCTTGTGCATGGTGGAGTATATCTGGATGCTGGCCTTGATGTTCCGGGCCGACTGAGGGATGAAGAGGGCGGCTTCGTATAGCTCGGGGGCCATTTCGTCCACTTCGTCCAGCTTGAGCTTCTGGGGGTGCGGCCCCCGCACGCTTTTGCTGGAGGCGGTCAGGATCTGGATGCTGCCGCCGCCCGCCATCCTGGTGAAGGTCTTGAGCATCTCCCCTGCCACGAGATGCTGGAAGGGCGGGGTGGCGAACCGCTCCTGGATATGGCTGTACATCTTCTGGCTCTGCTCCAGGGACCCGCCCAAAATCTTGGTTTCACACCCCGGCTTGAACACGGAATCCAGCCAGGTGATCAAAGCGCCGTTCAAGGTCTTGCCGCCGCCCCGGTTGGCCCAGCAGACGCAGTTCTGCACTTCCTCGAAAAAGGCGGCGGCTACGTATTCGGCAGGTGGGGTATGTTCGGGGCAGACCCTGGCCCGGGGCATCTTGAGGCCCCAGAAGGCTTCGATGAACTTCAAAAGCTCGCCGGCATCTTTAAAGCCGTGAGTGCGGTAATGCTCCACCAGGGCCAGGGCGGCCCGGGGGTTGGTAATGGACAAAGAGGTCTCTGTCCCCTGATTGTCCGGTTGCGGGGACATGGTCACGGTAGCACCCAGTATGCCAAAGCCATCCCGGAGCTTCGCCGGGGTGATCTCCGTACGCGGGTTCTGGCAGGCTTTGGGGGGTATTTTAAAAACGCATAATAGTAGTAAGGTGGGATCGTGATCGCCCGGCTACGCCCGGACACGAACCCCGGAAAACATAGAGATGGTGTGGGGTTGCCGGTTTCTAACGGCCCGGCCGGTTTTGAAGTTTTCGAAGTGGGACCTGGGTGGGAACCCGAATCCCTCACTCCCCGTTTATTCGGGTCAAGTGGGGATATGACCTTTTTGTAAAAAACTTCTTCCATATTTGTGAAAAGCCAAAAATTTACAGGCCGAGATTTTTTTCGCCCTTTTCCCGGGCCAGGATCAGGAAATCCAGGTAGGCCTGCCGCACCTCCGGGTCTTCGAAGGGAAGGTCCGCTCCCAACAGGAGCCTCTGCGGGACCTTGGCCAACAGGCCGCAATCCTGCAGCTCTTTCACCAGTTTTTCATGGGCGGCCATGGCATTGCGGCGATGGCCGATCCTGGCGTTTTCTTCCTGGCAGAGTTCGCTGTCCCGCATGGACTTCCAGCGGATTTGCGTCCAAAACCTGATGCTTTCCCCCAGGAAATTGTCCTGGTCAAATTCCTGGGCCGCGAGCCGGCTGAGGACCTTGCCGTCCTTGAGGTCCCGGTCGACCTGGCGCCTGCTGATGCCCAGTTTGGCCGCGATCTCTCCGGGCCGGAAGCCGGAGAGCTTCATCTCCTGCACCTGCTTGATGCGGGATTGCCTGGCCCTGGTGATCACCGGGAGGTCAGGTTGAGACTCCCCCTTTTGAGACACTGTCATGGTCTTTCCTGCCCATCCTTCATTCGGCCCCCGGCCAGCCGGCGAAAAAGTAGCGCAGGGCGTCCAGGGCGTGGTGGTCTCCTTTACCGGGTTCGTGGACCAGGTAGCCTTTGAGTTCCCGGATCAGGTTCCGGCAGCGGTGGTGGATCAAAAGCCCCGGCCGGCCATCGGGCCGGACCTTGAGCCATTGCCGCACCAGTTCCTGACCCACCTCGACGCTTCGACGGGGGGCCTGGACTTTTACCCCGAGGATCTCCGAGAACACCACGTGTGTTTCCGGGGAGGATGGGTCGCAGTAGGCCCCGGAGAGGGGGCCGTAGCCGCATGCAAGGTGGTGGGCCAACACTGCC
>VGSW01000287.1 GCA_016874915.1 Deltaproteobacteria bacterium
CCCAACATGAGCAAAAGCGGCTCAAGAAAAGCCTCCAGGCGACCACGGGCCTCGAGCAATTCTTGTTTGTCCATGCTCCCCATGTTTGCACATGGGAAATTAATTGTCAACACTTAACGTTATAGTACTAATTGATAGTCTAAAAATTTTTGAATGATTTCCCGAAATGGAGAAATTTTAAATGGCAATAGAACAAACCCTATCCCTCATCAAACCAGACGGCGTGGCCCGGGGCTTGATCGGCGAAGTCATCGACCGCTTCGAACGAAAAGGCCTCAAAATCCGGGCTATGAAGATGCTGCATCTCACCCGGGAGCAAGCCCGGGCTTTTTATACGGTGCATAAGGAGCGCCCTTTTTACGCCAGGCTTGTCAAATTCATGAGTTCCGGCCCCATCGTGGCCATGATCCTGGAGGGGGAAAACGCCGTCCAGGTAAACCGCGACCTCATGGGAGCCACCGACTATCGCCAGGCCGCGCCGGGCACCATCCGGCGGGATTTCTCCCGGAGCATCGAGAAAAACCTCGTCCACGGCTCCGACGGCCCCGACACCGCAATGACCGAGATCGCCTTCTTTTTCAACGACCTGGAAAAGGTTTAAACCTGTCCCTTGCCCCAAATATTGGCTCCTCCAGCCAGCCGCCCCATCCCCCGGCCAGGGCTCAATCTTGCGGGACCTTTTCCGGTCTTTTCTGAACCCTGGGGCGGCATCCCCACCTTGACAGCACTCCTTCACCATTTATTTTTTAGTTAGAGGTGGAATCGCCCCATCATTCTTTAATTTACTCAACCGGCCATGGCTGAGCGTAAGCCCGAATTCAGCGCATTGCGCAAAATCTGTTACGGCCTCTACGTGGTCTGTTCCAAGAAAGACAGCCGCTTCAACGGGGCCGTGGTCAACACGGTGATCCAGGTGGGTTCGGAGCCGCCGGCCGTGGAAGTGTGCCTGAGTAAGACCGCCTTGACCCATGACTTCATCCAGGCCAGCGGCGTCTTCACCGCCTCTATCCTGGCCCGGGAAACTCCCTTCTCGTTCATCGAAAGATTAGGTCTCCGCTCCGGCCGCCAAGTGGACAAACTTGAGGACATCAGCTATCAAATAGGGGTGACGGGGGCGCCCATCGTCCTGGAAAACTGCCTGGCCTATATAGAGGCCGAGGTCATCGGTACCCTGGACGTGGGCGATCACACCATATTTGTGGGAAAAGTGGTGGAAGGCCGGGTCATCAAGGAGGGGGAACCCCTCACCTATGACTACTACCAGCGGTTTCTAAAGCCGGGGCGACTCACCCCTAGAAGGGAGAAGGCCATGGTTTCGGAAGCGGAACCCGGGAGAATCCGCTGCTCCGTGTGCGGCAGCCCCTTTGACGTCTCCGGGAGCCCCCTCGAACCTGGCCTGGCGCCGGTCACCCCCTTTGAAATGCTGGAAGACCGGAGGACCTGCCCGGCGTGGTTCTCGGCCCCGGAACCCCCAGGTTCCAAGGAATTCGACCTGAAAAGCCTGGAGGAATTTTCCGGCCAGGACGGCAAACCCGCGTATATCGCTTACCAGGGCAAGGTCTTTGATGTCAGCGGCAGCGGTCTCTGGGAAAACGGCCTGCATATGGCCAATCACCGGGCCGGGCGGGACCTCACTGAGGCCATGGCCGCCGCCCCTCATGGCCCCGAGGTACTGGAGAGCTTCCCCCGGGTGGGCGCCATTACGAAAAAATATTCTCCCCCATTGCCCCGGTTCTTAACCCGAATCCTGGACCGGTTCCCCCGGATCAAACTCCACTCCCATCACATGATGGTTCATTTTCCCATAGTTTTTCTGATCTCCGCCACGGCATTCACCATCTTCTACTTGGTCACCGGCGTCAATTCCTTTGAAGCCGCGGCCCTGATCTGCCTGGGCAGCGGAGTGTTCTTCACTCCGTTGGCCATTGCAACGGGATTGTTATCCTGGTGGCTGAATTTTCAATCAAAACCCTTGAAGTACGTCACCCTCAAAATCCGGTTTTCCTTCATCCTACTGGGGATTTCCGGAGGAGCCTTCGCCTGGCGAATTGCGAATCCGGAGATTTTGACCTCCTTCGGCGCCGCGAGCACGGTTTATCTGGCATTGATCCTCAGCCTGGCGCCCCTGGTGGTGACCATTGGCTGGCTGGGGGCGAAATTGACCTTTCCACCGGAGCGGGATTGATTGGCAAATATAGAGGAATGGTGGTTCTCAAACCAGATGGAGGGTGCCAACTGCCCGCCATAGGCATGAGTTTTTATGGTTTGCGGGTGAGCCGAAGGCTCATGAGCAATTGCCTCGAAAAGTTTGGGCGCACAGGCTGGAAAGCCTGTACTATGTTTGGAAGAGTCAACGGCTCATGACTGGCTGGGTGGAAACGCAAATGGGGCCGAAGCCTGCTTCGGCAACCTGAGTGGTCATCCCTCCCCCTTAATTTCATTTCGGATGAAGGTGGCTGCCCACCCTGGCGCCGCCGCTCCGTGAGATTAACTGGGACCGGTGCTC
>VGSW01000288.1 GCA_016874915.1 Deltaproteobacteria bacterium
CCCCGGTTTGGGGCGACCATTCCAAGGCCCGGTGAATAGTGGCGGCCTCGAACTGGGTGGTTTCGCTCAATCTCTTGGCGGCCCGGCCCGTGGGGGCCATGAGCATCACCCTGGCCCCCAGGTGGCGATACAGGTCCAGGATGCAGCTCACGATGGTGGTCTTGCCGGTGCCGGGGCCGCCGGTGACGATGAGGAGCTTTTCCTTCAGGGCCGCAACCACCGCGTCCCGCTGCTCCGGGGCCAGCTCCAGCTTGCGGCGCTTCTGGACTTCCCCCAGCAGGTGCTCCATCTCCAGGAGGGGATGGAGGCCGGGGGTGGTGACCAGGCGGCCCAGCATCTGGGCCACGCCGTTTTCCGCCACCCAGGCGGGTCGCTTGTAAACTCCCCGGCCCGCGGCCAGGTCCGGGATGAGGACCTTGCCGTCCCGGGCCAGACGGTCCAAGGCCCCGTCCAGGGGTTGGGGGGGAACTTTAAGAAGTTCCTGGGCCTCTTTGAGGAGGAGGTCTTTCGGGACATAGACGTGGCCCTCCCCGGCCATGGCGTCCAGGACGTGGATCAAGCCCGCGGCCAGGCGGGCCGGGGCCAAAGGGTCCAGGTTGAGGCGGGAGGCCAGGCGGTCCGCGGTGTTGAACCCGATGCCCTGGATGTCCAGGGCCAGTTGATAAGGATTGGAGGTCACCACTTCCCGGGCCCGGTCACCGTAGGCCTGATGAATCTTGGCGGCCTGGCCCAGGCTGATCCCCAACCCCTGGAGGGTCACCAGGATCTCCCGGATTTCCTTGTGCCCCTGCCAGGAGCGGCGGATCATCTCCACCCGCTTGGGACCGATGCCCGGCACCTCTTCCAGGCGCTCCGGCTCGTCGTCAATGACCTTGAGGGTGTCCGCCTTGAAGCGCTCCACCAGGCGCTTGGCCATTTCCGGGCCGATGCCCTTCACCAGGCCGGAGGCCAGGTATTTCTTGATGCCGGCCACGGTGGCGGGGAGCACCGCGTACCACCACACCACCTTGAACTGCTCCCCCCACTTGGGGTGAATCTCGTAGCGCCCCTTGAGGTGGAGGAGCTCCCCTTCCTTCACCGCGGCCAGGGCCCCCACTGCGGTGACGGGCTGGCGCAGGCCCTTCACCTTGAGGCGCACCACCGCGTAGTGGCTCTCGGGGTCGGCAAAGGTGACGCGCTCCACCGCGCCTTCCAGGGTGTCCAGGGATTCCAGGGCTGCTTCTGAGGTGTCGGGAGGCTGGATGCGGGACAAAGGATTTTCCCGGAAATTTTTTTAGGGAATTATACCCTTTATCCCGAGAAGGGTTCAAATAGATATTGGGGGTATTGCCATAAGTCAGACGATGGATTACTCCATTCCTAACCTGAAATTCCCTGCCGCACAGGCTGGGAAGCCTGTGCTACTGATTCTGAGTTTCTGGTTTTTTCAACAAGAATTTGTGGTTAACCTACTGATTTAGGAAAGGAAATGGTAGGCAGTGCCCACCCTTTATTTTTCCTTTGCGCCCTTTGCGTCTTGGCGAGAAACAATATCATTTGGTTGCGGCCTTTAGACCGCGATGTGCTACCAAACCTTTTCATTATTTCCGAAAGTTAATGAATGGCTCGTTCCCAAACTCTATTTGGGAACACAAATTTTACCACAAGCTAAGAGATATTAATCGTTATAAATCGCAAAATTGTTCATTTTTCCTTCATGAATTTAAAGATCTTGGAGTTATTCTTGTGTATTAGTGCCTTAAAGACCCAACCTTTATACCATTCTTCAATGGACGTATCCAGACTACTTTTATAAAAAGCGATATTTTCCACAAAGTCCCAAGTAATGAGGTCTCTCTTTTTAGTTTCGGGGTTGAAGGCATTACAGGCTACAAATGGAGGATCAAATTTCTCGTCTTTACGTAAACATTTGGTGGGCATTATACGGGTTTCTAAATATGCTTCAAATGTACCTCGTTCCGTTACGAACTCCAGGCGAAACATAACTCCATGCCTTGCTTTCATGTGCGGGTCGTCTAGAAACTTCACCGGCTCGACCTGGCAAGGATAATTTCTAATCTTCAGGTTTGTAATCAAGGCTGGTTTGCCTGATAGCCATTCCCTTGATTGGTCTATCCGACGCTGGAGTTCCTTTTCTACACTTGCCATATCCATATGCAGACTCCCGATTAAATAATTGCTCTGAGTAATAAGTTTGAGAAGGGAGGAGAGTTTTTACCCGTAAGAGGTTAGCATTCAGAAACCGCCGAATTTCTCTTAGCTGAAACCCGATAACGGCATGCTGCCGTTAACCCTGCTTCTCCACCGGCTCGGTGAGGATTTTCTGGCTGATGCCCCGGCCCAGGGCCACCCGGCCGCCGTTGATGCCCACTATGATGAGGCCCCGGTTGTTCTGGATGACTTCTATTTCCCGGCCCAGGTTGAGGCCCAGGGCCAGGAGCCGGGCCCGGAGCATGCGCCCGCCTTTGTGTCCGGTGATTTTAACCCGCTGGCCGGCCGA
>VGSW01000289.1 GCA_016874915.1 Deltaproteobacteria bacterium
TGGTGCCGTGCTCCAAGACCGAAAAGCCGTGCTTGGTCAGCATCCTTTCCCAGGTCTCCGGGGAATTTAGCGAAACGTGCTCCAGACACCAACCGGACCACTTATCTTTCATTATCCGGGCGCCAATTCCCTGGGGGTTGGGGGTGGCCAGAGCCAGGATGCCTTCCGGCCGCAGGACCCTGCTGGCTTCGCGGAAAAAATGTTCGGGCTCCGGCAAATGCTCCACCATGTGCAGGGTGACCAGAATATCCACCGTCTTTTCCGGGAAAGGCAGCGTTTCAGCCGAGGCCACCAGATAATTGATCCCTGGGCTTGCCTGCCTGGCCTGGCTGATGACGGTGTAATCAATATCCAACCCATATAAAGTTGTTTGTGGAAACCATTCCTCCATGAGCCCCAGTAGACGACCCGGCCCGCTGCCGCAATCCAGCACCACGGGTTTGTTTTGCAAAACCACAGGCCCATATCTCGCCAGCAGGCGCCGCCAGATATCATAAGTTAACCGTATGCGGATTTTCTCCAGGCTCATCCGGTCTATTCCCTTAAATCAGCCCAATCCTCTTATGCCGACTGTTGCGTAAGAACCTGCACTCTTGACCTGACTTCAGATAATGGCCGAGGCGGATGCGACCCGCCGGGCAAATATTTCCTGCTACTTCTATTTGACTCCTGCCAAAGCCATCCGCCCGGAAGGCCCAAAAATTTTGGCGCAAAGGAGCACTCCTATAAAGGGAATGGCGGTAAGATACAACAGGGCGACACTCCACAGCAACGCGCTGCCGAGCATCATCCATAAAGAACTCAACCACACCACCCCCATGGCGCGTATCGCCATGGGGGCTTGAGGCGCCAACCAGCCATCCAGCTTCCTCACCAGGAACCCTAAAAGGAACATCCCTCCCATGACCGCGAAGATGCCCCCGAAGCCGTACAGGTCGCCAATAACCGAACTCTTTGAACCGAACATCAATTGTTCCATCCCAAACGCCCTATTTATCTTAGACAGGTAAGTTTCAACCATCCAGTCCTTCCAGGGAAAATATCGGCGCGGCAAAGCCCCGAAAACCACCGAGGATATTAAGGGAACGCCGTAGGTGTAGCCTACTTTGTCGTGCAGATAACTTTTCAAATAAAAGGATGACAACATGATGGCGCCTTCGCCTCGCTTGATCTCGTCCTGGCTGGTAGCAACGGTCATTTTGCCGGACTCGCGAAATTCGGTGAAAGAGAGGTGACCCCGGGCGTGAAGCAGCAAGGTGAATAACAGAATGCCCAAAATCCACCCACCGGGCGGCCATTTGCGCCCTCGTACGAACGTCAACGCCATGCTGACGCCGATGAGTAAACTCACGGCACTGGCCCGGTCATAGCGGTCACCCATCTTCGACAGAAGATAAGTCCCTGCGAGAACAAGTCCCAACATTCTGGTGGTGCGCCGCATTAATAAAAGAATTATCGGGAAGGCGGCGCAAATATTCAGAGCGGTTTCATAGCCGGTAACTTTCCCCACAAACTTGCTACTTTTTTCTATTTCCACAGGGGCCGCCTCAAAACCGAAGGCCCCGCGATAGGTGATCATTACATAGGCGGCCCCTGCCAGAGCCAGGATAATAATTATCCAGGTTCCCGGAGGCCAGCTTTCCTGATCCAACCCCCACCTGGGGTTGCCGGGGCGGTATCTGAAGTAAGCCCAGAAAAATGCCAATAACCCCAGGGCGACGCAACCGGTGACCCAGATCATGCGCGGCAGGCCTTCGGTGAGCGCCAATCGGGTTTCCATATAAGTAAGGTCTCCCCAATACTGAATAATGGGAGTAATAAAAAAATAGAGAGCAAATGCGGCCCAGGCCCAAAAGCCGGCAGAAAGCCAATGAAAAAGATCCCGGCGACGCAGCAGTAATAAAATGAATAGCAATATGGCGCCGATAATCAAACAATGTAACATTAATCCGTCGAAAATATATTTAGTGCGCATAATTGTTCTCTAATGCCCCCCGAATGCTCACAACTGCATAATTTCTTCCAAGGTCCCCGCCAGCCTCTCGCTATACCTCTCCCAAGAAAATTCCGCCGCCCGTTCTCTGGCCTTTTGGGCCATGTGGGCCAGGAGGCCGGGGTTGGCGGCCAGCAGCTCTATCCTGGCGGCCAGGCTCGCGGCATCGCGGATGGGCGCGATAAAACCCTCAACCCCGTCCCGCACCACCGAACCGGCGTTGGGGGTGGTGATCACCGGCAATCCGGCCGCCAGGGCTTCATAGTTCACGGTGGCCGAACCTTCGCAGATGGAGGGGAAGACGAACAGATCGCCCCACTCATAATGGCGGCGCATCTCAGGGCGGGGTCGATAACCCACTAACTCGACCCGCTCCCGCAGCCAGGTCCGATAAGGCTCCACGATGGTCACCGGGCCTACCATGCGGGCGCTGATTTTACGAGTATCGAGAATTTCCAGGGCCTTAAAGAGGTATTGCGGCCCCTTGCCCAAGGATACGCCGCCCAC
>VGSW01000290.1 GCA_016874915.1 Deltaproteobacteria bacterium
TGCATAAAATCCGGGAAGGCCGGCCCAACATCATTGACCGCATCAAAAACCGGGAAGTGGACCTGCTCATCAACACCCCCCTGGGCCGCTACACCCCCCGGGACTCCTACTCCATCCGCCGGGCCGCCCTGGAATACAACATCCCCTACACCACCACCCTCGCCGCCGCCCGGGCCACCCTGGACGCCATCCGGGCCCTGAAACGGGGAGAACTGCGGGTAAAGAGCCTGCAAGAGTATCATGAGTTGGTGGGTAAGCGTCATATTTAACCGGGGAACGCAACCCATAGAGGCGCTCCTTGATTCATTTGCAATTCTTATAATGTTTTGCTACCTTCAAGTTATAAAGCTGATGTTTTTTATAGCCGCAGGCTTCAGCCTGCGCCCAATGGATTTGAAAACATGACCCGCCTGGAAGAATTGGTCAAAGCCCTGCCCCCGGAAAAGCACAAGGAAGCGGAAACTTTCCTTGAATCTCTCCTTGCTGAAAAGGACCGTAAGCCCAAGAGACCCTTGAAATTGGATTGGCGGGGGGCCTTGCGCCATTTGCGGGACGAATACACTTCCGTTGATCTACAACATAAGGCCCGGGAATGGTGGGGAGATTGAATGTATCTCCTGGATACCAATATTATCCTGGAACTCTTTCTCGACCAGCAACAAGCCGACAAAGTTGAACGTTTCCTCCAGCAGGCCCCGGCGGACAGTCTCCACCTTACCGAATTTTCCCTGTATTCTCTGGGTGTCGTGTTATTCCGACTCAAGTCTTATGATGCTTTTCTGAGGGCTTTGGACGACCTGCTGCATTCAGGGGTGGTGAATGTTATCCGGCTGGAGACGGAAGACCTCCCACTGCTGGCTGACGCGGCTCGTAATTTCGGACTGGATTTCGATGATTCGTACCAATACGTGGCGGCAGAGAAACACGATTTTACTTTAGTAAGTTTCGACCGTGATTTCGAACGGACCATTAGAGGGCGTAAGACCTTAGATGAAATAATGAATTAAGAATAGCACAGGCATGGAATGCATACTTCCGCGGTTGAATTACGCCTACCGAATATAGAGAACCTGATAGTGACTGAAGACACTTTGACGGTGGAACTTAGTGATGGCCGCACAATCTCGGTGCCCTTGGCCTGGTTGTCCCGAATCTCCCATGCCACCCCGAAAGAGCGCCGCAACTGGCGGCTCATCGGCAAAGGCCAGGGTATTCATTGGGAAGAACTGGATGAAGATATCAGCGTTGAGGGGTTATTGGCCGGCAAATCTTCAGGAGAAAGTCTAAATTCTTTCAGAAAATGGTTATTACTGAGGTCAATTAATGGTTCCCATTCCTGCGGACCCCAAAATAAATTTTTGGGGGCTTCGGTTGATGATGGTGGGAACAGTTTTATGGCCTGAGTAATAACTTGTAAGCTGACATAAGAGTTTTTCTTGAACGCACCTGGGTGGGAAGCTCTGCTTCCCCTTTCCCTGTTGGGGCTCTAAGTCGCGCTTGCCGGCCCCCTGGCAGGAGCCGGGGCACAAATTGAGGTTCCCAAGCGGGAGCTTGGGAACGAGTAAGATGACACTATGATTGACGATCAAACCATCCGGGACCTCTGCCGCCTAATTGTCCAGGAATTTCAGCCAGATAAGATCATCCTGTTCGGCTCCTATGCCTTTGGCCAGCCTACCCCCGATTCCGACGTGGACCTGCTGGTGATCCTCCTTTTCGAGGGCAAAAATATTACCAAGTCCCTGGAAATCCTGAACCGCACCAATCCCCGCTTCCCCATTGACCTCCTGGCCCGGCGCCCCGATGACACCGATCGCCGCTACCGGGAAGGCGACCCCCTCATCCGGGAAGCCCTGGACCACGGCAAGGTGTTATATGACCGCCACGGTTAAGGAATGGATAGATAAGGCGGAAAAGGACTTTGCCACCGCCGGCAGGGAAATGAGGGCTGAGGATGAGCCCAACTATGATGCAGTTTGTTTTCATGCTCAACAATGCATCGAAAAGTTGATGAAGGCTCCGCTTATTCACCTGGGGGTTATTCCCACCAAAACCCATGACCTGGCCTACCTGGACCAGTTTTTAGCGCCGGTCTGCCCCCAATGGTCTTGGCCGGTGGAAGAACTGCGTTTTCTGACCAGAGCCGCCGTGACTTTCAGATATCCCGGCGAGTCGGCGGAAAAGGAAGAAGCCGCCCAGGCCTTGGAAATTGCTGGCAGATTGCGGCAAAAACTCCTTTCATTGCTTTAAAGATTTCCCAGGCGAAGCAGTTTGGGGAAGTCGGCGATCCAGTCAAGACAAAAAAATTGGCCGGGTGGGGGAGGAACCCGGCCAACAGGTGAAAGGAGAAAATGGTATATGAACTTTGATTAAGGGGGGGATGTGGGTACCTTAATAGGGGTCCATATACTACTTTATTATGTTGCAATAACCGTGCTAAATTTTGCCAATATTAATTAATTATAGTTATTCCATC
>VGSW01000291.1 GCA_016874915.1 Deltaproteobacteria bacterium
AACTGGCGGCGCTTAGGACCTAAATCCCCCCAGGGATCAATTAATGAGGCTTGTCGGGGATCGCGTGTACGAATCATCTTTTTGCCATTAACCCGTTGATTTTTCACCGAATTATGCCATAAAAAGCAACGCCCGACAAGAAAAAAATACCATAATCTTAAATTATTTCAGATAATTAACAATAAGCGACTTTTTACGAATCCATCAATCTTACGCTATTTTTGAGGGTTTGGAGCCGGGGACCAGGGGAAATCCGGTCCTGGTGTTCAACGGCAATTGAGGTAAGGATTCTCAGGTCCCCCCCAAGACTCCTTGGTTTAAAGCTAAGAAATTTTGGGGCGGTTGCCATAGGAAACCTGAAACCGAAAACCGATTATCCGCGGGACTAACCTTGATATTGACGGGGGGCTTTGTTTATATTGGAAGGATAAGAGAATTTGCTTAAAACATCACCCGGTGGCTGACCCGGCAGGAGGGCTTGAAATTTGACCACCATGTCTTTTTTGGAGCACCTGGAAGAGCTTCGCCGGCGGCTCATTTACATCGCCATCGCGTTGGTGATAGGCATGATGGTCGCCTGGCCGCTGGTGCCCACGGTGCAGCGATTCATCACCCGCCCCCTGGTGGAGCCTTCGGTCATCCAGAAATGGTCTTACTCCTTTCAATCCTGGGTGATGCAGAAATTTCCCGACATGGCCCAAAAGCTGGGAGTGGACCCATCGCCTCCCAAGGTGGAGCCTCACCGGCTCAATTACATGGCCCCCCTGGAGCCTTTTTTCGTCCAGATGAAGATTTCCCTCATCACCGGCCTGGCCCTGGCCTTTCCCTTCATCCTGTATCAATTATGGCGATTCTGCGCCCCGGCCCTTTATGAGCATGAGAGAAAATACGTCTATTATTTTCTGCCCATCGGCACCCTGATGTTCGTTTTGGGAGACCTCTTTTTTCTCCAGCTGATCTGGCCCCTCATCATTTCTTTTTCCTTGCGCTATGAAAGCGAATTTCTTTTTTCCATGCTGAATTTGACCCAGTTCGTCAATTTCTGCCTGCGCCTGCTGCTGCTGTTCGGGCTGATCTTCGAACTCCCTTTGGTCCTTATCATCCTGGGGCGGCTGGGAATCGTCAACGTGGACTTCCTCGCCCGCAACCGGCGTCTGGCCCTCCTGCTCAGCGCGGTGGTGGCCGCGTTCCACGCCGACGTGCTCACCATGGTGGCCATTGCCATTCCCATTTACGGCATGTATGAAATTTCCATCTGGGCGGTGCGGCTCTTGGGTCGGCCCGCCCGGCCGGCTGAGCCCCCGGAGGAGGAGATGAGCGCACCGGCTTCGGCGCCGATGGAAAAGCCTGCCGGCCAGCCTCCGGCGGAGTGAGGATAGTTTTCAGTTAAAAGAGTTAGTGGGCAATTTCCGGACTGGAAGGAGACTTATTTATGGGGGAACAGGAGAAGGCCCGGGTCCGCGTGTTGGTGGAAGGGCGGGTCCAGGGAGTCTTTTTCCGGGCATATACCCGGGACGAGGCCCGGGCCCGGGGGATTAGTGGCTGGGTGCGCAATCTGCCCGACGGCCGGGTGGAAGCCTTGATGGAAGGCGACAAGAGCGCCCTGAACAGCATGCTGGCCTGGTGCCATAAGGGGCCGCCTTATGCTTACGTAGAAAGGGTGGACGCCCATTGGCAGCCTTATCAGGGGGACCTGGAGGACTTCCGGATTAGGTATTGATTGGGAGGAATTATAAGCATCAGATGCAAAAAATGGATAAATAAATGCCCAAAAATGAAAAAGAATTTGTGGCACAGCCGCCCTCGGCTGTGCAGGCAAAGCCGGCTAAAGACTACTATAAGCGCAACCTCCCCCATTACCAGGTGGAGGGCCGCCCCATTTTCATCACCTTTAACACCTACCAACGTTGGGAACTACCTGAATCTATAAGACATTTAGTCATCAAGCATTGCTTATATGACCATGGGAAGAAGATTCTTTTACATGGTATAGTGGTAATGTCTGACCATGTTCACATGATTCTTACCCCTTTAAATGATAAAGAGGGAAGACCTTTTGGTCTTGCAGAGATAATGAACGGGATCAAAGGGGCTTCGGCTCACAGTATTAACAAGGCTTTGGGACGAAAAGGCCATGTCTGGCAGGATGAATCTTTTGATCATATACTGCGTTCCGATGTAAGTATAATGAGCAAAGTCGAATATATCTGCGAAAATCCAGTGCGTAAAGGCATGACAAAAAAGGGGTGTAATAATCACAAGCTTTATGGAACCGAATATTGAGATTCCAGATGGTTTTGAATATATAAATATAAATCGGCAGTGACCCTTTAATGGTTGATAATATATTTGCCGCATGTTATCCTGGTTACCGAACTGGAGGTGAGCAGGATGGGCAAGCGCGGCAGAAAACCCAAATACCATCTGGGCGATGAAGCCTGTCCG
>VGSW01000292.1 GCA_016874915.1 Deltaproteobacteria bacterium
AAAGCGATGCCGAGAAAATCAAACACAAAGGCATCTCACCCGGATGACGAGATGCCTTTCATGCCCATGTCGCTCAGATTCCGTTCGATCTCTGGTCGCAGCCAGTGATCTGTTCAGGTCTTCCGGTTCAAGAGTTACCCAGGGAGCGAGAAATTGGCTTCTGAGGTGTCGGCCCAGGGTGAAAATGTCCTGTCTCAAAAGTGAAAGAATGTTAAACAGCTTCAATTAATTCTGGACAACCGCCCTTGGATACTGTATAAGAGAATCTCATTAGAGTTCATTCCCTTGATCCGGGGTGATTTTCGTGAACCTATGGGAACTCCTTGTCCGGCCCGTTCGTCCCTTCGAAGAGCAACGCTACCAGGAGCAGATGCAGGAGCATCATTATCTGGGTTTTCTGCCCAAGATCGGAGAAACCCTATGGTATATCGCCTCCTGGCACGATGAATGGGTAGCCCTTCTGAGCTTCTCCGCGGCAGCCTGGAAGTGCAAGGCACGGGATTGCTGGATCGGCTGGGACTTCCGCCATCAGTATGATCGTCTGAAACTGGTGACCAACAACAGTCGTTTTCTGATTCTGCCGGACTGGCATGTTCCCAATTTGGCCTCTCGCATTCTATCCCTGTGCCAGAAAAGGCTCCCGAGAGACTGGCAAGAGAACTTCGGCCATCCGGTGCTCCTCTTGGAGACCTTTGTAGATCCACAGCGCTTCCAGGGGACCGTGTATAAGGCTGCAAACTGGTTGCATGTGGGTGAAACCAAGGGTTTTCGCCGGACCCCCCAGGGGTATAGTGCGACGGCTCAGTCACCCAAAATGGTTTTCCTCAAACCCTTACAGAGCGATGCCCGAGCGGTGTTATCCCGGGCTATTCTCGATCCACCTTATCGTACAGGAGGACACAAAATCATGTTGAGCGCCCGACAGATGGAATCTTTATCTCATTTCTTTCGCGATATCCCCGATCCCCGCCGGGGTCAAGGACGACGTCATCCCCTTTGTACGGTGCTGGCCATTGCCGCCGGGGCCGTCCTGTGTGGGATGCGCGGGTACCGGGCCATCTCGGATTGGGCTAAAAGCCTCGGCCCCAAGGCACGGGAGCGCTTCGACTGCCGCCGCGAAAACGGCCGCTACCTCGTCCCGAGCGAGTATGTTATCCGTGATGTGCTTATCCGCGTCAATCCCGTGGATCTTGACCGCGCGCTTCAACGCTGGAACGAAGCTTATGGGAAGGAGGATCAAAGTCTGGCCATAGACGGCAAGACCATGTGCAACGCCATCGATGCGCAAGGTCATCAGACCCACATCATGAGCGTGGTCGGTCACCAGAGCAAGGCCTGCTACACCCAAAAAAAGTGGGGACTCTCCCAGTAGTGGGCAATGAAGAGTTAAAGCAAACGAACGAGATCAAAATGGCCATTCCGCTGCTCGATGCCATCGACATCCAAGGCAAAGATATTACCGCAGATGCCCTGCTGACCCAACGCAAGCTCGCCGATTATTTACGCTTGGAGCGCAAGGCCCATTACCACTTCACCGTCAAAGGCAACCAGCCTGGACTCTTTCAAGATATCCAACTCTATTTCCACAATCGCCAGGAACCAGATTTCATTGCGTATGATCCTCCGGATCATGGCCGGATCGAAACCCGCAAAATCTGGACCACCACCGAGCTCAACCATTACCTTGACTTCCCCCACGTGGGACAAGCCTTCGTGATCGAGCGGGAATCGATAGAAAAAAAGAGCGGAGAATACTCCCACGACATCGCCTACGGCATCACCAGCCGAAAGCCGGACGAAACAAACGCCCAACAGCTCCTTGCCATCAATCGTGGGCACTGGAGCATCGAGAATAGCTGTCACTACATCCTGGACTGGAATTTCGATGAAGACCGCAGCCGGATACGCACCGGCTACGGCCCGGAAAACATCTCTCGACTCCGCCGCTTTGCCATCGGAGCCATCAAATCCAAAGGCGTGCGCAGCGTTGCACAGAAAATGCGTGAACTCACATGCAACATCCGCTTGGTCTTCGATTACTTGCGGATGACGAAAAACTCTTGCACCTCTGCTCGCCTCTGAAAAAAGGGCCTATCCGGATTTCCCGATAGGGTTTTCGCAGCCCCTGCAACCTCTTCCCCTGAGATGAAACCATACCTTTGGCCAGGTCGCATGATTCCTATTCCTCACCCTTAAACCTGTGAGTAAGAACAACTGAAACTACCAGTTGTTCTTACTCACAGGCTGACCAAAAGTACCTTGCACCATGGGCTAAAATACCAGAAGGCTCATTGTGCTGGCTCTTTGCCTATCGAAAAATCCAGATATAGACAAAAAAAAAGAGAACAAATTTACCGTGCCCTCCCGAGGGGTA
>VGSW01000293.1 GCA_016874915.1 Deltaproteobacteria bacterium
ATTCTTCGGTCGCTTCGCGCCGTCCCCCTTACAGGGGGCGGGGAGGGGAGTTTGAGGGGAGAGCGGGGGACTGGCTGTCCCCCGGCCCTCCCCTCAAAACCTTACCGGCCTAACCATCGGCTCAGGAAACTCTTCTTTTCCTCCAGCTCCGGCAGCCCCAGGTGGCGGCGGATGGCCGCTTCCAGGGCCGCATCCGCCACGTCGGAGCCTTCCACCACGATCTCTTCGGCCACCATGATGGCCGGGGCCACCGGCAGGTCCAGCTCGAAGTATTCGTCCGTCTGGTATGCGGCAATGGGTTTGGAAATGTACTCCAACTCGAATTCGTACTTTCGGCCCAAACTGGGCAGCATCTTCTGGAAGTGCTTTCAGGGCTTGCCGTTGGGCTCGTTGAGGAAACATCGGACTTTCAGCATGGCGTAATCCTCGAGTTGATTTTTTTTGAAAAAAGGGCTTGACAAAAGAATTCACCTATCTTATCATTTAAGCAATTACTTAACTGCTAAATTGGTCCGAACATGGAATTAGAACCCTTCGAAATGTTTCGAGTCTTAGCCGTGGAAACACGGGTAAAAATTCTTGAATTGCTAAAGGCCCAGGGGCCGCTGGGAGCCAAGGAGATCGCCAAACAGACGGGCATAACTGCGGCGGCCGCGTCCCAGCATTTGAAAATATTAAAACAATCCGGCCTGGTGCGGAGCGAGAGAAAAGGGTACTGGATACCGTATGCCGTTAATGAAGAAGCATTGATGGAATACCGGCGTCGGTTGACGGAAATCTGCACCTGCGGCTGCCAGGGGACCGGCGGCTGGAAAGAGCAGGAGGTGCAGGCCGCGAGCCTGGAATCCCTGGAAAAGTATGCGGCAGATTTGCAAAATGAGCTAAGGACCGTCCGGGACCGGATCAAAGAAATGAAGTCTAAATAGCTCCCGGGAATTTTTTTTGGATTATAATTTAAGTAATTGCTTAATAACTTAATCAGAAAGGAGATGAAAACCATGGCTGAAAAGAAAATCGCGTGTGGCTGTGACTGCGGCTGTGCCCTGAAGGAGGATAAGCCCAAGGCCGCAAAAGAAGAAGAGGCTAAGGATGCCAAAGAGACCAAGTAATTCATATTCTTTGCTCGCCAAAGGGGCGGGGGGGTGCATAGCCTCGCCCCCCATTCGATATCATGACTGAAACGGAGGGGTAAAATGACCGCGATAGTATTAAGTGTTAGCCGCTTCCTCCACCTGGCAGCAACGGTGATATGGGTCGGCGGGATATGGATGATCCTCCTGGTGATACTACCTGGGGCCAAAACAGCCTTAGAATCAGCGCCCATGGCAGGAAAGCTGATGAAAGAGATAACCAGGCGTTTCACTCCAATGGTTAATATCAGTATCCCTGTATTGATTATCACAGGTCTTATCATAGGCCATTTAGGGAAAAACATTACCAATCCGTTGGATCTTTACAATCATTGGACCCCTGTCATGTTGGTAAAACACCTTCTGGTAGCCTTGATGGTGGTTATTCATTTTTACCGGGGATGGTTATTAACTCCCAAAATAGGAAGACTGTCTTCCCGCCTTAATGAATCACCCGAGGCTTCTTCTCTCTCAATCCAGGTGGCAGGGCTACAAAAATTTTCCTTAAATCTCGTCAAGACTAATCTCGCATTAGGGCTGATGGTTATTTTCCTAAGTGGGATTAGAGCAGCTATGTAACTACTACTTCACTACTACTTCCCCTTTTTTGTTTAACAAAGGATGATGCAAATTTACCAGAAAGGAGGTGAAAACAATGGCTGAAAAGAAAAGCAACTGCGGCTGTGGCTGCGCCTTGAAACAGGATGTCCCCAAGGCGGCCAACGAACAAGAAAGGGCTAAGGAGGCCAAAGAGTCCAAGTAGGCTGCCATCTTAGCCGGACCGCAGGGGGCAGGTTCCCGGAAATAGGGATCCTGCCCTCTCGGTTTAAAAATGCCATCAGCCATGGAAGTCGTTACGTTTGGGTTTCTGAAGGAGGCAAACCCAGGCGACGGCGGATGATTTCCTCCAGTTTTTCCTCCGAAATAGCGGGGCCCTGCCCCGCGATCTCATCTTCCACCATCACCGCCGGGGCCACCGGCAGTCCAGAAGCAAAATGCGCGGCACTTTGGTACTCGTCCCTGGTCTTGGTGATCATCTCCACGCCGATATCATATTCTTGGCCCAACCTGGGCAACACCTCGTGAAGCCGCTTTCAGGTCAGACCGCAGGGATCGTTCATAAAAACTCTGACTTTGAGCAAGGACCTTCTCCTTTTTCTCGTTCCCAAGTTCCACTTGGGAACCAGGATTAGAAAAT
>VGSW01000294.1 GCA_016874915.1 Deltaproteobacteria bacterium
CCCATCCAGGATTTAAATACGCCCTCGATGGAGATCACCAGTTGGGCCCAGGGGTCCTGGGGAAAAGGCCGCCCGGTTTGCTTCTTGATCAAATCTTTGAATCGTTCGCAAACCTCACCCATGGCCTCGGCGGTAAGTTCCGTGTCCACTTTGGCATCGTGTTTCTTTTTAACTTCTTCAAAAATCTCGTCGAATTTATCTTCATCGGGTTTTTCCGGCACAATCCCCAGGCCGATCTTGCCGAAGAGCTGCAGGAAACGCCGGTAGGCGTCATTGACGAAGCGCTCATTCTGGGTCAACTCGATCATGCTTTTGGCGGTTTCATCATTGAGCCCCAGGTTGAGGATGGTGTCCATCATTCCCGGCATGGACAGGGCGGAACCGGAACGGACCGAGATCAGCAAGGGCTTGGTCGGGTCACCGAAGCCTTTGCCGGTCTTGGCTTCCAGGGCCGACATGTAATCATGGACCTCGTCCATGAGACCTTCCGGGAAGTGCGACCCCTGGGCGAAATAATCCAGATTGGCTTCGGTAGTGATACAGAACCCCGGAGGCACCGGCAGGCCAATCTGGGTCATGCTGCACAAGCCGGCGCCCTTGCCTCCCAGCAGCTTTTTATTGGTCCCATCGCCTTCCTCGAAGGCATAGCAATAGCGTTTTTTCGTTGCCTTGGCCATGTTGCTATCTCCTTATCGATCTATTTTCCGAATTACGTCCGTTTTTTCCCCGGTATCTAATTTTTTCATGTTAGCGTGAAAAATTTCAAAAAGCAAATGCATAACTCCGGCTAACTCCGCCTCCTGGCTAAGCTGGCAACACCCGGCCCTGGCGGTGAAATTATGAAAAATAGCAGGAACTCTGCTATAATGCAAGTTATGGAATTACCCTCTCTCCGGGTATGGTGGCGGCGTCTCCGGCAGAAATTCGGTCTGGGCTCCGAGGGACAGCCGGTTTGGGGGCAGGGATCGCCCGCCATCCTGGGAATCTGCTCACAATGTGGCGCCGTGGTGCTCAAAGGCTGGCACCGGGAGACCCCGGAGGGGCTTTTGTGCCAGCGTTGCGCCGGCAAAGGATAAAAAAAACATGTTACCGGTGAAATTTGACTTCAAGACCACCGAGGACCGCAGGGGAACGAACTTTGAGGGCGCCGAAGCCGGGCCCGCCGACCCGGAGGGAGCCCTCAATATCCACGTGCGCCTCGCCCGGGATCATCTGGTCCTGAGCGTCTGGCCGGTCAAGGGGGAGATGGCGCAGGTGACGGACCATCTGGCCCAGATCCTGGGGCCCCCCAAGGCCACGCCGTCGGTCTGCGGCTTCGGCGACTGCCAGGACGACGACAAGGACGCTCCTCAGCAAACCACCCTGTGGGATTTCGACCCGGCAGAGCGGCCGGAAGTGTTGGAAAAGGTCAAGAGTTTCTTGGGCTTGTCATCGTAGGGGCGACCCGGCGGGTCGCCCTTGGCTGGGCAAGAATTGTAGAGGCGGGTTTTAAACCCGCCTCTACGGCTTTTCTATCTCGTTCCCAAGCTCCCCGGGCTGTTGCCCAAACGCATTTTTATAAACTGCCTTTGACCGCTCCCGGATGGTGGGGCTACTATCTGGGGACGACGATGTAGCAGCAGCCAGCCCAGGGGAAAGGGCCTTTACGGGTAATTAGAGCCAAACAGGTTGCTGGTAAATTCAGCCACTTATCCCTGGTTTTCTTAATTGCCAGAGAGATGGCTCTCCCAGGCTCTTTGACATCTTTAACCAGAATCATAATGTTCTGGATGGCAGCCGTTAGGTACTCCTGGATCCGGACCCGCCAGAGCCGGCGCCAGCGGGCCCGCTTAAAGCCATAGGGCACCGCACGGGCAAAGCTTCTCTCCATGAGATGCTGGCGGGTTCTGAGGTCTTGTTTGGACCTGAAGGACTGCGCCCGGTCACGCATGAGCCGGACTTCCTCCTGCCGGAGATGGCGATTTATGGTTCTGCCCGTCTTGGCGCCGGTGCACTTGTCCTTAAGGGCGCAGGCTTTGCAAATCTTGGCTTTGCCTTGGTATTGGAAGGTCTCACGATTCCGGTCGTATCGGGTCCTTTTGAGCCGCTGCCCCGCGGGACAAAGGTAGACGTCGTCTTTCGGGTCATAGGAGAACGCTTCATCAGAAAATTTTCCATTCCTACTTTGGCCGTCTTTGAAGGGAGAGATATGCGCCTTGAGGCCCCGGTCATGACATTCCAGATAGTTCTTGGTCGTGCCGTACTGGGAATCCGCCACCACCACCTCTACCTGGCTCTGAGTATTCTCAGTATGTTGCTCAATCAGCTCG
>VGSW01000295.1 GCA_016874915.1 Deltaproteobacteria bacterium
TGTCCCCGTTCAGGCAGTCGAACCACAGGGCGTCGAACTCGGCCAAGAAACGCTGACGCATGACCAAAAACGAGGGGTCGCCCAGGTAGGAAAAGTTGGAGATGAAGGACACCACCCCCTTGCCGGTCATCCCGGCGATGCGGCGTTCGGCCAGGCCGAAGAACCGGATATAGAGGTCGTCCAGGTTGAACTTCTTGATGCCCCACTTTTTAACCAGACCTTCCTTGTAAGGCTCCACCAGGATTTTTTCGGCGGCGGCGCTCACCCCGGCAAAGGCGTTGTAAGGGGGATTGCCCAGGATGACCAGGATGGGCTTGTCCCGCTTCACGTCTTCGGCGGCGTCCCGCTCCTCCTGCATCTCCGGGAAGATAAGCTGTTTCTTGGGGCCGGTGGGGGGCTCCCAACCGGTGAGGGCGTTGGTGAGATAGATCCCGGCCCGCTCCCCCTTCTTGGCGGTGGTTTCCTCGGCCAGAGGCGCACCCAGGTTTTGGAGATAGAGGCCCAACTGCAAGTGGGCCACCACGAAGGGGGCGGGCATGATTTCAAAGCCAAAGACCCGGGAGAGGGCGGCCAGCTTGACCTTGTGGGCCATGAGGCCGTTACCCCCTTGGGCTTGCAGGGTGGCGTGGATGCTCTTCGAGACTTCCACGAGATACGCGCCGGTGCCGCAACAGGGGTCGAGGACGTAAACCCGGGGGTCGGCCAGGCCGTCGGGGATGTCCAGTTCCTGACGGAGCACGGCGTCGACCCTGGCGACCATGTATTGCACGATTTCCGGCGGGGTGTACCAGACCCCTAAGTCTTTGCGGAGTTTGGGGTCAAAGGCTTCCAGGAAGGGTTCGTAAAAATACTGGACGGCGTGGACTTCCTCGAATTGGGCGAAAAAGTCGGCCCGGCTCACCCGGTTCAAGCACGTCTCGGTCCAGTCCAGGACTTCCACCAGACCCAGGGGTTCCAACTTGGAGGGCATGGACAGTTGCTCGAACAGGGCCTTAATCATGGGGACGTGGAGATGCCAGGCGGCCTCCCGCCAGTGAAACCTGGCCTTCAGGTCGGTGGGTGGGTGCTTCTTGCTCCAAAGCACCCAGGCGGAGAAGACCCCGTAGAAGATGGTCTGCACCAGAGTGGAGCGGAAAAAGTGCTCGCCTTTGTCCGGGTCGGCCTTGGTGCCCTCAAATTTCAGCCCCAGGGCCTCTTCCAGGGCATTCCTCAGAGTGTCCAGGGCTGGGAGTGCAACCCCTTCAATGCGGGCCTTGGCGTCCCTGGCATATGAGGCCAGGAACCAGGCCACTTCCTTGGGCGCGGCCAGAGGGGCGGCCTGGAGCATGACGCGCTTTAGATACTCGATGAAGCGCTCTCCATGGGCGGCGGCCAGGCGGCGGGGGTGGGCGGCCTCCTTCCAGAACTCCTTCTCTCCAAGGGCCAGGCGGTAGGCTTCCAGCTTCACCTGGTTGCCTTCGGCATCCTGCCCCACCAAAAGGAAGTCCCGCAGATTGGTCACCAGCACCTGGCGGTATTTCCCCCAATACCGCGACACCTGCTCCCCGTCGGCAGTGAACCACGCGTCCTTGCTGGTGGGCTTGACCTCGATGACACCACGAGCAGCTATGGTGGGGATGGGTTCCGTGGCGCCCTTCTGGAACTGGTCAGGGGTGAAGAGGCCGCCGTCCGGGAGACCGGCTCCCCGATTCTTCAGGCTGATGATGCACTTAACCTTGGGCTTGAGGGTCTTGCCCACTTCATTGAGTAGATTGGACAGGGCAGGGTAGTAGGCAGTCTCCGGGGTGGCGGCCCCGGTGGAGCGGATGTCATAGAGTTCCTGGATGTAGGTTTCGAGGGGGTTCACAGACCTGCGCCATCCTCATTATTATGCCCTAACACTTCTCCAATTCTCATTATGCCACGGTTACAGGGGGTTGTCTAATCTCATTTATGGTCTGCCCAAGAGGCCAGTTATTACCGCAAATTTCCTTAGGAGGGAGGCACGGCAAAAAAAAGGGGGGGCCCGAAGACCCCAGCCGATTAAGTTGTTATTTTTACGCCTCCGGCCGCATCATGCCCCCGCACACCGGGCCGGTGGTGGTCTCGCCCAGCCACTTTCCGGGAAAGTAGATATGGAAATTCTCGCACCGGTACATGACGGTGCAGACCAACAGTTTCGCGCGGGCCTTGGCGATGACATCCGGGTTTTCCCTGGCAAATTTTTCAATGAGCTCGATATCATGCTGGTACATGGTCATCCTTC
>VGSW01000296.1 GCA_016874915.1 Deltaproteobacteria bacterium
GCCAGGAAATGGTCCAGCTCGGGACGGCTCTTGTCGGGGCGGGCCTTGGCCAGGCGCCCCGCCCATTCCAGGACCGCGGTGACCGAGCCTTGAGCCATCTGCTCCAGGTCGGCCAGCACCTGGCGCCGCTGGTTAAGCAATTCTTCCGGGTCCATAGCCAAAGCCCGGCCCAGGGACCCGCCGCTCAGCGCGGCCACCAGGGCCGCCTGGGCCGGGGCGAGACCCCGGCACCGCGCCAATTCCTGGGCGATCAGGGCGGCGGGGAGCGGCGCGAACGGCAGTTTCTGGCAGCGGGACACCACGGTGGGGAGCAGGTCGCCTTCCACCGTGGCCGCCAGGATTATGAGATTGTGCTCCGGCGGCTCCTCCAGGGTCTTAAGCAGGGCGTTGGCCGCGGCGTCGCTCTGCGCGGTCAAAGCTTCCGCGGGCTTGATCAGGGCCACCCGCCAGCCGCCTCCCAAAGGCGGATAGGCGGTGAGGCGGCGGAAATCCCGGATCTTCTCGATCCCGATTTGCGTCTTCGAGGGCTCAGGGGCGATGACCAGAAAGTCGGGGTGGGTGCCCGCAGCCATCCTCCGGCAGGAAGGGCAGGTCCCGCAGGCGTCATGCTCGGGCAAGGGCTGGGCGCAGTTCAGGGCCGCGGCCAGGGCCCGGGCCACGCTGGCCTTGCCCACCCCTTCCGGGCCTAAAAACAAATAGGCATGGGCCAGCCGCCCCACTCGCCAGGCGGTCTTGAGATATGTTAGGACCCGCTCCTGGCCTAGAATGTCCCGGAAAAACATAGGAGGAGGTCCTGAATCATTCGTTTGTTGGTTCATCTGTTTTTTGCAATTCACTTATAAAGTAGCTAAATTGTTCCCTTCGCAACATTGAAAAATGTGTATCAGCTATATAAAACAATCCACTTAACGCGTGAAAATCACGCATTAGTTTATGTGGCAAGAGACTCTCTTTTTTATAAAAAAGGTGATGGGAAATTGATGCCCATGCATCTTGCGCTATTGTCCTAACTTGTATCTCAAATGAATAATTTTTCACTGCATCTAAATTTTCGTCAACATTTTTCAGCTTTGCTTTAAATTGGGTGTCCATATATCCAAATATCTCAGGACTTTTCTCGAAGATTTTGTTTTCTATTTCAAATACATCAAATTCTTTCTTCAATAAATGACCAATATTTTCTAAATCTTCAAAAAACAAAGAAATGATTCTAAGGCCAATCAAATCGTGAATTTGATTAAATGGGTCCCTTAGTTCTTTTCTCCTTATTTTATCTAAAAATGGATCGAACCCCTTTATTCTATCAAAAATGTGATGAATTTTAATCCCTTCCCTATCCATGGACTTATAAATTATACGCTTAACTTCATCAATTAATAACTTAGCATTATTTTTGCGAATACTATATTCATTAAAAAGATTTTCAATATTATATTCCATTGTTAAAAATCTTCCTTCTTATTGCCAACAACTTTTATTTTGAATTGCGGCATCTCTGGAATGCTTGCCACTGCTGAAAAATGAAGATTATCAACTTCTCCTGATAATGATAGCTTAAAAGAATCTACGTCTCCAAATACTGATATTCCTGTTGGATCATGTCTAATAACAAATAAATTGCCCGAAAATCTATTGTGATTGATATCATAATTACCGGTATAATAATAACCAGAGTCACCTCCTAAAAGTCTTTTATTATGAAGAATTACCACACCTTTTCCAGAACGCCCTATCGTTGAAATAAATTCAACTGTCCATAATCCATTAAACTTTCTTAATTCATCAGTTTTATTATTCATGATTCTTCACTCCCACTCAATCGTGCTAGGCGGCTTAGACGAAATATCATACACTACCCGATTGACCCGCTTCACCTCATTGATAATCCGGTTGGCCACGTGGGCCAAAAATTCCTGGGGCAGGCGGCTCCAGTCCGCGGTCATGGCGTCCACGGAATCCACGATGCGCAGGGCGATAACGTGCTCGTAAGTGCGCTCGTCCCCCATGACCCCCACGGTGCGCACCGGCAGCAGCACCGCAAAGCCCTGCCACACCTGGCGGTAAAAGCCGGATTTCAGCATTTCCTCGATGACGATGGCGTCGGCCTCCCGGA
>VGSW01000297.1 GCA_016874915.1 Deltaproteobacteria bacterium
TTGTGGTAAACGGCGAATAACCGAGCCTCGATAGAGTTCAATGGGCGCCCGTAGCTCAGCCTGGACAGAGCAACGGACTACGAATCCGTGTGTCGGGGGTTCAAATCCCTCCGGGCGCGCCAGTAATTTCAGTAAGTTATACTTTATAAATCTTGCTTAATTTATGATTGGTCAACAGATTGGTCAACACTATGCAAAATTAGTTGACTATCAAGCCACTTCGTATATCTCCCCATGGCGTGGTGCAGGTCTTCAATGGAAGGGGCCATGTAGTGCGCGTCCATACCGTGAAGGCTGTGGCCTAAGATCACATCCCGATGCACTTGGTCAACACCCGCGTTGACCATGTTCGTTTTTACTGTCCTCCGGATGTCGTGAAAAATGATCCCATCTGGGTGATCTTGGCCGTGTGCGATTCCGGCTTTATTACAGGCTGTCATAAAAGAGTTTTTTAGCCCTCCGGGGGTGACGATAGGGTTAGTCTTGTAGGTAAATACAAAGTCATGGTGGAGGGCCTGGGGGAGATCCGCCAGCACCTTCTTGACGTGATAGTTAATCGGGATCACCTTGGCCTTGCTCTCTTTGGTCAAATCGGCCGGCAATCTAATAACCCATTTCTCCCGATCGATGTGGGACCATCTCAGCCCCCGAAGTTCACCAGTCCTCATGCCGGTATTAAAGGCCACGGTTATAATACTCGTCAGATGAGGCGGAGCCACTGCCAGAAGCTTCAGATATTCCTCTATTGTCAAGGTCCGACGCCGGGCGTTGGCTGCCTTCCTCAGTTTTCGCTTGATAGTTCTGAAGGCTTTGACCGTTCGGCCGTCCACAAAGTCATTATCGAATGCTTTGACTACCATGGTTTTGACAATGCTGATTTCCATATCGATAGTGGCCGGTGCCCTGCCATCTTCTTCACGTCTATCCTGGTAGTCTTCCAGGTCCAAGGGTTTAAGGCTGCTAACAATCCGTTCGCCAAAGACCATGTTGAAGTTCCTCAAGGCACCTTTTATCCGCTCGAACGAGGCCAATTTCTTGACCGGGTTCAAGTTCAGATACCATTCTGAGAGCTCGCTAAAGGTCATTTTCTCAGCAGGCACCTTCTCAAGAACCCCAGGGTTCTCATACTTTTGGGCTTTGCGCTTACCCTCTGCAGCTCGGGCTTCCTCAATAAGATACCCCACCACCTCACGCCGCTGCTTGCCATTAGCAAGCCGGTAATTGACCCAGTAGCGGACTTTCTTTAACCGCTTGGCTTTTAACAGGTCCTCACCACAGACGCAATTTCGATTCTTGACTGCCTGCTTCTTGTGGCATACGGGGCATTCAGCTAAGATCGCCATTGTCTTTCTCCTTGTTTCCGGCTTCCTTCATTATCCGATGCTCCAAGGCTTCCAAGGCCAGGGGGAGCAAAGGCGGAATACTCCGCCGGCCCCATTCCCAATAGGCCACGGCCATAGTGCTTACCCCTAAAGTCTTGCTCAGCTTGGCTTGGGAAAATCCCCACTTTTGCCGCCAAGTCCGTAATTCCGTTCCGTCCATGTTTATTTTATATAACAATGTTATATGAGAAGTCAAGAAAAAAATGGGAAGAAATTTAATCCAGCGTGGTGGACTCGCCTCGTCCCCCACTCCTACCAACCAACTCAATCGCAGAATGGTTGCCCGCTTTCTCTTTGCCCCGACCCCAGGCGACCCGCCCCCCTGTCCCCCTCTTCTAAACCCAAAAGGAAAAACCGGGGACGGGACTCCTGTCCCCCCCATTCAATATGTTGTACACGGAGATTTTTCGAGTTTTAAATTCGATGGAGGGACCCTGCCCGGCATAGCGCGGTTCTTTGGTGAATAATGTCTGCAAAGTCTGTAATGGGATGAACCCAAGGAATAGCGGGAATTTGATGATTCAGACAATTAAAACTGTTTGTCTGAAATGTCTGGATTACAAAATAGTCCTTTGGGGGGAACTGAGGCTGAAGGGAATACTTGGGCAAGCTCCCACTAAGGAAACCAAACCCAATGGAAATTACCCGCCCAAATT
>VGSW01000298.1 GCA_016874915.1 Deltaproteobacteria bacterium
CATATCATTTCCGGCTTTTGTAGAGGTTCAAGCCCAGCTTGATGCCCTCATGCCCCGGAATGGGCATGTTGCCTTCGGTCGTGGCGATGATGGTGGTCTTGCCGCTTTTGCTGGGACCATGGTCCTGGTCCAGATTGCAGGTGATGACCAGTGTGGAACCTTGTATCTCGATGTTCACGTTTTTTGCCATAGCCTTCACCCCTTGTCCCGGCTCCGGACGATGACCCGCTGGCCGTCCATTTTTCCTCCTGGTTGTTTTGAGAGTGGCCAGGGGCCATTTTTTGGGAAAAAAGGCCGCTGCCGCCCGCCCTTGGCCGAAGTTTCAAGAAAACGTCAAAAACGCCTTTATTTTATAACTTTTCATAGTATGAAAAACATACCTTTTCTTCAAACTGTAGTGCTTGAAAAAACGATCGTTTTCTTCTTACCAAAAAACTGGCGAGAATTTGTTCACAAGAGTTTATAGCTTGTATTTTGAGGATGTTATGGCCCAAAGAGCGGCAAGGTGATCACCCCGGCCATCGACTAGCGCACGGCCTCCTTCAGCGCCTTCCCCGGTTTAAACCTCACCGCCTTGCCGGCGGCAATGGTCAGGGGCTCCCGGTCTGAAGGGTGCGGCCGGTGCGCTCCGGGCGTTCGCTCACCGAGAATATTCCCAGCCCCGGCAGGGCCAGCCGGCCCCCGGCCTGCAAGGCGGCGGTAATGGTCTGGACCAGGGCGCCCAGGGCCTTCTCCGTCTCGGCACGAGGTGCCACTTGTTCGTGGATGAATTTCTGCTGTCTCCACCATGATATTAGGTTATAATTTATCAATTCTATTAGGAGGTCTCGAGAGATAGGGCATGGAAAACCTTATTATTACATTACCCGAAGAGAGAATGGCCAAATTGCGGGAACTGGCAGCAGGCTTGGGCACCAGCCCCGAAGCCTTGGCACAGGCCAGCATCGAAGATTTACTTGCCCGCCCTGAAGAAGATTTCGAAAAGGCTGCAAAGTATATTCTTCATAAAAATGCCGAACTATATCGCCGTTTAGCTTGATGCGCCTTCTTAATTTGTCTGAGGTACTGCGGCTTCATCGTCGCATCGTCCATCAATCCGGTGGTACTTTGGGTATTCTCAACCTGGGCCTGCTCGAATCTGCTTTGCGGCAACCTCGTTTAGTTTTTGGGGGTGAAGAAATGTATCCTTCCCTTGCCGAAAAAGCTGCGGTTCTAGGCTTTGCCATTATTCACCATCACCCTTTTTATGATGGAAACAAGCGTACCGGCCATGCCGCTATGGAACTATTTCTTATCCTAAACGGGTATGAATTAATCGCCCCGCTTGATGAATCCGAAAAGGTTGTCTTGCAAGTTGCTGCAGGAGAACTCACCAAAGATGAATTAACGTCTTGGATTGAACATCATCTTTCACCAATACGGTCGATATAACATTCAACCTGGACTTGACCTCAGGAAACTCATTTCTCTCTTCTAAAAAAAATCCGTCACTGCAAGTTATACAAAATTTTTGGTAAAATTGGTAGGTTGCAAGCACGAGCAAGCCTTGGGACGTCCCAACCCTACCGCACCGCCTCCTTCATGGCCTTCCCCGGTTTGAACTTCACTGCCTTGCTGGCCGCGATCTTGAGGGGCTCCCCGGTCTGGGGATTGCGGCCGGTCCGCTCCGGACGTTCGCTCACCGAGAATATTCCCAGCCCCGGCAGGGCCAGCCGGCCCCCGGCTTGCAAGGCTCCGGTAATGGTCTGGACCAGGGCGCCCAGAGCCTTCTCCGTTTCAGCTTTGGTCAGATTCGCCCGGCTGGCCACCTAGGCGATTAATTCCGCTTTCGTCATGAATTTTCCTCCCCCTCCAGTGTTGTGGTGTGATTTCGTTATTCCCCATGCCTCAATGAAAGAGTGAGCCCGCCGGGGCCATCTCAGCCTCGGCCAGGCCGTACACCCGGGCCCGGCTCCGGGCCGCATTTACCAGCACGCCCACTTTGACATCCA
>VGSW01000299.1 GCA_016874915.1 Deltaproteobacteria bacterium
GAGAAGAAATTGCCAATCATCCGCATGTCTTGGAAAAATCAATTTTTTCATCGCCACCTCCTTGGGTGACGATTATAATAGCTTAACCATATTTTGCAAGCGCTTAAGTTAGCGCTTATGCCCCGACGGGGGGAGAGGGCTGGGGTGAGGGGGGTCAGAGAATACGTAATCGTACTTATGAAATTGTGCACTAAGGTCACTGATGCGTCCGAAGCGACCTTCATCCTGGAATAAGAGACGTATCGGCAAACCAAGTGGAGCTGCCGCTACTTCTTCACGGATGAGGTCGGGCAGTTTTTTTTAAATTCTTCTTGGATCTCGCGCTTCGCCTTGACGTGACGCGGGCGAGGTCCCAGCTTCCGCCAACGGTGCCGCCTGAAGAGGCCATAAATATATCCCAGGGAAACCTCATGACCCACTGCTTGGGACACTTCGGGGAGCAGTTGCTTGGCGGTAAGCAACTGCCCTTCCACAGCACGATTTTCCAAGAATTTAAGTAATGCTTGTTCTTCCTCCCAAGAGATCAGGGACCAACGGCGCCCACCTCGTCCCTTACGGCCAAGGGCGTCGGGACCGTGCTTATTATATTGCCCCAGCCAAAGCCAAACGGCCTGTTTCGAAACCCCCAGCATTTTGGCGACGTCCCGGGCATGGAAAGGTCCGATGTAAGTTAACCAGACCGCCAGCCTTTTCTGATATGCCTCAACCGTGGGAGCTTCTCTTAGCCAAGACAACAATTCTGCCGGCGTCAGCCAGGATTCGATCTGGGCAGGTTTGCGCATCTTCTTTAGCCCTGCCCAATATACCATTACTCTATGTTTGATGTCAAATTAGCATGAGCTCCGGCGGCGTCCTCTTTTCCCACGCAGGAAGTGCGGAGTATCGTCGGCGCTGAGAGGCTAAACTACCGAGTTCGGGATGGGATCGGGGATTGGCCCCCCCACGAAAGGCGGGATGCGCTGCGCTTTCCGGCCCTAAGGCCCTGACCTGCAGCTCCGGCCTAGGACCGGTGCGCCTCCATGTACGCCCGGAGCAAGGCATTGATCCGGTTCTGGTAGCCTTTGCCCTGGGACTTGAACCAGGCCAGGACCTCTTCGTCCAACTTCAGGCAGACTGAGGCCTTGGTCTTGGGAGCCATGATCACGGCTTTCTCAAAAAAGGCTTCGTCCAATTCCGGAATGTCGGAGCAGTCGATTTCTTCATCCTTCAGGCTCCGTAGCCGCTCAAGATCGGAATAATATTTTTTCTTCATACACTCTTCTTTCCTTGGCTTTGGCCTTGCGCATGGAAATAAGGCGGAGGTTGTCACCCCGGAAGGTATGGACCATCACCACCACGATGTCTTCCAGCTTTCCCAGGGTGATGAGCCGGGTTTCGCCATAATTCTGCCGGTCATTTTCGACAGTAAGGGTGAAGCCTTGAAAAACCTTGGCGGCATCCCGGAAATCAAGTCCATGCTTGCGGTGATTCTCCCGCCGCTTGGCCTCATCCCATTCAAATTCCATGCTGATTTACTGTAAATAAAAAACCCCGCCTCCGTCAAGGGGGCGGGGTTGGGGCTATAAATTAACTCCGGCGGCGTCCTGTCTTGCCACACAGGCAGGGTGCAGTATTGTCGGCGCCGAGAGGCTTAACTACCGAGTTCGGGATAGGATCGGGTGTGACCCTTTTCTACCCGCGATTTTCCACGCTCCATTCTGGATTGGGAATCTCAATAGTCGTCATCTGAGATTCGGCCTCAAAAGGAACTGTGGTACTCAGCATATCTTCAGCCCCGATTTTTAAGGATTCGAGTAATTCTTCCCGCGTCTTTTCCTGGGCGTTAACCCCGGGAAGGTCGATGAGCCAGCCGATCCACCAGTCGCCGCTTTGCTTGATCATGGCCCTGAATTTCATTGTTTCACCCACGGAATATCCAGGTCTTTGCAAATCTTCCTGGCCAGTTCGTCGATTATCTCCGTGTGTCGGGG
>VGSW01000300.1 GCA_016874915.1 Deltaproteobacteria bacterium
GTTGGGGGAGGGGTTTTAGGGGAGGGGGCAGGGGCCAGGTGCCCCTGGCCCCCTCCCCTAAGCATTTTCTCACTTCCCCGCCCGCATCTGCCGGGCCGCGCCCATGAGGCGGTACACCGAGGCTCCGGCCAGGGCGGCGATGTCTTCCGTGGGCAGATGCCGGGAAATGGTTTCGTCAAAGAGGATACTGGCATCCGGGGGAAACTCTTCATCCCCCCGCCACAGCACATGGGTCACCGGGACCAGGGGGAAAGCCGGGAACCGGGCGGCTGCGTCCCCCAGCGCCACCGGCTGGCCGCCCGAGTGACGGGCCACTTCCATATAAAAATCCAGGTCTTGCCCGAAAGTTTCCAGCAGGGGTTTTTTGGCCCGGGCCACGAACGCGCTCCAATAGAAGCTGCCCTCCGGCGCCTGCCGGAAGTCGATGTTGATACCGCTCAGAGGCTCGCCGGTGCATTTGAGAATGTAGTGCAGAATAAGAATCTGCTCCGTCAGGGAGACGTCTCCTTCGCCGTCTTCCTTGGCGACCGTAATCTCCGGCCAACTGATGCGGCGGCCCTGGCCGAAGTATGGCGCCACCAGCCACTCTTTGTCGCCGTCGAAAAAATATTCCGAGCCGGTCCGGGGGGCCAGCCGCTTGGGGTTGATCTTCTTCAGGTCCGCCGCGGCCAGGGCGATGGCCGCTTTATAGTCATCCACGCGGGGCATGCCGCCTCCTTTTAGGTTTTCGGTTTCCGGTTTCAGGTTTTCGGTGTGAGATAGCCGGGCTATAGTGGATTATTGTTATAGGCCCTCTGGCCGCCGGTAATTGTCACCTTCGGCTTACCCATTATATCTCAAGAAATTTTTCTGTCACCCCTGGGGACGGCCCGGGGGTTTACCCCCCCGGGAACCCCCTTGACAGCCCTGTGTATCCCGGAATATAGTAAACTAAGTGGGGATGTAGCTCAGCTGGAAGAGCGCCTGCTTCGCATGCAGGAGGTCAGGGGTTCAAATCCCCTCATCTCCACCACAGATTGCGGCCACTTAGGTGGCCTTTTCTTTTTCCATATCGGGTTCACTGAGTAGGTCACTGAGTAGGTTGCCGTTTTCCAGCCTTTTGGCTGCGTCTCTCAGGCTCTCATCGGGCTTGCGAAGATAAACCTCGGTGGTGCGCAGGGATTTGTGCCGCAGGAAGCGGGAAAGGGTGGGAAGGGAGATTTTTTCCTTGTCGGCTAGCAAGGTGGCCACGTGGTGCCGGATGGCATGGAACCCGATGGGACGGATGCCGGCCCGCTGACACACCCCCTGGATCAACCTCTTACGATCCTGAAAAGGCTTGCCGGTCTTGGGATTAGGGAAAACCCATTCAGGGTGCTTGTCTTTTTTATTCCAGAGGTCCCGCAGGACCTGGTAGAGGTCCTCGTTCATATAGAGCCAGTCGAACTCCATGGCCCCGTCTTTTCTCTTCCGGGTCCAAAGCCTGATCCGGCGCTCGGAGAAGTTGACGTCATCCCACCTGAGTCGCATCACCTCCCCCACCCGGGCCATGGTGTGGTAAAGCACCAGGAAAAACGGCCGGTGCTGGCCGGCGGCCAATAATAGGCGGGTCATCTCCTCCTGGGTGAGACTGACCCGGTTCGGCTCATTCACCGGCATCTTGGTCACATGGAAGAACGGGTTTTCCTTGACTAACCCCCGCTTCCAGGCCCAGGTTAACAGGGCGCACAGGTCCTTCCGGTGGAAGTTATAGTTGTAGTTGCTTTTCCGGGTCTGGAGGTACGATTCGATCAGGTGCGGGGTGATCTGGGACAGCGACAGATTCCCCGTGAATTCCAGGAAATGCCGGTAGACATAGGACTTGTATTTCCAGGTCTTAGCCGCGAACTTTCTTTGGGCCTGCTCCAGGTATTCCGTCGCCAGACTTAA
>VGSW01000301.1 GCA_016874915.1 Deltaproteobacteria bacterium
GGCGATTCTCGCACCCATGCCAGAAGCTCATCTTCCGATAACCACGGCTTTATCTGGGCAGGACTCCGCATCTTGTTAACCCCCACCCAAATCTTATATTACTCTATCTTTGATGTCAATTTAGTATTATTTGTAATACGGGAAAGAAGTTACACGGTTTAAATTACTTGACAGTAAGATAAGGCAAAATACAATTATTTATACCATTGCAACATTCTCACTATCCTTGCAATATTTTGCGTTACTTTTGAAATAAGGCAAAACTCCACCCTTGCCCGCTGTTATTGGGATTTTTCAAGACGTTATTTAGGAGATATTAAGTATTATTGTTTAAAGGTTATTCATACTACATGAATCGCCAAGTCGAATTCCTTATAGATCAGTCCCTCCTGGCTGGGCATACGGCACAGCATCTCTGACTCCCAGGTTTCCCGGGAGGCCATGCGTTTCTTGGTGATGGCATCGTCTATCTTGATGAACCCGTCGGCTTCCCTGGCCCTGCCGCCGCAATCTTCCCACAGGGGGCAACCATCGCAATCCCGGTCCACGCATTTCTCCATCACGTCAAAGATGCACCACTTGAAGATGCGGTAACCGCTCTCCGCGGCTTCGGTGATCACCCGGTTCATCAGGCCGTAAGCCTTGTGCATGGTGGAGTAAATCTGGATGCTGGCCTTGATGTTCCGGGCCGACTGCGGGATGAAGAGGGCGGCTTCGTATAGCTCGGGGGCCATTTCATCCACTTCGTCCAGCTTGAGCTTCTGGGGGTGCGGTCCCCGCACGCTTTTGCTGGAGGCGGTCAGGATCTGGATGCTGCCGCCGCCCGCCATCCTGGTAAAGGTCTTGAGCATCTCCCCGGCCACCAGGTGCTGGAAGGGTGGGGTGGCGAACCGCTCCTGGATGTGGCTGTACATCTTCTGGCTTTGCTCCAGGGACCCTCCCAATATCTTGGTTTCACACCCCGGCTTGAACACGGAATCCAGCCAGGTGACCAAAGCGCCGTTCAAGGTCTTGCCGCCACCCCGGTTGGCCCAGCAGACGCAGTTCTGCACTTCCTCGTAAAAGGCGGCGGCTACGTATTCGGCAGGCGGGGTATGTTCGGGGCAGACCCTGGCCTGGGGCAGCTTGAGGCCCCAGAAGGCTTCGATGAACTTCAAAAGCTCTCCGGCATCTTTAAAGCCGTGAGACCGGTAATGCTCTATCAGGGCCAGGGCGGCCCGGGGGTTGGTAATGGACAAAGAGGTCTCTGCTCCCTGATTGTCCGGTTGCGGGGACATGGTCACGGTAGCACCCAGTATGCCAAAGCCGTCACAGAGCTTCGCCGGGGCGATTTCCGTATGCGGCTTCTGGCAGGCTTTGGGAGGTATTTTAAAAACGCATAATAGTAGTAAGGTGGGATCGTGATCGCCCGGTTACGCCCGGACACTAACCCCATAAAACGTAGAGATGGTGTGGGGTTGCCGGTTTCTAACGGCCCGGCCGGTTTTGGGGTTATCGAAGTGGGACCTAGGTGGGAAACCGTATCCCGTACTTCCCGTTTAGTAGGGTCAAGTGGGGATATGACCTTTTTGTAAAAAACTTCTTCCATATTTGTAAAAAGCCAAAAAATTACAGGCCGAGATTTTTTTCGCCCTTTTCCCGGGCCAGGATCAGGAAATCCAGGTAGGCCTGCCGCACCTCCGGGTCTTCGAAGGGAAGGTCCGCCCCCAGCAGCAGCCTCTGCAGGACCTTGGCCAACAGG
>VGSW01000302.1 GCA_016874915.1 Deltaproteobacteria bacterium
CAACAGTACCCCAAGAAGGTGGCAATCCAGAACACCAGCCATGGCGGCCGGCTTGTCAGGTCATGTCTGGTCGCTGCGAGAATTAATGTCTACGAAATTATTTATCAACCATTAAAGGGTCATTACCCAGTTTTTAGTTTTCAGTTTTCAGTGAAAAACAACAAAGGCAGGGGATAAAATCCCTGCCTTTTTGTATTTCACCAATATCTTGCCAAGGAGACAGATGCGGATATGGGCAAGTGATGCCAAGTTCAGTTTCAGATGCAACAAATTCTATGGCTGACTTATTGATAATACAATTTCTTTTAACCGAAAACTGAAAACCGAAAACCGAAAACGGTATGACCTGGCATCTTCAGGCTTTCTTGTACGACACCTCGGGCGGATTGGTTTAGAAATTCAACGATGGAAATTCAGATCACCCCGGCCCAGTAGGCGTCCATGTTGGCCTGGATTTCTTGGATAAGGGCGTTGTTGCGTTCAGGTTGAAACAGGTGGGCGAAGCGGCCCTGCCGCTTCAGGTATTCTTCCACCGGCAGGCGGGGGTGGGGGATTTTGGTATGGACCACCTGGCCGTCCACATATTCCTTGAGGGGCCAGATGCCGGTTTTGACCGCCAGCCGGCCGATCTGCACCGTTTCTTGGGGGTCGAAGTCCCAGCCCGGGGGGCAGGGGGCCAGGGTGAGGATGAGGCGCGGGCCTTTGAGATTCTTGGCCTTCTCGATCTTCCGGGCCAGGTCCAGGGGTTCGGCGCCCGCGGCGGTGGCCGCGTAGACCGGGCGGTGCGCGGTCCAGATGGCGAAAAGGTCTTTTTTGTAACCGGTAAAACCAGCCCGGCTGAGGCTGGTGGCGGTCCGGGCCGCGTGGGGGGTGGCCTCCGAGTACTGCTGGCCGGTGTTCCCGAAGCCCTCGTTGTCATAGCAGAGGTAGAGAAAATTGAGGCCCCGCTCCATGGCGCTGGAGGTGGCGGAGAGCCCCATGCCGTAGGCCGCGCCGTCCCCGGTGAGGACCACCACCTCCAGGTCCTCTTCCGGGCCCATGCGGCCTTTCGCGAGGAGTAAATCAAGGGCGTCCCGCACCCCCTGGGCCCCGGCCGGGGCGGAAGCCATGGCGGTATAGAGCCAGGAACCCCGGAAGGGGGTGAAGGGATAGGTGGCCAGGAGCGTCAAACACCCCGCGGCATTGACGAACACGGTCTTCGTCCCCAGGATGTCATACACTTCATGGAGCACTTCCAACCCCCCGCACCCGGCGCACATGGGCGTCCCGGCGCCCAGCAGATGGACGGAGGGAAGGGGTCTGGGGGCTTTAGGAATGGTAGCGGTCATGGAGATGTTACCGTCCTACTTTGCTCAAATAATGTCTGCTTAGAAAAGTTCAAAGTTCAAGGTTGATGGATTCGTAAAAAGTCGCTTATTGTTAATTATTTGAAATAATTTAAGATTATGGTATTTTTTTCTTGTCGGGCGTTGCTTTTTATGGCATAATTCGGTGAAAAATCAACGGGTTAATGGCAAAAAGATGATTCGTACACGCGATCCCCGAC